>CAZIWA010000001.1:0-17044 GCA_964542875.1 uncultured Phycisphaeraceae bacterium
CGCATCCAAATGCACGCAACCCTGTAATGTTGCTAAAGAGACGGATTTTCGCTGACTTTCGTGATTGAGCCACCATGCCGTTACGCGATTTATACCGATCAGCAACTGGAGTACCCGGCTGTAATGGGGCCGGGCCTTTGGCCCTCCAGAAAAGAGGATGCAAGAGCGAAACACCCTCACTCTAACCCTCTCCCTGAAGAGCGATGGGATAAGAAAAACGACGCCTTTGGAGGCGTCGTTTTCTTTTTGGATGTTTGAATTGTGGCGGATGGGTTTAGCGGATGGTGGCGTCACCTTTGCCGTTCCAGTAGCCGTTGTCTTTGGTGCCGTCGGAGTCGAAGTCGTCGACTTGCTGGAGGGTCATGCTGCCGCCGTGGCCGTCGGCGAAGGTGAAGTTTGCGACGCCGTTGTTACGTTCGGCGGGCCGGGAGCGGATGGTGGGGTCTTCCGTGGGGGTGGCGTTGGTGCCGCCTTGGTAGTAGGCCTCGGTGTGGGTGTTGGCGGTGCGGCGTGAGCCGCGGGAGCCGAGGTTGAGGGAGCCCAGCGGGGGGTCGATGGCGTATTGTGCGGCGCCCAGGGGTGAGCCGGCGGTGTCGCCGATGACGACGGTGGCGACGGGTTTGGTGATGTCGATGTCGTGCTTGGCGAAGTAGGCGTTGCCGGAGGAGAGTCGGCCATTGCCGAGGTATTGGAAGTTATAGCCGTAGCCGCCGAAGCGGAAGGGGTTGCCGTCTTTGCCCTTGGCATCGGGGTGGATGAAGGTTTTGTTCATGAGGGCGACGGTGCTGGGGGCCGGGCAGGTGGTGGCTTCGGTGACGAAAGGGCTTTTGAAGACTTCGGGGGTGCCCAGGTAACCGTAGAGGTAGTCGGCCCAGAAGGGGCGAAAGGGGGCCGTGGGTGGCGTGGGGGCGGAGCCAGCCCAGGTTTGGGCGGGGCCGGAGTAGGAGCCGGTGAAGGGGTAGGTGCTGGCGGGCTGGTTGACGAAGGGAGAGCCGGGAGACCATCCGCCGCTGGCGAAGGAGTGGATGGGGTAGGCGAATTTGTTGTCGTTGTGGTAATAGCCCAGGGCGATGCCCATTTGCTTGGTGTTGTTCAAGCTTTTGGTGGATTGCGCGCTGGCGCGGGCCTTGCCCAGGGCGGGGAGGAGGATGCCGATGAGAAGGGCGATGATGGAGATGACAACGAGCAATTCAATGAGTGTGAAAGCACGTTGCGGGGGACACGATGCGTTGCGATGGAACATGATGTGGACCTTTTTTGCTCTTAAAGAGCGTTGGTTGGAAATAGAAACTGAGTCTCAATGACTGAGGCTGGTAAAGGTAATGGGTTAAGAAGGGGGTGGGAGAAGCGTTTATGCGAAAGAGGGGCGGGATGGTTGCGGATTTGGGAATGATGACAATAAAAGACAAGTGAATGGAGCCATAAAGCGGGTGAAGGCGCGGCGCTGCGTATGGTCTAATGGGGGATGGTCGGTATTACCGGAAAGGCCTTTTATGACTGAGCATTCGCCTTTGAAGCGGCACGAGAGTTTGATTCCGCTGTCACGTGATCATTATGTGGGGTTGGTCCAGGCGCAGCACTTGATTAAGGCCGGGGGCCAGGATGCGGTCGCGCGGCGCAAAGCCGTAGCGGAGTTTCTGGACGCGTGGGCGATGGAGATTGAGCCGCATTTCAAGGATGAAGAGCGGCTGCTAAGAGGGCTGATGAGCGATGCGGATGGGAGGCAGTTTGAGGCGGAACATGCGCTGGTGCGTGGATTGGCGGCGGAAGCCGGCGATAAGCGCAAAGAAGTGGACCCGGGAGCGGCATGGGTTTGGGAGGTGGGGCAGAAGTTGAATGACCACATCCGATGGGAAGAGCGGCATCTTTTTCCCGCGATCGAAAAGAGCGCGACGGCGCAGGAATTGAAGATGCTTGGGGAGGAGACGCAGAAAGTGGAAGCGAGCCGGCCCAGGGCTTGCCGGACGAAGAAATGAGCGTAAGAACATGCTCACATAGATGGGGGCATGGCATGCGGATTGATGGCTGCGCAAGTACGGATCACACTTTGATGCGGGCCCAGTGGACGCTGGTTTGATCGTGGTGATCGCCGGAGTAGAAGACGACGAGTATGTCGCCGTCGGGGAGGAGGACGGCATCAGGGAGGCCGATGGAGTACTTGCCCATTTCCGACCAGGCATCCTGCATGTTGTCTTTTTTGACGGTCTGGCTGCGGGCGGCGCTGTCGTGGATGATGAGTTCGCTTTCGGCGGGGAAATGAATGCCGTCGGTGCTGATGCGGGCGCGGATGGAAGGAGCGCCTTCGCGGTTGACGTAGGGAAGCACGATGCGGCCGTCTTTGAGGCCGACAGCGCGCGCGGGCTGTCCGGGGAGATTGGTTTCCTTCACATGGCTCCAGGTTTTGCCGTTGTCATCGGAGTGACTTTCGTGGATGGAGCGGTAGGCGGTGATGGCCATGTCGTATGTCCAGAAATAGTCGACGAGCCGGCCGGAGGGGAGGACGGCCAGGCGCTGATCCCAGCAGAAGATCTTGCGGGCCGGGTCTGTGTGGGTGACGTACGCGGGGGACCAGGTGGCGCCGCGATCCCGGGTGATGACAACTGCGGAGCGGTGCTGCCAGGGGGTGAGGTCCGTATAGTGTTTGTTGACCTCGAACTGAACGGCGAGTGCGCCATCGGGGAGGGGGATGGCGGCGCCGGTGATGGGGGTGGGGACGTTTGCAAACTCGCCACAGACGACGGGCTTGAGGGGGCCGAAGGTATTGCCGGCGTCGGTGGAGTAGGCCAGGAGGAGCTTCATGTCGGCGAGGCCTTCGGTGGCTTCGTTGAACATGGGATCGAGCGGGTTGGAATAGTTTTCGATGGCGAGGGTGAGGACGACATTGTCGCCGCCGAGGCTGGTGGCGGCGACGGCGCGGTAGGTCCACTTTTGTCCGGCGATGATTTCAATGTCTTGCCCGGCTTGAATGAGTGGGCCCCAGGTTTTGCCCTGGTCATCAGAGATGCGGATGTAAGCGCGCTGAAAGCGTGAGGATTTGGCGGGGCCCAGGCGCGCCCCAGAGATCCAGCGACCGCTGGGCAGCACGCAGATGGAGGGGAAGCAGGCGCTGGAGCCGTCGGTGTTTTTCAGGGAGGGGAACACGATGCCTTGAGAGATGATCTGCATTTGAGCCTCAGGGAAGACTTGTTCGGATTGTTAAATCATTATGCATCAGTTTTGGGTTGTGAGCAGGTAAAGAGAAAAGACGTGCTTACGCAGACGGAAGCGAGGCACACGCAGCAGAGGTGGATGGGCGGGCTTAGGGCGTGGGGAAGGGGTTGCGCTCAGGGGTGGCGGCCTGGTGCCAGTAGGGGTAGATGCGCGGGATGGCGCTGGCGGCATCGAGCCGGGCGACTTGGCCTGGGGAGAGGTTCCAGCCGACTGCGCCGACGTTTTCCTTGATCTGGGTTTCGTTGCGTGCGCCGATGACGAGCGTGGCTACGGTGGGGCGCTGGAGGAGCCAGTTCAATGCGACCTGGGCGGTGGTTTTATTGGTTTCGAGGGCGAGCTGGTCGAGCGTGTCGACGATGTTGTAGAGGATTTGAAGATCGCCCTGGGGGCAGGTTTCCGAGGGGTTGGGCGTGCTGAGCCGGCTTGCACCGGGGGCTGGCATGGGCTGGCCGCGGCGGATTTTGCCGGTGAGGCGGCCTGAGCCAAGGGGGCTCCAGACGACGGTGCCGATTTTCTGGTCCAGCCCCACGGGCATGAGGTCCCACTCAAATTCCCGGCCGATGAGGGAGTAGTAGGCCTGATGGGCGACGAAACGAGGGTAGCCGTAGCGCTCGGCGGCGGACTGGGTTTTAAAGAGGTGCCAGCCGGAATAGTTTGAGCCGCCGAGGTAGCGGATTTTGCCTTGGCGGATGAAGGCATCAAGGGTGGAGAGGGTTTCTTCGACAGGTGTGAGCGCGTCAAAGCCGTGGAGCTGGAAAAGGTCGATGTAATCAGTGCCGAGCCGGGTGAGGGATTCGTGAATTGATTTATGGAGGTGGGCGCGGGAAGCGCCGACACTGTTGGGATCATCACGGAAGCGTCGTGCAGCCTTGGTGGAGATGAGGACTTTGTCGCGTTTGCCTTTGATGGCGTGGCCGAGGGTTTCCTCAGACCTGCCGGCCGAGTAGCAGTCTGCGGTGTCGAACATGGTGAGGCCGTGATCGAGGCAGATGTCGACGATCCGAGTGGCCTGGTCGTTGTCGATGACGCCCCAGTTTTCGAAGAAGGTGCCTTTGCCGCCGAAGTTCGCACAGCCGAGGGTGAGGGCGGGAATCCTGAGGCCTGAGCCGGCGAGCAAGCGATGTTCCATGGTGAGCTATTTGGGGGGTGGGGTGATGGTGCAGTTTTCGTAGGTGATCTTGGGAGCGGTTATGCCTGCGGGGGTAAGCACCGGGGAGTTTGTGAGAGTGCAGTTTTTAAAGAGGAGGAGCTTGGATTCTTTGTTGGGAGCGAAGCTGGTGCCGGTGATTTTACAATTGTCGAAGACGAGGATGGGGCCGGTGACGGAGGTCATGGCGTCAAGGGTTTCGCCGGTGAGGGCCAACGGGGGGACGCCGGGCCATTTGTTTTCGTTCCAGCGGACTTCGAGCCTGGCGTTTTTATAGGTGTTGTTCTGAATGACGGCGTGCTTGATGCCGGTTTTGTAGAGGACGCGGGAGCCGGTGAGGGTGTTGTTGGCGAAGAGGTAGTTGTTGACGCGGTCGTAGAGAATGACGGCGTTTTCAAAGGTGTTGGATTCAAAGATGAGTTCGGTGCCGGCGCAGACGACGAGGTCTCCGGCTTTGTTGGCTTTGAAGGTGTTGTTGCGGAAGACGACTTCGCGCATGAGGTCCCAGCCGTCTTCGAAGTCGACGCCGAAGCCGGGGGCGTTGCCGCCGTTGGATTCAAAGAGGCTGTGTTCGATGACCCAGTTTTGTCCGCCACAGAAGGCGAGGCCGAGGGTGCGGTTGTTAATGAGGGTGTTGTGATGGAAGTGAACGTGCGAGGGGGAGGCGAGGTTGGTGATGCGGCCGATCATGCCTTCGGGCGCGTTTTTGATGGTGGGCTGGTTGAATTCAAACTGGACGAATTTTGCGTTTGTGGGGACGTCCACCTTGGCGAACTGAAGGCAGGATTGCTTCTTGATGAATTTGTTGTCGGCGTCAAAGAAGAAGGCGTGGTAGGCGCGGCCGCGGACGGAGGGGAAGCCGGCATAGCCGAGGGTGTAGCCGAACTCGAACTGGCCATTGGCTTTGGAGATGTCATACGACTTGGCGGTGATGAGCTTTTTATCGCTGGGGAGTTTTTCGCCTGTGTCGGAGAGCTCACCGGGGATGAGGTCTTTATCGCGCAGTGAATGGAAGCTGAGTGCGCCCCTGCCGACGTTAACGCTGGAGGAAACACCCGACCCGGGAAATCCGGTGACGATGAGGTGATCGACTTCGATGTTTTTTCCGGCGCTGAAGGTGAGGCCGACGGCGTGTTCGTGGGCCGCCTTGGTGGTTTTGTAGTCGTGGGTTTCACGGTCGCCTTTTAAGGTGCCGTTGGTGAGCCGGAGGTTTTGTGCGCCGTCGACGATGTCGATGAGGACGTATTTGGGGAGCGCGTTGGTGTTGATCTGGAGGGTTGCGCCGTTTAGATCAATGACGGTGTCCTGGAGGTTGAGGATGATGGGGTCCAGCTCGCTGATGAGGTAGGTGCCGGGAGGAAACTTAATGAAATTGGCGTTTTGGGCTTTGGCATATTGAAGGGCCTGGTTGATGCCTTTGGAGGTTTCAACCGGATTTACGCCGGTGTTTGAGATGTTGAATTGCTTGAGGTCGATGGTGTAGACGCGGGTGAATTTCGAGAGGTCCGCGGTGGCTTTGGGGGTGGCCGTGCCGGTGATGGTGGAGAGCTCCGGCTTGCCTTCGACGACGCCGCGATGGGTGTCGGTTTGCTGGGCGCCGAGCTGCATCCAGTCGAGGTTGTCGGAAACGGGAGCGGCAACTGCGGGAGCGGCTTTGGCGGCGGCGGGCTTGGGGGTGTTGGCGATGAGCTTGTCGAAGTCGTCGGCGTAGAGCGGAGAAGCAAGGAGAAGAGTGATGAAAAGGGAGGTGCGGAGCATGTGTGACCTTTGCGGCGTGTTGGTGTTTGGGTGGGCGATGGCATTGCCCTCCCCCTGCCATCTCCCAGGGAGAGAGGGGGTCAGAGCGTCAATTGGCGGTGAGTTGGTCCTGCAGGTATTGGCGCCGCAGGGCGTCGACAGTGAAACTGAGTTCCATCCAGCCGGGGACGGCGTCGTTGAAAAGTTCGTCGATGTCCTGAGGGGACATGTCTTTGGTGACACGCGGGGCGTATTGATCGAGCCTGGTCAAGAGAGGCTTGACCCTGGCATTAAAGAAGGCGGGGTCGCCAAGGACGGGGTCTGCCCAGTTCCCGACGGGGCTGGTGGATTCTTTGGCCTTGCGGTAGAGGGGGAGCGCTTTGTAGATGATGTTGCGCTTGATGGCGCGGAGGTTTTCAGGTGTGAGGTTGGTGAAGAGGATGTCGCCCCAGCTTGAGCGGTTGTGGACGGACTGGGAGCCTGCGAAGGAGAAGCCGCCTGTGCGGGTCCAGCGGATGGCGTCGAACTGCCATGCGGAACCGTTTTGAGGGAGCTTGTCGTAGAAGGCCTGCCAGGAGAAAAAGAGATGCGTGGCGAAAGCGCCAACGTGAGGAAGGGGCTTGGTTTGGGCGGTGAAGGTGCCGTCTTTTTCGGAGAGCGGGCGAAATGTGGCGTTGGGGTAGCTGGTGAGGAAGAGCTCGGGATGGAAGTCCGGGTTGGGGAGATTTCCCAGCAGGGTGTAGTAAGGCTGATGGGGGCCGGGGGCGAGGTACATTTCAAAGCTGCCTGCGCGGGCGGTGCCGGCGAGGGCCTGGGGAAGCTGACCGTCGTAGGCTTTGATGAAGAGGTGGATGCCGTCGGCATCACAGAGGAACTGAATGTCGGTTTTGGAATCGTCGGCGAGGGTTTGGGATTGGGCATCGGCCTGGCGGCCGGTCATGGCGGAGTCGGTTTCGACGAGGAATTTGAGGTTGTCGCCGTAGGGCCGGTCAAGGGGGGCCTTGGGGGTGGTGGACTGGAGAGGGGAGGCGAGGAAGCCGCCGAGGTCTGAGGGGGCATCGGGGGTGAAGGCGCAGGTGATCCGGGCGCGCGGGAACTGAGCCAGGAGCGCGATGTATGCCTGATGGAGCGCGCGGCCGGCGGGCTCCTGATTGACGCGCAGAGCGGTTTTGGCGGCGCCTAGGAGGGCCTGGGCTTTGTCCTGAGAAGCGAGGTCTTTGTGGCGTTCCAGAGCGGCGGCGATGTTGGCCGGGCTGGGGTGGGGAAGAGTGCTGGCGAGAAGGTCGGCTGAGGCGCGGGCCTGCGGGGTGAGTTTGGCATCGGCGGCGAGAACAGTGGCTTGATCAGTGATGGATTTGACGTCGGATTGGGTGGCCCGGGCGTCGAGCGCTGCGCACTGGACATAGGAGTAGTCGGGTGCGGAGAGCTTGGCCTGGAGGAAGTATGGAGCCGACCAGAGGATGAATGCCTGGTCGGAGTCCGGCTTGGCTTTCTTAAAGAGAGGCATGAGGGCGAGGATGCGGCCGGGATTTTGCGTGAGGGTGGGACCGAGGTGTTTTTCGCCCACCTGCTGGATGGTGGCCAGGTCCGTGGCCTGCCAGTTAAACGCGGGGAGGGCACGGAAGGCGTTCCACTTGGCATTCTCGTTTGATTCAGGATCGCCGAGGACTTTGAGGCACTCTTCGTGAAGCTTGCCGGCGGGGCCGAAAGCCGCATAGAAGGCGAGGGCACCGAGATTTTCGCTGGTGTAGATGGCAAGTGCTTTTTCGCGGTTGCCTTCACGGGCGTAGGTTTCGGCGATGAGCTTTTGATAGACGGTTTTGGCTTTGTCGGTGGTTTGCAGGGCGAGGGCTTTTTCGTATTGCTCCCGGGCGAGGGCGTGCTTGTCCTGCCTGCGGAAGAGATCTCCAAGGTTGGACAGGGCGACGGACTTTTCCTCTGGCTTAAGGTTGGGAAGGGCGAGTGCGCGCTCGAGTGTGGCCTGTGCGGGGACGAGATCCATTTGATAGAGATCAAGGCCTGCGAGTGAAGCGATGTAAAGGTCCGAGAGGGATTTGAGCGTGTCGATCTTGCTGGAGTTGGGGATGGCGGGGTCGGCGATGATTTTTTCGAGGTAGACGAGGGCGTTTTTTTTGGATTCAGGAGTGGCCTGAGATTGAGAGATGTCCGCGGCGAGCTTCAGAAAGCGGGCTTTGTCGACGGAGGAGAGGTTGGGGATGTCGAGGGTTTTTTCGACCAGGGCGAGCGCATCGGGGAGTTGTTTGGCGCGGATCTTCTGCTGAGCGTCTTTATAAACGTCATTGGACGTGGCTGCACTCTGCGCGTGCAACGGAAGCGCGAGAGCCAGCAGGAGCAGGAATGTGGTGGGGCGGATCATTCAGGAACCTTTAAGAGCGGAGAGCTTGAGGATTTTGCCGATCATTTCGAGCCGGGCAGAGGCGAGGTCCACGGTGGAGCCGTCCAGCAGGGTGAGCCACTGGAGGGTCTGGCGGCCGGCGTAGACACGGGTGAGATCACCATCGGCGGTGCCGGAATCAATGGCCTGTTGGGCGAGTTGCTTAAGTTTGGTGGCGTAGCGGATGTCATCAATGGCTTCACGGAAACCTTCCCAGGCGAGGGTGTCCACCAGTCCGTCGGAGATGGGATACGCGAGCACCATGGGCTTATAGAGCGGCGTGGCGCGGTCGTTCCACGGGCCGTAGGCGAATTCATAGTTGTCCACGGCGCTGAGGCCCGCGAGATAGCCCTGAAGGCCGTGCTGGCGGCGGACGAAGTCTGGGTTTTCCGAGCCGTTGTGCTGGTTGGCGTAGAAGCCGATGTGGCCATGTCCGATGGCCTGGCGCTGCCGGGCGTGTTCGCCCTGGTCTGGTGAGCCGGCAGACTGGTGGAGATCAAGGATGTAGCCGGCCTTGGCGTAGAGATGTTCGTGCCCGGCGAGCTGGGCTTTGAGTCCGGCTTCCTGAACAACCCGCCAGACCTGACGGGTCTTCATGACCCAGGCGGCGGTGGGCTCATCACCCAGGCAGAGGTAGGCGTTGGTGTGGCCGAAGTTGGTCATGAAAAACGTGCGCCAGGATTGTGAGGCGCGGCGGATGTTCATGAGCTGGTCAAACGTGAAGGGCGCGCCGTCGTGCGTGCCTTCCCAGGGGAGGGAGTGACGCATGAGGAGTATGGAGGTGTCGAAGCCGGCAGCCTTGATGCCGGGGACGTATTGCGCGGAGAGGGCTGCGGTGGGTGCGCCGCCTGGGCCGGTGTGGAGGAGGTTGTGCCGGCGCAGGTTTTTAAGCGTGGGGAGATAAGCCGGGTGGGAAATGGGGAGGTCCGGCCAGTTGCCCATGAGCGAGACGATGAAGTCTTTTTTGAGGTCCAGATAAGCCTTGGGGGCGGGGAGCGTGAAGGGGAGGATTTTGAGCGTGACGGGAAGCGTGTAATCGGCTTGGCCGGGCGACTGGACGGTGATAACGCCTTTGTAGAGGCCGGGGGGTGTCTGGGCCGTGGTGCGGGCGGTGAGGATGAATTGCTTGAAGCGGCCTGCTTCAAGTTTCACAGGTTTCAGAGAAGGGGCATCAACAAAGCCAGGGTCATAGTGATTAAAGGGGACGGCGATTTCGTTGGGGGCGCTGATCCAGACTTCGCGGGGTCCGGCGGCGGATTGAATGCGTGCGTAGTTGGCCTGGGATTGGGTGTCGACGCGGATGAGATTTTCATCATGCAGGAGAAGCTCGGGCACGAGGGTGAGCCCGACATCGCTGAAATAGCTGAACCATGCGTTGGCGTTCTGATACCAGACTTTGACGACCTTAAGGTCCAGGTCTTCCTTGGGAAAGGATTCGCCCGACGCATTTTTAAGCTCGGAAACGGAAAGCTGAGCGGTGTCGATGTTTTGGAACGAATAGAGGAGAAACGAAGCGGGTTCGTATTCGTCCTGCGCGGCGATGATGCTGACCGGGGCGAGAGCCTGACCGTCGGCCGGGAACGCGCCGGGCAGGCGCATGGCGGGCGCCATGGCAGGGACGGTGTAATGGATGAGCGCGGTGGTTTTGGGGAGCGGCGCGGCGTGGGCGAGGTCTTGAGAGACTTCAAGAGCGGTGATGGTGTCCTGGGTGGGGGCTGATTTTTCGAGGGTGCGCAAGAGCGCGGTGAGCGCGGGATATTGGGTGGCGGCTGCGGCCTGGGGGAGCTTCTGCTGCGCGGCGGCGAGGGCTTCAGGCGTGGCGGGGGCCTGGGTTTGGGCGAGGATGGGGGAGGAAAGGAGGGTGAGGGTGGCGATGAATAAGAAAAAAGCAAAGACGCAATCAGAAGGCGATCGACCCAGGGTTATGCGTTTGGGCGCTTGGTGCAATGTGCTGATGATGGTTTTCTGTTTCATTCGTGCGGTGGGTGGATCGGTTGGCGTTGAGGTACGCGCTGTGTTTTTTGTGGGTTTGGCGGGAGGTCGGGCGAACGGGTGCATGGCGTTTGTTGGATGAGTGGCTTTATCGTGGGGCATGGGTTAGTTGCCGGCAACGGCGAACATGTTGTTCGCGCGGGTGTAGATGTTGGGGTCGCCGATGGCGGGGGTGCCGGCGACATGCCAGGCGCTGATGACGGGACGCGAGGCGAGGGTGGCGGCGTGGCCGTCCATATAGACGACGTTGACGTAGAGGCCGTGCCGGCCTTCGTAGAAGTCCTGGTATTCGCCTTGGGTGATCCAGGTGCCGGTGGCGACTGCGCCGTAGGCGCCGATGCCGGGGACGTAGGAGCCGCCGAAGGTGAAGGTGGCGGAGACGCCGCTGTTATAGGCGTCGGTGCGAAGCCATGTGCCGGCCCAGTCCATGCCGAACACTTTGGAGGAGGGTTTGGGGACGTCATAGAACTTGACGCGGTATTGGTTGAGTCTGCGGGCCCATCCGCCTCGGGCGTCGCAGTTGAGGCCGTAGCTGGTTTTCCATTTGCCGCCCCAGAGGGCCGAGGGGTTGACGTTGTTGGGGCAGATGAAGATGGCGGGGCCGTTGAAAGGGGCACTCATGCTGTATTGCTTGGAAGTGGCGTTATAGGTGAAGGTGACCCAATCGCCATTGGTGTAGAAACGCATGGCGGCGATGGAGAAGTCCATGAAGCCGGTGTTGGCGCTGGGGGTGGCGCCATCGTCGTTGTATTTGGCGGGAAAGAGGCCGTTGTTGTCGGAGGCGTACATGGGGCCGCCCAGGGCGATCTGGCGTTGGTTGGCCAAGCAGCGGGCGATCTTGGCTTGTTCGCGGGCTTTGGAGAGGGAGGGGAGCATGAGCGCGATCAGCACGGAAAGAATGGTGATGACAACCAAGAGCTCGATCAGCGTGAAAGCGCGTGAAAAGGGCTTGGAAGACGCAGCGGAGTCAATAGAAGAAATAGGTGACATGAGAGGCTCCGTAGAAATGTACTCAGGCGACGTGATGGAATCGAGTGAAAGGCTCCCCGGATGTGATTGGCAGGATTGGGAACCGAGGTTTTGCGCGTGGGTTTGAAGCGATTGGAGATATTCGGGGAACGAGACGGTTTGGCCGGAGTAGCGGGAGTGTTCGGCAGCGAAAACAAGAAAGTGACCGTCAAAGGAAGAGTGGATCGGGGTAAGAAGACCGGAGTGGTCGCCTGTGGCGATGGCGTGGATGAAGGCGTCCATGATGGCCTGGTCTCCGCCATGGTGTGTGCCCGATGATTGGACGGAATGTTGCGAGGAAAGGTTTGGGTGAAAAGCGTGTGCGTGGACGACAGGAAAGGAGGAGTCGTAGGAGATCTCGCCATTGGTGAGGCTGATCTTGGTGCGACGGCGTTCGGAGGCGTTGTGGCCAGTGAGCAGGAAGCTGACGTTAACGTTGTTTTGAAACTGGATGATGGCAGCCTGGCTGTCCACGGCTTGATCGCCCACCTGGTAGACGCAACGGCCGAAGCGATTTGACTTGAGGGCTTGAAGGAGCTGGCTTCGGGAGTCGATGACGCCCATCTGGCGTATCCAGGCGGGGTCGGTGTGGTCGGAGAAGTAGGCCTTGGCTACGTCGTAAGGACAGGTGACAGCGTGGGGGCAGCCATCAAGGCAGAAGGCCGGTGCGCCGCTTGGGGCATTTGCACGGGTGAAGTGGTTAAGCGAGGCGAACGAACTGATTCTGGCCGGGGGAGAGCCGACGAGCCAGGTGAGGAGATCAAAATCATGGCAGCATTTGGCCAGAAGAATAGGGCCACGGCGCTGATGGAGGTAGCCGCGGACAAGGGAATGGGCCATGTGGGCGTAGCTGACATTTTCTTCATGGGCAATGGCGGTGATGGAGCCCAAGTCGCCAGAATCAATGAGGCGTTTGATGGTGAGATATGCGGGAGTGAGGCGGAGCTGGTGACAGACGACGCAGATCTGCCGATAGCTGCGGGTGTGGTTCTGGACCTGGAGCAGTTCCTGCGGGGTGGTGCAGAGGGGTTTTTCAATGAGAATGGGAAGGTTATGAGTGATGGCGCCGGCGAGGGGCGCTAGGCGGTGGTCATCCAGCGTGGCAATGACGACTCCATCGATGCCGGAGAGGTCTGAGGTGAAGAAGGCCTCGGATGAGGCGAAGCAATTTGAGAGCGGGATGGCATGGATTTGAGAGAAACGCTCACGGCGTGACGCATCTGGCTCGACGACGTGAGTGAAGGAGACACGGTGGGGCATGTTCAAGGCGTATTGACCGAAGACGCCTGATCCGCGGTTGCCTGCCCCTATGAGTGCCAGTCGAATGTGCTTTGTCATTTGAGGAGTTTGAATTCACCTGGGGCGAGGGTGATTGGAGTGATGTGGCTGTGATGGTGGAGATAGAAGGAATGGGGGCGGTCGAAGTCGATGTTGAAGAGGCAGATGGTTCCTGATTCCGGGAAATAGGAGTAGGTGATGTATTCACACTCACCACCGGGCTGAGATTGGTCGTCGGTGATGTGGACGGCGGGGCGGTTTTGCAGGGCGATGTGGCGGTAAATGGCGCCGACAAGGCCCGGGGATGATGTGCGCGCGCCGGGGCCTTCATCGGTGTTGACCGCGCCGGGGTAGGCCCAGGTGTTGAGGAAATAGACAGTGCCTTTCCCGAGTTTGCGGCGCAGCAGGACTGGGGCGGCCTGTTCGTCATCGACGACGAGGGTTTCCACGCCGGGGTCGGTGATCTGGAGGTTGCCCAGGCAAGCGCCGATGATGCCGAAGCGGCGGGGGAAGCTGAAGCCGAGCTCGTGAGAGTTTTCAGGGGCGGTGGCCCAGTAGATGCGTTTGCCTCTGGAGAGGACTTTGAGGCCGCAGAGGTCGGAGAAGTCGCCGTTGAAGAGAAGATCAGTAGTTGCGAAGCCGGTGTGGTTGCGGGTGATGTTCGTGGAGAGGTGGGGGAGGGCGATAAAGAGCGTGCCGCCTTGAGAGACGAAGGCTTTGAGGGTGTCGTATTGGGCGGGGGAGGCGGTGTTCCAACCGGTGAAGAGGATGGCTTTGTAATGGCTGGCCAAGGATTGAGCGGTGATCCGGTCTTTGGCGAAGCTGACGATATCGACCATGCCGAAGGGAGAGCCGGAGAGGAAGCGGTTTGGGCAGGGCTCAAGCACGGGCATGAGGGGGTAGAAAACGCGCTTGGCGATTTCCCAGCCTTGCTCGGGAGCGCCTTCGAGCCAGTTGGGGTTGATGTCGGCCAGGGAATAGGCGCCGGCGACGGCGGCGTTTGAGTTGAAGCGATGCCCACAAAGATCGAGGTTGCCTTTGGCGAGGGCGAGGGTGGTTTCGGGCTGGCCCCGGGGTGCGGGGTTGGCTTTCACAAAGTCGTAAAAATCAGAGATGACTTTGCGGTAGGAGCGGCAGATGGGGGAGGTGTAGTCGATCTTGTGGTAGTGCTTGCGGGCTTCGGGGATGTGGGCGGAAAAGTCCGGGGATTTTTCGCCTGACCAGGTGAGGTCGGAGGGCTTGATGGGGACGGTGGGGAAGTCGAATTTAGGGGAATCTTCACAGAGGGAGGCTTCGACGTGCCAGTTGCCGGATTCGTTGATGACCATCTTGCAGCCGGCGATGTATTTCTGGTAGAGGCCGGCGGTGAGGAGGTCGAATTTGCGAGGGTGGGAATTGGGGATCCAGGAGTAATGTTCGTGCGCCAGGTGAGAGCCCCAGAGCTGGAGGCCGTGCTGGCGCATGAGCCCGCGGGAGAGCGCGGAGGCCATGTTCAGGTGGCTGAAGGCGAAGTCTTCAATGACGGGGATGTCGACGCCGGCGAGGACTTCGTAGTCGATGTAAAAGTTGATGCTGGTGGCCATGATGGGGCCCCAGCCGGTGGCCCGGCGCTGGTCGACATGGGCCTTAACCCGGGTGATGAGGTCGTCGGCAAGGGAGAGGAGCGTGAGGTCTTCCAGGCGTTTGCCGGCATGGGCGGATTCTTCAAAGCGGAAGGTGAAGCGCTCGCCAAAGTCGTACCCCAGGTACCAGGGGGATGCGTTTTGAAACTGCTGGGACCACTGGGGGCGCGCGTCGGTGTAAAGCAACGCGGTGTAGATGCCTTTTTCGGCGGCGGCGTTGATGAAGCGGAGGATGCCGGCGCCGTAACGGTCGGCGTGGGTTTTGAACTCCTGACAGTCCTGCGGGCGGGTGTAAGCACCGGTGGACCAGTCTGGCCGGGGGATGTGGACGCCGATTTCATCAAGCGCGTAAAACCACTGGTCATAGGTGGCGGGGGCGTAGCCGCGGGAATAGCCCCAGAGCTGGGCGAGGTTGCCCTGGTTGTCGTCGACGATTCTTTGAATCATCTCCAGCGGCTGGGTGTACTGGGGCGCCCAGGTCTGATGGGCGTGAAGCGTGCAGAGCAGATAGTCGGCGCTGGTGGGGTAAATCCCCGAGCCGATGAACATGCCGCAGGCGGGAAGTTTTAAAGGGGCGACGGACATTGAGCGGTGATCCTTGTGGACGGCTTGGAGGACTCAGGCGACGGGGGCGGTGAGCTGGGATTGCTCAAAGGCGGCACGGGCGGCCCGCCTGACGATGACGCGGGGGTCGGACAGGAGCTGGAGGGCCCGGTCATGCGGGGCGACACCGACGGCGATGCGGGTCTGGGCGATCTGGAGGTGGGGCTGCCAGCTTGAGTTTTCAAGAACGATGGGTTCCCAGTACTGGCCGGAGGCTTTTGTCCGCACCGTGGTGTTGAGCACCACCCGGCGCGGGGGACCGGATTCCACGGGAGGTTGAGAAGCCAGGAGGAGGTCCGTGATCGCGGCGATCTGATCGCGTTGAGCAGGGGTGAGGGAGATGCGCTCGGCGATGCGCCGGCATGTGATGGCGATGGAGGTGCGGGCGTTAAGCACGATGGATGGGTCAGCGGCGACGTGCTGCAGGGCGGTGAGGCACTGGGCGTCTGCGCAGGTACGCAGGAGGGCGATGGCGGTCATCCAGCGGGGGGCCGCCATGGCGTAGCGTTCGGGGCGCTGGGGCTCGGGCAGGGAATCAAAGCCGTATTCGCGGGTTTGGATAGCCTGGATAAGCCGGGGCTGGGCTTGAGGGTCTGTCCACATGGCGAGGATGGCCGCGGCGTTGAATGAAACGTCGGGGTCGGCAGAGTTCAGGAGAGGCGTGACGAAGGGACCGGCGAGGGTGGGACCGGCGCGGTAGAGGTACCAGAGCTCGGATTGCGGGTTCTGGTTTTGCTCCAGGGCCATGGCCCAGCGCGCGAGCGAGGCAGGGTCGGCCAGGACGACCGGTGGGGAAAAGTGTTCGACGAAGGCGGCGGGGCCGAAGGTATCGACCTCGCTTTGAACGAGCTTGACTGCGCCGGAGGAGGCCAGCAGGGCTGTGAGGGATGCGAAAGGGATGTCGCGGCTGGAGGTGGCGTGCCTGATGGCCAGGGCGGCGGCGAGGCCGGAGACTTCGCCGATGCGCTGGATATCCCGCTGCATGCGCATGGAGCTGTGGGCCTCGATGGTGACGCCCAAGGCGCGGCAGGCGATCCAGACGTTGCCGAGGGATTGAGGCAGGAGGGTGCGGTATGGGATTTCGCAGGCGGTGCGGCCGGACCACTGACGGCAGACCCAGACCCAGAACATGGCTTCTTCGGATTCGAGTTCGTAGTCGACGGCGTGGTTGTCGTAATGGCAGCCGGTGTAGCCGACGCAGTCGTGAAAGCGGTGGCGTTCGATGAGGTCGGCCAAAGTGAGGACGTAGTCGGTTTCGATCTGGCGGGCCTGGCGCAGGCCGATGCTGGGGGCGATGTAGGTGGGGTGGTCGTCCTGGGTGTAGCGGGTGTGGAGGTAGTGGCTGATGCCCAGGAGGCGCGCGCGGGTGAGGTCTTGAGGGTCTGTGGGGTCGACGAAGCCGGCGTCGTAGTTCATGCAATACATGGCGGCGACGCCCTTGTTGATGCCTGCACGGCCGGAGGATTGAGAAAAGGCGTGGAGCTGGCCGTCGGGGGCGCGGCCGAGCTGGAAGGAGGCGCCTGCCTGGGCGCAGAGGTCGCCGTCGCCGGTGGCGTCGATCCAGGCCTGGGCGGAGACTTCAACGGGGCCTGCGGGGGTGGTGATGAGGGCGGTCCGGACGTTGCCGTCGTGTGTGGTGACGCAGACGAGGGAGCCGGTGAGGAGGGTGACGCCTGCCTGGCGGAGGAGGGAGTCTGCGATGATTTTTTTGGCGTCCGGGTGGAAGCCTTTGATTTGCGGGGTGCGGCCAAAGAGGGGCATGATCTGGCGGGTGAGGGTGTCGAGTTCTTCCTGGAGTCCGCCTTTGACGCCGTGGTAGTAGAAGTGGATGCCGCCGCCGGTGCCGATGCCGCCGGCGTAGGGGAGGGGGTCGAAGGCGAGGACATTTTGGGAGTTTCTACCAGCGGCGATGGCGGCGAGCAGGCCGCCGGTGCCGAGGCCGGCGACGGCGATGTCTGAGGAGACCTTGCGGCGGGGTGTGACGGGGGGGATGGGGTCCAGGAGGGAGTCTGCGCTGACGCGTGCGTGGGGCTGGCTGGCGAGGCGGGAGGC
>CAZIWA010000001.1:17144-106151 GCA_964542875.1 uncultured Phycisphaeraceae bacterium
CCAGGAGGGAGTCTGCGCTGACGCGTGCGTGGGGCTGGCTGGCGAGGCGGGAGGCTGCGGCTGCGCCGAGGGTGAAGCGGGCGCTTAAGGTGTCGAATGCGCCCTGAGAGTAGGCAGGAGAGGCGCAGGCGACATTGGCGGGCAGGGAGAGCGCCGGGGCGGGCTGGGAATCGGCGTAGATGGGGAGCGGGATGACGCTGCCGTGGGTGAGCAGGGCGTCCGCCATTACGGTGGGGAGCTGATCACGCAAGGCCTGGAGTGCGGGGAGCCATGCGCCTCGGGGGTGGGTTTCGCTGCCTGGGAGGGAGATGGTGAGCTTGCGGACATTGGGCCAGGAAGCGCGGGTGAAGAGGAGCGACGCGCCGGGGAGGGCGGGGCAGGCGATGGGATGATCGAGATTGTCGGCCCAGGCGTGGTGGAGGAAGTAGAGGGAGAGAAGTTGGGTGGCTGGAGTCTTTGGGGAAGGTGTGCCGGGGAGGAGGCAGAGGAGTTCGCCGGTTTCGGTGGTGTCGAGAAATTGGGCGGCGGCGATGCGGCGCAGGCCCGCCTTGGTGGCGAGGGTGACGTGGGTGAGGAGGTTGTTTTCAAGGGTGAGATCGACCGGGCCGGCGTAGTAGAGGATGCTGAGGCTGGGGAGGTGCTGGAGGTGATGGCTGGCGAGGACTTCGGCGGGGCCGGGGGCGATGAGGTTTTGATCGATGATGCCGTGCTGGGCGAGGTGGCTGACCCAGAGGGAAAAGTCGGGATGGGCGGTGTGGCCTGCGGATTCGGACATGGCGCGGCCGGATTCCCAGGCGGCGTCTCCCAGACGATCAACCAGCAGGACGGATTGACCGGCCTGAGTGAGCTGGCGGCATGCGGCGATGCCTGCGTAGCCTGCACCGAAGACGACGACATCGAAGACTTGCTCAAAGACCGAGGTGAAGCCTGGTTGGGTGGCCATGCGGAGACTTTCGTTTAGGGAAGGGCAAGGAACGTGAATATCAGACTAGTGGCGGGAGGGATATGGAGCTACGATATTGCCTGCTGAAAAAGTGTGGTTTTCCGCTGAGGAGGTGGAGTATGGACGACTGGTTCAATGTGCCGATGTTGGCGATAAATGCCTTTGAAAAAGCGACAAAGCTCACCGTATGTGTGCATGAGATGACGGGGGCGTTATGGTCATTTCTGCCGCCTGACCGGTTTAACCACATGAATGGGGCGTGTGTAGCGGCCAAGGCACTGAGGATGGCTTCATGCGTGAAGTCCTGCGTGGTGGAGACGCGCGCGGCGCTGGCGCAGCAGCCTGCGGGAAGGGTGCAGGTGTGCCATGCGGGGCTGGTGGAGTGGGTGGTGCCGACGATGGATCAGGCCCGGCTGCAGCGGGTGCTGTTTGCGGGCCAGCGCAAACCGGGGCCGGGGCTAAGCTGCGCGCGGTCGGCGAATGTTCACGTGCATGATTCGTGGTCGGACTATGTGAAGGCGCTGGAGCCGGTGGAGGATGAGGAGGCGGCGTGGATTCTGGAGTCGCTGAGGCAGTTGAGCGCGAGGATCGAGATGTGGAGGCTGAATCCGCCTGCGGGGGCGCTGGAGGAGCTGCCGGTGGATGTGCTGGGGAATGCCAAGCTGCTGAACAAGCATTTGATTCCGAGGCAGCATGTGATCCGGTATTTCATTCAAGAGCGGCACACGAAGCAGGTGACGCTGGCGGACCTGGCGCAACGGCTGCATTTGAGTGAGAGCCGGGCGGGACATGCGGTGCGGCAAGCGTGCGGACAGTCGTTTATGGAGATCCTGACGCACGCGCGGCTGAGGACGGCGGCGGGCTTGCTAAGGCACACGGATTTATCGGTGGGCGAGGTGGCCGAGAAAAGCGGGTTTCGGAACCTGTCGCATTTCCATCGGGTGTTTAAGGGTGAGTTTGAGATGACGCCTCACAAGTATCGCGGGGGGAGTGAGGTGGGGGGAAGGGTTAACCGCTAGTCTACGGGCGATCGCCCCGCTGGGGCGCAGAGAGATGCCCAAGGCGCAGACATCAACATTTGCGAGTTTGTGGTGTTGCTACAGACTCGAATTACAGGTTGATCGGCATTGAAGTTGGCATGTGGGTGGCACAGCACGGCTTGGGCCGTGCTGTGCCACCCAGAATTGGTGTATGGGGGTTATTTTTCGAGGGAGTAGAGGGTTTCAAAGAGCATGCCGGAGGCGCCGAGGGTTTCGGTGACGGTGAATTCGCTGGAGACTTCGGCGCCGCCGCCGATGTCGCGGATGCGGCGCCATTTGGGGACTTCCGCAGGCCAGCCTGGCGGGATGGAATCGGCGAGGCCGTAGTTGGTGATGCCGGGGACGGGGGTGCCGCGTTTTTCGGATTTGGTGTAGAGGGTTTCGCTGAGTTGGGGTTGGCGTGGGGAGCGAGCGCCGGTGCTGGTGATGAAGGTGCGGCTCAGGGGGTTTGCGCCCAGGAGGAAGTCTGCGTTGAGGCTGGCTGCGTCGAGGTATTTCTGGTCGCCGGTGAGCCAGTAGGCGCGCAGGAGAATGTCACCGTAGTATCCGCCGCCGTTGCCGTTGCCCCATCCGAGGCTGCGGCCGTCGTGGCCCATGCGGTAGGGGTTTTCGTCGGTGCGTTTGACGACCCAGTTGGCGTCGGTGACGAGGCGCTGGGTGATTTCCTGCTGGACGGCGTTGTTTGCGCCTGGGCGCTTGGTGATGGCGTAGGTCCAGACGGACATGGGAATCCAGTGGCCCAGGGACCAGTGGAGTTTTGCGCCGCGTTTGCCGTTTTTGTCTTTGGGGAAAACGGTGTCGTAGAGCCGGAGGAAGATGTCGTTGTATTTGGCGTCACCGGTGGCATCGAAGAGCTCGCCCGCGGCCCAGAGCTGGAAGAGGTAGGCAGGACGGTCGTCGGCGTTCTTTTCGGTATCGACCTGCTGGGAGATTGCCCAGTTGAGGGCTTTGTCGGCGGCGTCGAGGTATTCCTGGGCGCGTTTGGCGTCGTAGGGTTTGATGAGTTTGGCGTAACGGGCGGCGACGGCGGCGAACTCCGTGCTGGAGGTATTGATGGGAGGAAAAACGCCAAAGGGAGGGCGGGGCTTGCCGTTGTAGCGATTGCGGATGAGGTCCTGGTCGTTGCCGCGGCCCATGGGGATGGCACCGTCGGGCAACTGGCTGACGAGGTAGCTGCGCAGGGCCCAGTCGGCTTCGTCGAGCACATCGGGGATTTTGTTGCCGGACTCGGGGATGTTGAGGTCGGAATCCTTGAGCTTGCCGGAGGTTTGTTCGAAAGCGTCGAGGGTTTGGGAGGTGGCACGCAGATGGTAGGTGAAGACGTCGTCGTCACCGGCGTCGTGGTAGCCGCCTGTGAAGGTTTTGAAGGGTTCGTTGGGTTTTGGGACGTAGTGGCCGTCGGCGGTGAAGCCGGACTCGTAGACCTTGGTGTAGGTGGCGGGGCGCTCAAACGTGGTGTAGGGCTTGGTGAGGGCGACGCCTGCGCGCTGGTGGTAGAAGGCGCGCATGGTGTCGTAGTAAAGGGTGCGCATGGCGTCGGTGCCGACGGCGAAGGAATCCGACCGTCCCAGGCCGGGGACGTAGATGTGGTACTTGCCGACGGGGAGGGAGGCGATGTCCATGTCGTAGACGTTTTCGCCCGAGAGGGGGTCGTTTAATTTGCGGGGCTTGATGGCGCCGGTGAGGACGACTTTGCCGGTGTTTTCATCGATGGCCTGGAATTCCTTGAGGGCGGAGTAGTCGACAGGGCCAAGCTCCGCGGCCCACCAGCCGAGGTAGGCATAGCGCTTTGTGGAGCGGGAGCTGTAAGCGACCTGATTGACCTTGATGGCGGGGGTGAAGACGTTTTTGTCGTCAAACTTCACCTGCATGCCGTGGGTGAGGGATTTATCGATGCCGGGGACATCGATGGCGTACTGCATGCCGGGTTTCATGGGAGAGCCCAGGCGCAGATAGAAGGTGTGCCAGTAAAGTGTGACGCCGGCGAAGCCGGGGATGTTGCCCTGGAAGGTTTCATAGCTTTGGCGCACGACCTGAGCGGGCTTGCCGTCGGCGGAGAAGCTGGGGTCCTGCGGGCTGACGATCCGGAAGGCTTCGGGCTTGGCGTAGGGGGCGATGCGGGAGCGGACCTCGCCTGCGCCGAGCTCGCCCAGCGCGCCGTCGACGGTGACGGCGATGAGGTCATCACGGATGACATCGATTTTGCGGATGCCCTGGATGAGTTCAAAGCTCCTGGCGGCTTTGTATTGGCCTTCGCGCTCGAGCTCCAGACGGGCGTCGAAGAAGCCTTCGGGGATGTCGGCGGGACGGTTGAAGTCTTTTTTGAGCTCGGTTTCGCTGGCACGGTAGTCGTCGTTGTCGATGGTGACGGCCCAGATGACCGGGGTGGCCTTGCCCATGGATTCGAAGGTGAGTTTTTTGATGGGCTTATCGGGGTTTGGGTTGGGCCACTGCATGGCCCAGACGCCGATGAACTGACGCCACTTGATGCTGTAGAGGTTGCGGCCCATGAAGAAGGGCCAGGCGGAGGCGCCGGCGTTGTCCCACCAATTGCCGGTGTACCACTGGCGCAGTTCCTGGCCGTCGCGGAGCTGGATGAGTGCGGTGGCGCCGTCGGCGTATTCGACGCGGCAGGTGGCGGCGACATAGTTGGCCGGCTCGCCTTTGACGGAGCCGACGGCGTTCATGAGCAGGTAGATGTACTTGCCTTTGACGTCGGCGACGGAAACCTGGGCGCTGGCGGGCTTGTCGGTGCCGCGGTTTGCGCCTTTGAGCATGAGGACGGTGGGGCTGTCGATTTTGGCGGGCTTGATGAGCTGGAAGAAGTGGCCGTTTCGTTTGACCGTGCCGAAGGCGATTTCGGGGTAGATGAGCATGTCGTTGGTGCCTTCATCGGACCAGCCGCCTTTGCCGTTGTTGGCGATGCCGTCGTCTTGAATGGCGGCGTTTGCGACGGGGGAGAGGTCGACAAAAACGGGGTCGGCGAAGGTTTGGCGGGGGAGGGAGGAGGACGCCAAACCGACCAACACCACGCTCAAAAGCGAGTGAAACCGCATGCCCAAGCCTTTCTGGAGGGGAACCGTGATCAACTTAGGTGAAACATTCACCAGCATACGTTAGGGAGGTGTGATTTGTTGCAAATTTTTTTCGGGAACGGGCAAAAAGGTCGTAAGAGACGTTTTGAGAGGTTCAGGTCTGTACCGCCGGGGATGGTGATTTTGGGTGTGGGTGAGGTGATTTGGGCTGAAAAGGCCTGTGTGAAGGGGGTCTGCCACTATATTAGGCAGGCTTGTGAATATGTGGGAAAACTGGGGGTTTGTCATTTTAGGGCGATTAACACGGCCTTAACGTCGGGGATTTGCCGTGGAGGGTGCGTTTTTTGCATGAAGAAGAGGCAAAAAACGTGTCCAAACGCGAAATTAACACAAAACCAACGGCCTACTTGGTGAACCTTTAACCATTTTCGATGAAAAATTAAGCAAATCCTCTTTGCTTCTTGAACCCATCGGAGTATAGTCAAATGAAGTTCCTGGCAAAAAACCTGAATCAAATTGGCCGTAACGTCCTGGTTTTTTCATCTCAAAGCGTTGCCGGATCAAGGTTAATGTTTCACCCAAAAGGAGAACCAGCCATGTCAAAGCCGGTTCTAAGCCGTAAGAATCAATGCCGGGGGGGATTCACGCTGATCGAGATGCTGGTTGTGATCAGCATCATTACCGTTTTGATTGGTGTGCTGGTGCCTGCGATCTCCCGCAGCCGGGCGCACGCGCAGCAACTGATGTGCGTTTCGTCGATGCGCCAGACGGCGGTGTTGACGTTCGTGTACGCACAGGACAACCAGTATTACCTTTCGCATGCGACCAACTATCCGACCGACCCGACCAAGGCGCACCTGACGTGGTCTCAGGTGATCGATCAGACGGACCCCTCGGGCCGGCTACGCCGTTGCCCGGGGACGGCGAACACTTATTTCTCATGGTCGACCAAGACGTTTGGTCCCGGGCCGGCGGGGGAGGTCCAATCGCTGAAGTATCACGCGCCCAACAGCTTTTTCTTTACCCGGTCCGACCAGTGGGCGGCTTACCCGTACAAGAAGCTGACCTCGATCAAGAAGAACACGGACCGGCTGATGCTGGCGATCGACCTGGGCGGCACGGACGGGAACGCGACGCAGCGCTTCGGCGGCGGGTACATCACGGGTGAAGGCCCGCGGTACCGGCACAACAACGGCGAGGCGGTCAACATCTCGTTCATGGACGGGCGCGCGGATACGTGGTCTCAGACGGCGACGTACGACGCGTACTACGACTATTTCATCCGGCTTCCCCGGGTGTTTAATTCGAAGCTGATCCTGACCGACAACGGAAGCGCTTACTACCCCTGGGGTGATAACGCGGAGTAATGGTCGGGTTTGTGTTTGCGTGGTTGAATGCCGAATCTTTCGCTTGCCAATACGAGAAGCATCCATGGAATTGCTGCTTATCCGACACGGTCAGATCGCCGGAGACCCCCACAAACATTTCGAGCCCCCGGTGACGGGCTGCCTGTCGGCCAAGGGGCAGCAGCAGGCCAAGCGGCTTGCGCACGGTTTGGGGGATTTGATGATCACGTCGATCTATGCTTCGCCGCTGGGGCGTGCGCTGCAGACGGCGCAGGCGATCGCGGAGCCGCGGGAATTGCCGATCCAGGTTTGTCCGTTCCTGGAGGAGTGGCGGCCTGCGGAGGTGTTGATCGAGCGGCAGATGAGGAATCATGCGCCGGGGCAGATGCATCAGGGTTCGATTCAGCCGACGATCGTGGATCAGCAGTATCGCCCGGAGGTGGCGTGGAAGACGCCGCTGGGCGAGGGGACGTATGAGATGGCGGCGCGACTGATTCCGCCGTTCCTGGAATTGCTGCAGGAGAACGGGGTGACGCCGGCGCACGGGGGGTATCTGATGGAGAACCCTGACGATGCGCAGCGGATCGCGATTGTGGCGCATGGGGGGACGCTGGGGATGCTGCTGGCGTTTTTGCTGGGTGTGCCGCTTCGGCCTTATTCGCCGATCAATTTTGTGGAAACGGGCGTGGCGCGCGTGAGGTTTCAGCTTCATGTGGATGTCTGGTATCCGGCGCTGCTGATTCCGCAGGCCTGTCCTGAATCCGACCGGTAAATGCACTTTTAAACTGAAAGTCCGCTCCATGATGCGATCTGGAACGTCTGTTGGTGTGTCCAAGCGGTCGGGGCGAAAGTCCTGGCGTGCAGGGCTGTGGGCGAGCATTGCGTGTCTGAGCCTGGCGTGCACGGGCGGGGCGCAGGGGCAGACGCTGCCGACATCGGACTTTGAACGGGCGATCGGGCCGACGTCGATGGCGACGCAGTTTTCCGATTCAATTCGGACGGAGAACAACAAGTACATTTCCATCTGGCTGCAGAACACGGCGCTGAAGGACGCGGACCTGCGTGATGCTTCGCAGTTCACCATCGTGAGCAAAGACGATGAGAACTACGCAGCGGGCAAGCAGGTGAAGCCGGTTTCCATTTCGGCACGATGCCGGCTGACGAGGCTTTCCAACCGGAAGCAGTTGATGGTGAAGACGACGGGGATTTTTCTTGAGCTGCCCACGCCGATGAAGCAAGGGGCGAGCTACACCGTCACATCCACGCTGGCGGGGATTCCCGGCGTGCCGGTGGCATTCAACGACCGGGCGAATATTTCCGACAACATCCGGGTGAACCAGGTGGGGTATCTGCCGGACCGGGCGAAGTATGCGTATCTGGGGCAGTATGCGGGGACGAAGGGGCCGCTGGGGTTTTCCGTGGATTCGTTTGAGCTGCTGGATACGACGGGCAAGTCCGTGTTTAAGGGCAAGGTGAAGGTCCGGGAGACGACGCTGCCACAGAATGCACCGGCGACGCTGACGTCCAAGGGTGTGAACGAGCAGTTGGTCGGGCAGGATTTGTACGAGTTGGACTTTACGACTTTCAAGACGCCGGGGACATACCGGCTGTATGTGCCGACAGTGGGGATTTCGTACCCGTTTGATATCGGGCCGACCGCGCTGAATGCGGTGTACGTGAACCTGATGCGCGGGAACCTGATCCAGCGCTGCGGCTGCGATATCCCGCTTTCACTGACGCGGCATGGGCATGAGGCGTGCCACATCGACGATGCGTTTGTGGACCCCAAGGCGCTGACGTCTTCCTTTGTGCAGCAGCCCAAGGATAAGAAGGGGAAGGTCGAGATCTATAAGCCTGTGCATGAGAGCGAGCAGCGCAAGGCGACGCGTGGGCATCACGATGCGGGGGATTACGGGAAATACACCTCCAACGGGTGCAATTTCATCACGTATCCGCTGCAGATGATGAGGCTGTACCCGGACAAGTACCAGGAAGACAACCTTGGCATGCCCAATTCCGGCAACGGGATTCCAGATGTGCTGGAGGAAGTGAAGTGGGAGCTGGACTGGGTGGAGAACATGCAGGATGACGACGGGGGCGTGTTTGGGGTGATTCGTCCCAACAGCGGGGGGTATGAGAATTCGGTGCCGCCTCGGGAGAACAAGCGGTTCATGTTCCCCAAGGACACGAACTACACGGCGGCGTTTGCGGCGGCGCTGGCGCAGGCAGCGACGCATCCGCAGATCAAGAAGTATTACCCGGAAGACGCCAAGCGGTACCTGGAAAAGTCGCTCAAAGCCTGGGCATGGCTGGAGAAGAACAAGGTGTACAGCGAATACTGGCATTACGGCGCGCTGTTTAAGGACACCGATGAACTGTGCTGGGCGGCGGTGGAACTGTACGCGGCGACGGGGGACGCGAAGTTCCACGATTACTTCCTGAAGAACTTCAAGCCGGAGGAAGCGCGCTGGGGCTGGGACACGCTGGTGGAGTGCATCGGGCATGCTTCGCGGCGGTATGCGTTCCTGACCGAGCGGGAGACTGATGCGGGTATGAAGGAGCGGTGCCGGCAGATCATTTTGAAGACGGCCAACACGCACCTGGCGAATACGGAACAGTTTCCCTACCGGATCGCGATGCCGCCTGAGAGCATCCGGTTTCAGGCGTATGGGTGGGTGTTCCCGGCGGCGATCTGGTCTTACAACCTGCTGACGGCCAACGCCATTGAACCCAAGGAAGCCTACACCGAGGGCGCCCTGCGCCAGGTGGACTACATGCTGGGGGCCAACCCGTTTGGCTACAGCCTGCAGACGGGCATCGGGTACAAGCGGAATATCGAGATCGTGCATAATCCGAGCAACTTCGACCGGATCATCGAGCCAGCGCCGGGCATACCGATGGGTATCGGTTCGGCGGGGATCTACTGGCTCAACCAGTACGGCAAGAGCGCCGGGGAAGGCGTGTTTCCGCAAAACTGGCCGCTGATGAACCGGTGGTACGACGGGTTCAACGTGAATACGGAGTTCACGGTGGATATGTCGATCCGGGAGACGATGACGCTGGGGTATTTTGTCGGCGCCAGCAATGTGAAGCCGGTGCAGCCGAAGGTGACCGTGGTGGCCGACACGCTGAGCGGGTCTTCGCCGCTGACGATCAAGTTCACGGCGAAGGTGGAAGGCGGCACGGGGCGGGCGAAGTTTTTCTTCTGGGACTTCGATGATGAAAGCTTTTCGTCCGACGCTTCGCCGACGCACACGTTCATCGGCGAGGGCCGGGAGTACAGCGTGACGCTGACGGTGCTGGATGAGAACGGGTTTCTGGGTTACCAGACGGTGAAGGTGGCATGCACGCGCAAGAGCTCGGGCATGCCCGGAACGCCCGAGGGCGTGTTGAAGTCGACGGTGCTTTATCTGCCGCTGGACGGCACCATCAAGGACGCGGGGCCCAACAAGCTCAAGACGGAAGTGGTGGTGGGCCGGCCGGGCAATGAGGCGATGACGTTTGAGGATTCACCTTTGTGGATGGACAAGCCGCAGGGGAAGTACGTGTCGATGTATGGGCGCGAGCAGATCAAGGTGACGGTGCCCAACGACCTGGCCAACAAGGTGGACCAGAAGATGACGATTCAGGCGAAGATTTATGTGGAGGAATTCGCCGGGTGGGGGTGGGACGGGAGCTCAACCACCCTGGGCCTGTATCACGACAACGACAGTTGCCTGAGCCTGCGGCAGGATAAGTGGGACAAGAGCGGCAAGCCCAAGGCGGTGGCGGGGAAGGCGACGGTTGCGGACACCGACAAGGTGGGCGCGGCGATCCCCAAGAACCAGTGGGTGCAGGTGAAGCTGGTGTTCAACGGCGTGGACAGCACGGATTTTTATGTCGACGGGAAGCTGGTGGGAAACACTTCAGGATGCGCGATCAACCCCAGCCGGAAGAACGACATGACTTTCTTCATCGGGCCGCTAATCGGGAAGGTGGATGACGTTTCAATGACGCTGGAGAGGCAGTGAGGGGTGCGGGGTGGGGGAGGAGGGGGCTTCACCCTGAGACAAAGGGGTAAGAAAGAGGTTGTGTTGGCTGGTTCAGGTCATTTAACGGCACAACGGGACACAGCACGGGTTTGGCCCGTGCTTTGCCGCCCAGATTGGGGGCGTGAGACGTGGTTACTGTGGAGCTTCCAGGTGCAACTCTTTGACTTGCCTGTCATGATGGACGACGAGCGTGGGGGCGACGCCGATGCAGCGGCCCTGGCCGACTTCGCCGTCGGCGCGGTTAAGCACGCGCTCAGCGGCGAGCCAGCCCATGAGCTGCCAGTTGATGCTCAGGCCGATGCGGGGGCGCTGGTGGTGGCCCATCTGGCCGAGGAAGACCTGATCGACCCAGTCCAGGTCCCAGGCTTCAAAGTGAACCATTTCAAGCTTGCTGAGCCACTCGGGGAGGGCGGTTTCGCCCATGAGGGGGTAGAGCAGCGGGGGGCTGATGATGCTGTTTTCGATAAAGACGGCGGTGAGGTCCGGAGAGCGGGCCATGAGGGTTTCGATGGCGGCGCGGCCGGCGATGAGGGTGTCGGTGTTCTTGCGTTCGCTTTGGGCGATGTCGTTGGCGGTGAGCTCGATGCCGGCGGCGGCGAGGGTGCATTTGAAGCCGGCGTGCTTGCGTTCGCTGGCGGGGTCTCCGGTGACGTTCCAGCGGAGGGTGCCGATGCGCTTGTGGCCTTTGGAGAGAAGGTAGCGTGCGGCGAGGACGCCGCCTCGGAAGTCGTCGACGACGACGGCGTCGATGGATTCATTTCGTTGGACATGTCCAAGCTGGACGGCGGCCACGTTTGCCGCCTGGAGCCTGGCGACGACGGGGTTGACGTGTTCAAGGAGATTGGTGTCGAGTACGACGCCGGTGGGCTTGGCGGCGAGGATGGGGTCGAGCTGTTCGTCGAGGTTTCGGGTGACGTCGAGCGTTTCGAGCTGAACGGGGGCTTTGCGGGCGCGGACGCCTTCGCGGAGGCCCATGTGTTTTGCGAGGAAGGGGCCGGAGGTGTGGGCCTGGGCGAGCTCCTGGAGGTTCATGAGGTAAATGACGCTCCTGCGGGAAGTGCGGGGGGCGTGTCCGGCCTGGCGCAGGAGGCGTTCGATTTCTTTGCGTTTATCGGGGGAAATCCGACCTTTTCCGTTCAAGACGTAAGATACGCTGGAGAGGGAAACGTCAGCGCGCTTGGCGATTTCCGCGAGCGGCAGACGCCGGCCCGAACTTTTTTTGTTTTCGGCGTCAGTCATGGATTTTCTCATTTCTTCCTGGGAGCCTGCCAAAATCATACTCGGAGGATTCGTTAGGTGAATGCTATATCAACCGGCTTTACCACAGTATCACACCCGGTGACAGGACAGGGACTTCACGGCTCGGTGTTGACCCATACCCATACGTATTCGGGCGTATCGCATCATGGGGGAGCGCTTCCCCCGCCTGATAATTACACCCAATTACGCGCGTGGTGCAAGCGGCGGGGTGTGAAAGCGCTGGGAATGGGCTCGCCGTATACGCCTTTGAATGCGAAGCATTACGGGTTTTGTGAGCACGAGGGATATCAGACTTATTACGGTTCCGGCTTTGATTATGCGTCAATGATGGACCTGGGAGAGGTGCAGGCGATGCTGCACGCGGTGAACAGCGGGCAGGACCATACGCTTTTTTACCTGGACAACGAGACGCCCAAGACCCGCTTTGGACATTTATGGTGGGTGGGGTACCACTACGACTTTCCGGCATGGCATGACTATGACCAGCCGTTTGACCGGTGGATGTGCACGGAGCAGGCACCCGACGACGATGCGGATGAGCCGGTGCCGTACGATCGGCGGCCTTACAGCCAGATTTTCGATGCGCAGCACAAGCAGGGGTCGGTGGGTATCTGGGCGCACCCGACGAGCTGGTGGCTGGACCGGGAAGGCCGGTTCATCACGAACATCGCTGCGGAGATGCCGGCGCATGCGTATGCGCATGGACGGCTGGATGGCATGGTGGTGATGGGGTATCACGCGTATCGGCCGGAATATCAGGCGCTGTGGTTCGCGCTGCTGGACCAGGGGTACTTTGTGCCCGGGACGGCGGAGATGGACATGGGGCTGTCCGATACGAAGGCGCAAAACGATGACCCGGTGCGGCTGAGCTATGTGCCGTGCGCCAAGCCGACGCCGACGATGGCGGAGATCAAACACGGCTTTAAGGCAGGGACGCTGCTGTGCAGCTCCGGCCCGCTGTTGACGGTGAGTGTCGACGGCAAGAGCTCCGGCCAGGTGGCCACGGCGGTGGCCGGGCGGGCGCACAAAGTGACGGTGCGCGTGGAATCCGGCCCGGAAAACCCGGGGCCGCTGGGACGGCTGGAACTGATCACCAAGGGTGGGAAGGTGATTTTCTCCCAGGATCAAACGCCGGAGGGGGTTTACACCTTCACGTTGCCTTCAAGCACGCAAAAGAGCTATGTGATCGCCCGGGTGTTTGGCGCGAACGACAACCCGGTGGACCACAAGAACGTGAAACTGCACGCGGTGACCAATCCGGTTTATCTGCACCCCGCGGGAGCGAGCTTCGTGAAGCCGGGGACGACCCGGGTGACGCTGAACCGGGCGGGTAAAACCAAGGCCAACAGCTTCAGGCTGGAGACGGGGAACGGGGATATTCTCGATTCGGGCACATTGCGCTCGAACGTGACGATCACGGCTCCGGCGAGCGCGCGGGTGGTGTTTTATGAGGGAGAGAAAGCGGTGGCGACGCGGTACCTGATCAATGACAACCCGGCGGTGATGGTGCTGATGCGGCATCTGTATCGGGGGCGGTTCATGCAGACGCACCCGAACCTGACCTCCGGCGAAGTGCCGGTGGAATGCTGGCAGTTGGATCAGTTTCCCCAGGCGATGGCGGGGGTAACGCTGGATGTTTGAGGGGCGGATTTATCCTGGTTGCGATTCAGGTGATGGCGAGCAGCCCACGCGCCCGGGGTATTGGGCTGTCGGGTTGCCGGGTGTCCATCTTGACGTAGATCGCCATGCGGCCGCTTTACTTCATGGCTTTGGTTTTGCCGTCGATCCAGAGGGCCAGTTGGGATGGCGTGAGGTGACGGGGGCGGTTCCATACGACCCAGGTTTCGGCGAGCATCATCTGCTGGCCCGGTGCGAGGGTTTGGAGTGGGCTGAGGGTTTCCAGCTCCCAGTATTCACGGGTTTGGAAGAGCTGGACGCTGGAGCGGTCTGCGTAGTCCGCACCGATGGCGGCGGGCTGGTTCAAGAAGCGAACGAGAATGTGTTTGGGGTAGACGGCGGCGACCCATTGGCCCATGGCTCCGACTTTGCCGCCTTTGGGGCCGGGGCGGACGATGAGGGCTGCGGGGCGGTTTTGATCGTCGCTTACGACCTGACAGGCCTGGCGGCCATCACCAAACCACATGAGCTGGGTGAGGCCGGCGTGCTGGGGCGAAAGGGAGATCAAACCGAACTCGCCGACGGGAACCTGAGCAATGCCCCAGATGTGGACGGGGGCCTGGATGGTTTGCGAGGTTCGCTCAAGGGTTGTTTCGACCTGGAAGCCCTTATCGGGAAATGTGGGGTACCAAGCGCGCAGCAGGGTGATGCCCGCGCGGGCGATGTGGGTTTGGGCGGCGGGGTGATCCAGGCGTTGCCAGGGGATGCCTTCGAGGTCTTTGCCGGGGGGCCAGACGCGGCCGAGGTATTTGCGCCATTGGGCCTGGGGGAGGGGCCAGATTTTATCTCCGCCGAAGTCGACCCAGCCGGTGCGGGGGTCGGGGGTTGGTGCGGGATTTTTCCAGAAGTAAGAATTACCGTCAACATCAAACGAAACAAACCGGCCTGCGTCGGCGTCGAAAATCACGGAGACGCCGGGGGCATAACGAGGGGTGGTTTCATGAAGGGCGGGCGCGCAGCCGGCAAGGGCCAGGAGCAGCAGGCAGAAAAAGATCAGGGCTTTTTTCAAGCAATCAACCTCTTAAATGAAAAACCATTAGACCAGCAAACGTTTATGTATCAAGATAGGGTCAAAGCAGCATGAAAAACGCCGGACGGATTACATCACGCATCGCGACAGCCGGTTTACTGGCGGGGGCGGTGCTGTTGTTTTCCGGGCAGGCCCCTGCGCCGATGGAGGCTGCGAAGGCGTCGCCGGAATCCGAACTGGAACTGGCGGCGAAGGAGATCGGCTTTTTCGATTACCGGTCGGCTGAGATGCACTTCGACAAAGCGCTGGCGATGGCCAAGCCGGATTCGGATGCGTGGGCGCTGGCGCTGTATGGGAAGGCGACTTGCCTGTATCACATGACGCCGGTTTCCGCGGGCAACGTGACGGCGGCCAAAGCGATGTACCTGCAGGTGTGGAATGCACGGCCGGACCATCGGGCCGGGAGACTGGCGGCGCTGGGGCTGGGGCGGATCGCGGAACTAAAAGACTTTTTGGCGGACACGGTGGAACTGGCCGAGGCGCGCACGTGGTACCAGAGTGTGATCGACAAAGCGCCGGACTCGATCGAAGCGGACCAGGCCACATTGCGCATGGCGGGGACGTACATCCAGACCTACGAGCAGGCCGAGTGCATGAAGGGGATCGAGGTGCTGCAAAAACGGCTGGCCTCGCACCCGAATAATCCGATGGCGGCGGGGATGTACCTTTACATGGGGGATACGTACTTTTATCCGCTGAAGAACGACCGGCAGGCGCTGGAGAGCTACTTGAAGGCGGATGCCATCGGGCTGCCGCAGACGGGCAAAGAAGCGACGCTCTACTGGCGCATGGCGGTGCTGGCGGACACCCGACTGAATGATCCTAAGACCGCAGTGACGTGCTACACGAAGATTTTGGGCATCACCCCGACCTCCGGCAAAGCTTATGAGGCGCAGCTTGCGCTTAAACGCCTTGGCGCACCGGCGCCGGAGGTGAAGCCATGAGTACGACCACGACGACAAATCCTGATGCGCCGGGAAGGTTCGCAAAGCTGCCGTGGGTGATCCTGGCGCTGATTTTCGTGCTTTGCGCGGGGCGGGTATGGCATCTGGACAGGCAGATCACCTCGCCTAAAGGCGAGGTGATCCGGATTTCCCACTGGCAGCTTGAAGCGGGGTACCGGACATCGCTGGACCAGGCCATCGCGCGGTATGAATCGCTGAACCCCGGGGTGAAGGTGATTCAACTCGGCATCACCGAGAAGGTGTACGGCCAATGGCTCAACACGCACCTTCTGGCGGGGACTGCGCCGGATATTTTTGAGCTGGGCAAATCCAAAGTGCTGGCCAGCGATACGTACCTGCCGCGGTTTTTGATTCCGCTTTCAGAGGCTGCGCAAAAGCCCAACCCCTACAACAAAGGGACGCCGGCGCAGGACCTGCGGTGGCGCGATACGTTCCGGGACGGGATGCGATCCGGCCTGCACCCGGTGACGCAGGAGTATTACTCCGCACCGACGACCTTGTTTACCGCCCGGGTGTACATCAATACGGAATTGCTGAAAGAGGCCACGGGGTCTTCCAAGATTCCGGAAACACTCGCCGAGCTTCTGGAAGCGGCCAAGAAGATGCGCACGCTCAAGACGAAGCTTGGGGAGCCCATCGTGCCCATTGCGGGCGGGAGCGACTGCGCGCAGATTTTTCTGACCGGGTATTTGATTCCGTTCACGGCGACTTATGAGACTTTGCTGGATACGGACCTGGATGGCACGGTGACGCCTCGCGAGGCATTTGCCGGGTGGGCGACGGGAAAGATTTCCTTTCAGACGCCGGGTTTGCGGGACTACTACCACGCGCTGCGCGCGGTGACGACGAACTTTGCGCCGGGCTTCATGGCGATGGGCCGCGATCAGGCTTTGTTTTTGTTCGTGCAGGGCCGGGCGGGGATGATTGCGGCGGGGTCGTGGGAGTCTGCGGGGCTTACGCGCAATGTGCCGTTTCCGGTGGCGGTGATCGACTTTCCGCTCCCGGCCAAGGGGGAGGCTTTTTCAGAGGCGATCGCAGGCAAGGCCAACGAGGCGAGCCTTTCAGGCGGCGGGCCGTACGGGGTGAACCGGTCCTCGCGCAATGCGGAGCGGGCGCTGGACTTTTTACAGTTCCTCACGAGCGTTGAAGGCAACCAGCTTTTGAATGAAGGCTCCAACTGGGTGCCGGTGGTGACTGATTCGGTGCCGACGCCGCAGGCTGCGCCGTTTATGCCCGGCACTGCGGGGTACACGGTGAAGGTAGACATCAAATACGGGGCGGTGCCGTCGAGTATCTGGTGGGGGCAGCTTTGGCGTTACCTGCAGGGCGAGGTGACGGATAAGGAGTTCTTCAAAGCGGTGGAAGACGGCCTCGCGGATCCGCGGTATGGCGGGAAGAACGCCTGGGCGCTGGACTACGCCGACCAGAAGCAGTGGGTGCGTCAGCAGGAGCGGACGATTGCGGCGTTTACGCTGCAGGACATGCTGCAGCCTTCAACGCCGGAGAAGAGCAAGCGGCTTAACGCGGTGATCCTGGAGCAGCAACGCACGAACAACGCCGAGGAACCACGGGCGCGATACCAAGAAACCTTCCAGGAGCCTATCGGCGCACCCTGATGCCAGACCCCACCCCATTGATTCCAACGCCTTCACAAGCGCCGCCGCCGGCGCGCAAGCGGACCACCGGCCAGCGGCTGCGGCTGGGCACGCAGTGGCTGATATTGATCGGGCTGATGCTGCCGACGCTGATTGGGAAACTAATCTTTGATCTGTGGCCGAAGTTTTCGGCGATCCAGATGAGCTTTTACCAGTGGGACGGCGCACTGGTGCGGGAGTTCATCGGGATTCAGAACTATGTGCGGGCGTTTACAGCGGACCCGCTGTTCTGGCAGACGTTCTGGCTGATCGGGATTTTGATCGCTGCAAACCTGGTGAAGATGTGGCCGAGCATTTTGATCGCCGTGGTGATCCATCGGCTGAAGTCCGAGCGGTTTCAGTACCTGTACCGGGTGCTGTTTGTGGTGCCGATGGTGATTCCCGGGCTGGTTTGGCTGCTGGTTTGGAAGAGCTTTTACGAGCCGACTTACGGATTGTTTAATCAACTGCTGCGCTGGACCGGCTTGATGAATGTGCTGCAGTGGATGGATGTGAACATGCCGAAGGTGAGCCACTTCCTTTCAGGGGTGAGCAGCACGGCGGTTGCGCCGTGGGCAGGGTCGTTCATGGGCCTGGTGCTGCTGGGGCTTGGGTTTTTGGTTGTGGGCAGCGTGCAGACAGGTTCGGGCCTGAACTATCGGGCGCAACTGGTGCGGCGGTGGCCGGTGATGCTGATATGGCTGGTGATTACGGCGCTGATCATCGGCTTGGTGAAGGCCGCTGTGCTGGCGGGCATCGTGGCGGCGGTTGGGTATGGGCTGTTTGCCCCGCTTGGCCGGTTTAAATGGCCCAAGACATTGCGGGTGATCGGGGTGTGCGTGGTGCTGGCGGCGCTGACTTTGATTTTGCTGACGGATGTATGGAAGCAGCCCACCAATGCGTTTGGCGAAGGCCAGCCGGCTTGGCTGGGGCATACGAAGCTGGTGATACCGGCGATTTTGTTCTGGGGTTTCCCGTGGGTGGGGACGCTGGGTGTGCTGTTGTACCTGGCGGGTTTACAGAGCATTTCCAAAGAGGTATACGAAGCTGCGGACCTGGACGGCGCGGGGCCGGTGAAGAAATTCTTCTCACTGGAACTGCCGCTGGTGCTTTCGCAAGTGCGCATCAACCTGGTGTTCATGACGATCGGCACGTTGACGGACTATGGGCTTTTCCTGGTGCTGCTGGGGTCCGAAGGGGGGCCGAGCAACGTGGGGATGACGCCTGGGCTGTACATGTATCGGGAAGCGTTTGTGAACCAGCGTTTTGGCTATGCGTGCGCGCTGGGCATGGTGCTGTTTGTGTGCGTGCTGGGGATGACGATCGTTTATCAGAAGTATGTGAGGGTGGATAAATGACAAGCACGCCAACGACAACAAACGTGCCTCCGGCTCCCCCGGCGCGGCGGCCTTCCAAGGACAAGGAGCCGTATGGGTGGTTCTTTGAAACGCTCAAGCATGCGGCGGTGTGGTTTGTGATCGGGACGGCGTTTTTCCCGCTTTACCTGATGCTGGTGGTGAGCGTGAAGGACAACGACCAGTTCATCAAAAACCCGTGGCTGCCGGATGCGCCGAGCCAGTGGCGGTGGGAGAACTGGGCTAAGGCATGGGAGACGGTGCGGGACTCGATTGCGACGTCGATTGTGGTGTCCACCATGGCGACGGTGCTGTGTCTGTTTTTCGCCGTCATGACGAGTTATGTGATCGCCCGGTACCGGTTTCGCGGGCGGGATTTGATCTATTACACGTTGATGGGATCGATGTTTCTGCCCGGCACGGCGGCGACGCTGGTGACGCTGTTTACGCTGCTGAAGTCGCTGAATCTGGTGAACAGCCTGTGGGCGTTGATCCTGGTGGGGACGATCGGCGGGCAGATCGGGTGCATTTTTATTCTGCGTCAGTTCATCGAGGACATTCCCAAGGAATTGTTTGAATCCGCGCAGGTGGATGGAGCGGGGCACCTGGCGCAGATCCGGCATGTGCTGCTGCCGGTGTGCACGCCGGTGCTGGGGACGCTGGCGATCATGGAGTTTTTCGGAAACTGGAACCAGTTGATTCTGCCGCTGGTGATTTTGCGTGATGACCAGAAGCTGACACTGCCGGTGGCGCTGATGCGCATGGACGGGGAGTACGTGAAGCAGTGGGGCGAACTGATGGCGGGATACGCGATCGGGTCGGTTCCGCTGCTGATTTTGTTTGCGTTGTGCATGCGGATGTTCGTCAAAGGCCTGACCGCGGGTGCGGTTAAAGGGTAAACAACTATGGCCGGCGTAAGTTTGAAAAACATCTGGAAGGTCTACGACAACGGCTACCAGGCCGTGAAGGGCCTGAACCTTGAAATCTCCGATGGGGAGCTGATTGTGCTTGTCGGCCCCTCGGGGTGCGGGAAGTCCACCACGCTGCGCATGGTGGCGGGGCTGGAGGATGTGAGCTCCGGTGACATCCTTATCGGCACAAGGAACGTGACGGATACACAGCCCAAGGACCGAGACATTGCCATGGTGTTTCAGAGCTACGCGCTCTATCCGCACATGACCTGCTACGACAACATGGCGTTTGGTTTGCGGCTTAAGGGAATGAAGGAAGAGGAAGTGGACGCCCGGATCCGGGCGACGGCGGAGAAGGTGGAGATCACCCGGCTGCTGGACAAGAAGCCCAAGACGCTTTCGGGCGGGCAGCGTCAACGCGTGGCGCTGGGGCGCGCGATGGTGCGGGAGCCCGCGGTGTTTTTGTTTGATGAGCCGCTTTCCAACCTTGATGCGCGGCTGCGGCTGGAAACGCGCGGGCAGATCAAACGGCTTCAACAGGAGCTGAAAACCACGGCGATCTATGTGACACACGACCAGGAAGAGGCGATGACGCTGGGGGACCGGATCGTGGTGATGAACGACGGGATCATTCAGCAGGCGGACACGCCTTTGAATGTTTACCGGAGGCCGGTCAATCGGTTCGTGGCGTCGTTTATCGGATCACCGCCGATGAATCTGATTGAGGGACAGTTTGAGATCGTTAAGCCTGGGCAGGCGGTTTTCACCGGTGGTGAAGGGCTGAGCCTGACGGTGGCGCTGGAGAATATGCAAGTGCCGGTGGGGACCAAAGCGCCGGGCGTGCTGGGCTTTCGGCCCGAGACGATTGTGCTGTCACAAACCGCTGTCCCCGGGCAGACAATCACGTGCACCGTGGATGTGCTGGAACAATTGGGCGACCGGATTCTGGTGCAATTGATCGGGCCGGGGAAATCACACGTGACGGCGTCGGTGCCGCCGGACATCAAGGCTGGACCGGGGGATGTGTGGCATCTGCTGTTGGAGCCGGGGACGGCACATTTGTTCCGCTCGGATGTGGCGGGGTCGCCGAGGGTGTGAGGAAGAAGGGGAGATGGGGATAAGGTAAGAGCAGAGGAAGAGGGAGCAGATTTTTAACCGCGAAGCCGCGACGATGCGAAGGGAAGAGGCGGGATTGGCTTGTGCGGCCACTTATGTCGGGGGAGAGGGTGCATGGAGAGCCGGCGGGACGCCGGCGCTTCCGGTGCAGAGCCTTTTCCTTCTGACCAGACTCTGGGCCTTCTTCAATCAATCAAAGAAGTTTTGCCAGTTGGTTTCCTGGAAGGTCCAGTCGGTGTTTTGGGCCCACCAGGTTTGGATGGCGAGGAAGGATAAGAGGCCTTTTTCGTCTCCGACATACTGCACGCTGCCGTCGAGGCGTGTGAACTGGTAGCCCATCTTGTGGGCCTTGGAGCGGTTGTTGTAGAGCCAGTAATCGCCGAAGAAGGCCTGGTTGGTGGCGCGCGGGTCGGTAAGCTTGAAAGGACGCCAGCCTGCGTAGGAGGTGGGGCGGTACTGGTAGGTGATGAAGATGTAGCCGGGGAACCAGAGGGGCTTGACCCAGTAGGGTTTGTAGTCTTCCGGGCGGGGGTGATAGCCGCCGATGAAGGTGGTCATGTCGTCGACGGCGGGGCAATAGAAGGCGCGGTAGTCGGTGATATAGCCTTGTTCGAAGGTTTTGCCGATGCCGTCGTAGTGATTGTCGGGGGTGACGGCGGTGGTGGTTTCGATGCCGCCGCCCCAACTGTCGCGGTAGGGAAGGCTTTGTTTATTGTCCTGCGCGTAGGCCATGGCGCCGATGGCCACCGAGTGGAGCTTGGACTGGCAGAGCGTGCGCTTTGCGGTGTCGCGTGCCTGGCCGAGGCTGGGGAGGATCAGCGAAACAAGCACGGCGATGATGCTGATGACGACGAGAAGTTCGATGAGGGTGAAGCCCTTGGGCTTGTTCATGGGGTACGCTTTTCTTTTGGAGTTTTCTTTTGAGCGGCTTTGATCTGCGGAAACGAAGAAAGGTATTGCAAAATAAAAAACTAAAAGACTGGTGGGTAAGGTAAGGTGAATTGGGATGGTTGTCCATCCAAATGTGTGAAATTCAATTACGAGAAAAGAAGCATCATGCGAAAAATTCCTGGGATTTGCATCGTGGCGCTGGCGGTGGTTTTGATGGGGGCATTTTCCGCGCCCGCATGGGCGGGGAAGTTTGCAGGTAACAGTCCTTATGTGGCGGCGGTGGATCAATTCGGGGTGTTTTATGCCAAGAGCGTCCCTGATGAGATTGATGGAGATAAAGGCGTTACGCGGGTGATGCGGGTGCAGAAGGAGGCCGATGAATTGTTGACGACCTATCCGTGGTATGCCGAGCGGGGGTTGGCGCTGGGGTGGTCGCCCACGGCGGGGAAAGTCGCCCTGGTGCGGCTGCATCAACAGATCGGCAAGCCGGTGGAGGAGCAGATCGAACTGAGCTTTTACCTGGGGGAGAAGTTTTTAAAGTCCTACACCACGGCGGACCTGGTGAAGATGGGCATCAAGACCTGGTATTCCGTGGGAGAATCGGGCCGAAAGGGCCCCTCCGGCGGTGATCGCGCATCGTACACTTCCCTGGGGTGCAAACAGGTGTGGAACACCAACGACCGCTACTTCGCGATCAAGATCAGTGAGAGCGAGGAATTGAAGTTCGACATCCTCACCGGCAAGCGGTGCAAGGTGGAGATCGACAACGAGAAACACCAGGAGCGCATGGTGTTGATGGAGTAGGTGAGGAAAGGGATAAGGAAAAAGGGACAAGGCACAAGTAGAAGTAAGAAGACGGAAGCCGAATTGGATTTTCAGGCAAGGAAAGCAATATGCGAAGAATTCTTGGGGTTTGCATCGTGGCGCTGGCGGTGGCTTTGCTGGGCGTGTTTGCACTGCCCGCGTGGGCCAGCAGCTTTGACGGAAATGGTCCTTTCGTGGTCGCGCATGCATGGGGTTTGTTTTATGCCAAGAGCGTGCCCCACGAGAGGGAAGGGGACAAAGGGGTCACACGGGTGATGCGCGTGGGCATGGAGGCCGATGAGTTGCTTGTCACTTATCCGTGGTATGCCGAGCGAGGGCTGGTGCTGGGGTGGTCGCCCCAGGAGAGAAAAGTGGGTGTGATGCGGATTCACCAGCAGATCGGCAAACCGGTGGAGGAGCAGATCGAGCTGAGTTTTTATCTGGGGGAGAAGTTTTTGAAGTCCTATACGACGGCAGACCTGCTGAAAATGGGGGCCAGGGCGAAGCATTCCCAGGGGGAAGCGGGCCGGGAGAATGCTTCCGCCGGCCAGCGTGGAGCATACACCGCGGGCGGGTGCAGGCAGGTGTGGAACACCGACGGTTATTACTTTGTCATCAAGCTCAACGACGATATGAAGGTCACGGGCGACGGCGAAAAGGAACTCGAGAACGACGACGATAAAGAGCTCAAGTTCGACATCCTCACCGGCAGGCCCTGCCGGGTGGAAAATGACAGCCAGAAACAACGGGGGCGGATGGTGTTTCTGGACTGATGGAGGTTTTTCGACGGTTATTTATCGTCGTCGTCGTTTAAGCCGAATTCATCGGCGACATCGCCTTGCGGGGGTGTTTTGGATTTGCCGTGCCGGGGAGCCGGGGCGGACCCGCCGCTGATGTGGGGATTGCCGTCGGTGAGCATGGCTTCGAGTTCTTCCACGCCGCCTGAGGCGCCTGCGCCCGGCGGCGGGTCACCTGCGGCATCTTCATCGCCATCGGACATGGCGTGCACTTCGGACATCTGCATCATGAAGGTGAGGTCTTCGCTGGTGGCGCGGAGGCGTTCGTTCAAAGCCTGGCACATGGCCCACATGAGCTTGCAGGCGATGTGGGGTTCAAATGCGGCGAGGCGCTTAAAGTCGCTGCGGCGCATGACGAGGATTCTGGCCGGGGAGTTTGCGTAGACATCAGCGGTGCGGGGCTGCTTGTTGAACAAGCCCATTTCGCCGAAGAAGTTTCCTTTCTCCAGCTCGGCGAGCTTTTGTCCGCCTTTGACGACGTTGAAGGAGCCGGTGACGGAGATGAAGAGTTCTTCGCCCACTTCGCGCTCAGCGAGGACTTTGTCGCCTTTTTTGTAGTCCTTGACGCTCATGAACTTCAAGATGCGCAGAAGCTCCAGCGGGGTGAGGAGGCTAAAGAGGGAGATGCGCTTGAGTGCGGCCGCCTTCTTTTCGGCGTCTTCGATGCTGTTGACGTTGTTCTTGTCGATGTCGATGAACAGGGCGGTCATGTTGTCGCCCTGATCGGCTTCGTTGGCGCGCTTGTGAAGCTGGGTGGGGACTTTGGCGGGGTGTTCGTAGTTGAGGGATTCGGTGATGCGCGCGGGGTTCTGGATGGATTTGTAGAGGCCATCGGTGACGATGAGGACTTTATCGGAAGGGATGAGCTCCACTTCCATGATGTCCGGGAGGGGTGAGTCGGTGGCGCCGCCGACCCACTTGGTGAGCTTGCCCTTGCGACCGGTGAAGGCTTCGCCGGCGTCGCCCTCGTCGGCGTTTAAATGTTCTTTGGTGGGGAGTTCGAGGCGGTGGCCGCGTTGCACGTAGACGCGCACATCGCCTGCGTGTGCGATGAAAGCGGTGTTGCCGACGATGAGGACGAGCGCGACGGCGGCGGTCATGCCGGCGAGCTCGGGCTTTTCATCGCCTAATTTGCGGAGCTTTTCGGTGGCGGCCTCAAAGGCGCTTTCGATGACGAAATTAACGCGTGTCTTGTTGTAGTAGCTGGGGTTTTCAACGTAGCGGGCGAGGGACCGCCTGGCGCCGGAGATGACGGTTTTGATTGCTTCAACGGTGGTTTTGGAGGCAAAGGCAGGTGCTGATTGCTTGAGCACACCGTCGGCTACGACAAACAGCCCAAGGCTTGAATCCGCCACGAAGGCGTCGTGATTCTCCGTCCGTTTGCTCCCTGTTTCGGAGAGCGCGAAAGCTGCATATTTCATGGCGGATAGTCCTTTGGGGCCGGTGCATGCGTTGGGGTGCCGAGTGGATTATAAGCGGGGTGCAATGGGACAGGGAGGCTTATTTCTCGGCGAGGACGATCTGGCCTTCAAAACCGAGGGGGAGGCCTTCGGTCATGTATTTTTCACTTAAGACTTTGTAAGTGTTGGTGAGTTTGTCGCCGCCTGCAAAGCGTTCGATGGCCTGGGCGTGCTTGATGCACTCGGCGAAGTCGCCTTTGATGAAGGCTTCGACCATGAGGGTGGTGGATTCGACGTATTTGAGCTGGGCCATGTTGGCGCGGTCCATGTAGCCGATGGGTTCATAGACCATGACGGGCTTGGATTTGCCTACAACGGTGAGGCGGGCCATGGGGCGAAAGAGAAACATGCCGGGGGGGACGAGTTCCACCACACGGTTGTTGACCATCATGAGCGAGCCGGTGGCTTTGTTGGCGGATTCAAGCCGGGCGGAGGTGTTGACGGTGTCGCCAAGGACGGTGTAATCGCTGCGGCCGCGGCCGCCGGCGTCACCGACGATCATGGAGCCAGAGGCCACACCGGCGCGCATCTTGACGGTGGGGAGCCCGCGTTTCTTTAAGCTCTCGTTGAAGCCAAGCAGGGCTTCCTGGAGCTTGAGGACGGTTTTGACGGCGCAGAGGGCGTGGTCCGGGTTGGGCTCGGGTGCGCCGTAGAAGAACATGACGCCGTCGCCGAGGAATTTGTTCACCAGGCCGTTTTGCTCCTTGATGATGGGGACGACGAGGTCGATGTATTCGTTGAGGATCTCGACGGTTTTTTCCTGCAGGATTTCGGAGATGGTGGTGAAGCCGGCGAGGTCGGTGAACACGACGGTCATTTCACGCTTTTGACCGGTGAGGACTTCCTCTTCGGGGTGGTCGATCACGTACTGCACCAGCGAAGGATCGACATAGCTGCGGAAGCGCGCGGTGATGCGGCGGCGTTCGGCGACTTCCTCCAACACCTTGACGAAGACGGCGATGAACCACACGAGGGCAACGACGATGAGCGGGCCGGCCATGTCCAGCAGGATGTTCGCGTAGTCGAAGATCAGGATTGCGTTGATGAAATAAAAGCTGACGCTAAGGCCGATGGCGCCTGCGAAGGCTTGCTTGGGCTGCACGTAAAAAACGATGAGCGTCATGGCGATGCCCATGAGCGCGGTGATGAGAAGCTCGATCCATTCCGGCGTGGGGTGCCAGAAGGTTTGGGTCATGACGGCGTTGTAAATGACGCCGTGGGCAATGACGCCGGGCATGGTGGTGTGGAGGCTGGTCTGCACGGTGTCGGCCAGGGCGCCGGTGGCCACCCAGCCGATGACCACGGCCCGGCCCTTCATGAGGGAGCGGACCTGGGAGCGGGCATCATCGATTTTTTCCCGGGTGTCGATGACTTCGTCTTGAAGAAGCTTCAGGCCGTTGTAGGCGGTGCGGAAGGCCTTGAGGGCGTGACGCTCGTCGGGGTCGCTGGTTTCCTTGTCGATTTCCTGGTCGGTGGCTTTGACGTAATTGATGAAGATGCTGTCGTCGGCCTTGGCCTTGGCGGCCCTGGCGAAGGCCAAGCGGCTTTCAATGTCTTCGGGGTCGAATTTTTTGGCGAGGTAGGCGTCCAGGGCGTCACGGTCGAGGAGCACCAGCATGCCCGGGAGCGTGGCGTCGAGCTCCCGGAGGTTTTTCTTGAGCGTTTCCCGAAGGAGGATGATGTCCCAGATCTTGGTGATAGAAAGCTGATGGTCGGAGGGCCTGATTTTGTCGTTGTGGGTTTGGGCAGCGGGACGGGTGGCGGCCTGTGTGGCCGGCGGCGTGGTTGAGGGAGCGGTGGTTGAGGTCTTGGGCGGAATGATGCCCTTTTCAGCGTAGAGCGATTCCCAGTCGTTGGCCTGGCCAAACCACGGGATGTCCATGATCATGCCGACATCTTGCTGGAATGATTTAGACCACTGGGTGCGGGTGGGAAGCTTGATGACACCCTTGGACGTCTGGATGATGAGCTGGTTGGGCTCGATTTTGAGCTGCTCGCCGGTGACGCCGAGCATTTTCATGGCCAGGGAGAGGCCAAGCTGAGGGTAAAGGTGGCCGTGGTAGTCGATGATCAGCGGCTGGCTTCTCAAGACGCCGTTGTCGACGAAGGCGTTGACGAAGCCGGAGCCGGTGGCTTCCCTGGCCAGGGGGAGGATGGGCGGGTTAATGTCGTCGGCCGCCATGATGGGGGCATGGGCGTTTTTATCAGGCCATGTGAAGGCGTAGGTGGCGCGCGTGGCCTGCACCTTGGGGATGAGCCTTTCAATGCGCCGGACTTTTTCATTGGAGCGGAAGACGAGGTCGTCATTGGGAAGCAGGCGGGCGCGCCATTCCTGGATGGTGACGAGTTTTTCCGAGCTGTCCTTGGTGAGCTCCTGATCGATGCGCCGGCTGGCGGCATCGTCGAAGGCCTTCCAATAATTCGCGTCGGCCTCATTGAGCCAGTCGGCGGCGGCCTGCCGGCCAGCGGACTTGAGCTTGGCGATGAGAGGTGGCTTTTCAAGGCCAAGATCGCCCATGAGCATCAGGATGGTGTCTTCCTGGGCCTGGCTGGCGGCATGAATTTCAAAGCGGACGGGAAGGATGACATTTCCTGAGTGCCTGATGGCGTTGGCGAATTTTTGATCTTCGTCCTCGCCGGAGAGGGTGAGGACTTTATCGGAGCCATCGAGCGCTTTGTGCGACTGGTACTCGATGAACATGAAGTCGAAGGCGATGGCCTTGGGCTGGGCGAGGGAGAGCTCGTCGATGACGCGGCCCATGTAGCTGCGCGGCCAGGGCCAGCCGCCGATAAGGCCAAGGGCGGGGTCGTCGATGTGAAGGTGGACAAGCGACGGCGTGGGGTCGTCGTTGAAGAATTGATATCGCTTGGCGCGATGGTCGTAGAAAAAGCCTTGAGGCAGAAACAACCAGCCCATGGCCTGGCTGATGACAACGATGAGCGTCAATACGAAGCCGACCACCAGCGGCAGTTTGACTTTAGGCCGATTTCGATTGGGCTTGGCTGTCGCCATTGAAAGGGGGTCTTGGATTTAAGTGAAGATTCCCGAAGGCATGATAACCCCGGATGCGGATATTGAAGATATTCGGTTGATTAAACACCGCGGACCCGCATATTGGCGGGCCCGTGAGTGGTTGGTTTATTTGCGTAAGGAGATATCAGGGGGCCGGGGTGGCACCCTTTTTGATGTTGATGTTGACGTTAGCGATGGGGCGGCTCTGGGTGAGCGTCCGGTTGAACTGAGTGGGCGAAGCGCCATCCTGCTGGACATTGAACTTCACGGGGACGGAGCCGCTGATGCCGGAGCCCTGGGCGCGGAGGATGTAGTTGCCTTCGGCGTACCGGGTGGACCAGGTGACGGTCTGGGTGTTGCCTTCGGTGGAGGTTGTCTGGGTGAGTGCGGCGGGGAGGCGACCGGAGCCAAACTGCTGGTTGATGAATTCGTTGAAGGGGGAGACGACCAGGAAGCTGACGTTGGAGCCGGTGGGGCTGACGAGGGACATGGAGAGCTGGCCGTTGACGACGTTGGGGTTGGGCAGGCTGAACGTGAGGCCGCCGGCGTTGCTGGAGTTGTCGAAGGTACGGCTGGCGGGGCTGGAGGTGGATTTGTTGACGGCGGTGACGCCGGAGATGATCCCGCCGCCGGTGCCGTTGAACTGCGGGTAGCGGGAGACCATTTGCTGTTCGGTGAGGGTGGTGCCCGAGTCCGGGCGCAGGTTCACGCCGGTGTTGAACTGGGATTGTTCGGCGGGGTTGTCGTTGCCGTCGGTGATTTCGGTGAAGCGGTTTGAGCCAAAGGGGATGTCAAACGAGCGGCCGCGGAATTGAGCGTTGGCCCTGCCGGTGTAGCTGATGGCGGTGGGGGCGAAGGGGGCCTGGTCGTAGACGACGACGTCTGTGCCGCGGAGGGCGAGGGTGGTGCTTGGGGTGGAGATCTTTGCCTCGTGCACCATGCCGGCTTTTTCGATGTTGAGCTGGGTGCGGCCATACTGCATGCCGATGTTGGACTTGATCTTGTTGCCGTTTTGGTTGAGCTCGACGAGCTTGACGGTGCTCATGCGGTCGAGGCTCAGGAGCTGAGCGGGGGGCATGGAGAGATCGATTTGGGATTTGGGGCCGGTCTGAATTTCGCCACCTTCGGGGACGACCATGCCGACGACGGCTTGTTGCCAGGGGGAGTTGGCGGAAGCGCGGACACGGACATCGCCTTTGACGTAGCGGACCGTGGCAGCGAGGGTTTTACCGGCGGGCTGCGTGCCGGGCTGGGTGCCCGAGGGCTGGCTGGTGTTGGGCTGCGCGAAAGCAAGGGCGGGGGAGAGGGCCATGCAGAGGCCAGCGGTGAGCCCTGCGTGCCTGAGCAGGGTTTGAACTGTTGTCTTTTTCATAGCAGAGCTCCAAATCATCCCGAAAACTCTTAAAACCTGTCGAACTGTCTTACTTAACGATTTTGCCTGATGATCCCGCATGGGAACTGTAGGCGTCTGAAAGGGCTTGAGCCAATCAGGGGTTCACGGGGCCGGGGGCTTGAGGAGCGGGGTCGCCGGTCTCAGGCTTGGGCGGGGTGGTTTGCAGACCGGTGCGGGCCGGGGCCGGGGTTTGTGAACCGGAAGGGGTGTCGGCGGCTATCTGGGCCTGGGGGGCCATGCGCTGGTAGTCTTCGATGCGCCCGATGATGCCGACAAACTCCGAGCCGGAGAAGATCTGGTTTTGCGTGCTGGGCGGGAAGACGCCTTCATAGACGAGCTCACGCGTGGCGTAGCGCTCGGACTTATTAAACAGGTGGAGGAAGATGCCGCCTTTGATTTCCAGCACTTTCACGACGGCGACAGCGACGACGCCACGGGTGACGGCTTCATTGGGCTTGCCGTTAAAGTCCGACGAGAGCATGCCCAGGTCCTGAAGGAGCTTGACCCGTTCCTGATAGTTCTTGGCCTGGTCGGCCTTTTCCAGGTAGAGGAGCAAGCCGTGGAAGGCTTCGTCGTTGGAGCAGATCCGGTCGCTGGCGAGCGTGTGCCAGAAGTCCATCCGGTTATCAAAACTGGTGGAGGTGGCAGACGGATCAGAGGCGAGGTCCCTGTTATCGATGGCCTTCTGGCAGCCGGCAGATGACAGGACGGCGATGCCGACGATCATGACGGCGGCGCCGGTGCTGACGAATCGGGCGAGCATGGAGCTGGACTGTTTCATCCGATCAATCCCTTGCATAAGTCTTCTCTTAGAAGGAGAGCGTGAGGCCGGTGTAGAGGAACTGGCGCACTTCCTTGTTGTTGTTGATTTCCTGGCCGGGGACGAAGAAGCCGTAGCGGGCGCCAAAAGTGATGTCGCTGGTGATTTGCCAGTTGATGTAGAAGTCGGTTTCAAAGCCCAGGTAGTAGGAGTTTTCCGAGGGCTGGTCGATGGGTGCGGACTGGTCGAACTTGGTGAAGACCAGGACGTCGGTACCGAACTGGAAGCGCTGGAGCCACTTGGTGGAGACGAAGGGGAAGGTGGAGACGCCGCCGCGGTAGACGACGACGTTGGAGACGTTGGGCGCGAAGGCCAGACCGGTGTTCAACAGGCCAAAGCCGTTGAAGGAGGTGTCGGTGGACTGAGGTGTGGTGCCGCCGAAGGTGTTTGTGGTGTGGAGACGGTCTTCGTTGCCGGTGGCGAAGATGATTTCGCCGGTGGCGCGGGTGTTGTTCTGGTCGTTGAAGAGGTAGTCGAGCTGGACGTCGCCGGCGAAGGCGCTGATGTCGACGAAGGACTGTGTGATGGGTACGGGGGGCACAAGGGTGAAGCTGTTGGTGAGGTTGCGCCCGCCTTGGTAGACGAATTCGGAGGTGAAGACGATGTTATCGGAGAGTGCGCTGCGCCAGCCGCCGCCGATGTAGAAGCTGTCGAAGTCGTAGTTGGTGGTGGTGGTGATGGGTGGTGGGCCACTGCCGGGGACGGTGGTGATGAGGGTGGACGGGCGGTTGTAGTCTTCCTGTACGAGGCCGTAGACGTAGGGCTGGAAGAAGGCGCTGATGTCCGTGGAGACCATGCCGCCGTAGAAGAGGCGGTTGGTCTGGGAATTAAAGCCCGGGCGTGAGGTATCGATGTCGATGGTGGAATCGCGGGTCATGCCGACCATGGCTTCGAGGGTGACTTTGTCGTAGGTGAACTGGAAGCGTCCGCCGTCGATTTCCTGGTTGAATGCGACGCCGTTGCCCCAGTTGATGAGCTGGCGGCCGGCGGTGGCGACGACGTTATAGTCGACGCGTTTGCCTTCGTAGGCCTGCATGGCGCGTGCGAGGTCGAACTTATAGAAGGCGCGGTCAACGGTGGGTTGGATCCATTCATCGCCGCGTCCGTCGAAGCTGTCGCCGGGGTCGAAGTCCCGGTAGCTGGTTCGGGCGCGGACGAAGAAGTCATGGACGCCGTCGATGTTCAAGCGGCCAAAGCCGTTGAGATCGTACTGGCGGAGGTTGGTGTATTGAACACCGTCCTGGACCATGAAGTAGTTGAAAGTGGTGAACCCGCCGAAGTCGACGAAGGCGCGCTGGTTCTCAGGGACGTTGGGGTCTACCTTGAGGCGATTTTCCTGCTCGAACTGCTCAAGGAAGCGGTCAAAACGCTCCGTGGAGACCTGCGCACTGGCGGAACGGGTGGGCAACAGCCATGCCACCGCGCAAGCCAGGATTACCAGAGGAAGGTTGAATTTCTTGTTCATGTAGCAACCGGGCCCTGAATGGGATCTGAACGGTAACGCATCACAGAAGTGTCGGGAACATCTTACACCGACCCCCTGAAAATGATAATTCCAACTTTTGTAAATGCCAGAAAGTAAGAAAGTATCAAATAGATGGCCTTCCTGACGTTGCGGCATACGGGTTTTGGAGCGATAATGTCTCGCTTCTAATTCCGACGCCCGTACTTAAGCACGAACATCTATCAGGAGGAACCTCGACTATGTCTTTTGACTCAACCATCAACGCCAAGGCCATTGACCTTGCCAAGCTCAGCTATGAAATGACTGCTGCTTCCGGCTCCGGGCACCCGACCACTGCGGCCAGCCTGGCCCACATCGTGACCGTGCTGATGTACCACCACATGCGCCATGAACCGGCCAACCCGGCGCACCCCTCCAGCGACCGGCTGGTGCTTTCCGAAGGCCACGCGGTTCCCATCGTTTATGCCGCCTGCGCCGATCTTGGCGTTGCGATCGGCAAGGAAAAGGCTTCCTGGCGTCCGATGACCCGGGCTGACGCCCTCACCCTGCGCGCCATTGACTCCGTCGTTGACGGGCACCCGAACCCTGTTGAAGGCTTCCCCTTCTTCGACGCGGCCACCGGCTCGCTGGGCATGGGCCTCTCTGTTGCCGCCGGCCTTGCCGGTGCGGCTCGTCTGGACAAGCTTGATAAGCGCGTGTTTTGCATCATCGGCGATGGTGAATCCCGCGAAGGGCAGATCTGGGAAGCCGTTGACTTCATCAAAGACCATAATCTCAAGGCCGTTCTTCCCATCTTCAACTGCAACGTTTACGCGCAGTCCGACGTGGTGAGCCACCAGCAGTCCGCTGAAGTGCTGGCCAAGAAGCTGGTCGCTTATGGGTTTAACGCCCTGGTGATCGACGGGCACAGCCCCAGCGCCGTACTCGACGCGCTGCAGAAGCACACGGAAGCCGTCAACAATCCCTCGGCGCTGCCCGTGGCCATCGTGGCCAACACGGTCAAGGGCTGGGGTTCGGCTTCCCAGCAGGGCGCCGGCCACCATGGCAAGCCCGCTGAAGCTGAAGACCTCGGCAAGGCGATCGCCGAGCTGGACCAGACCGCTAAGGCACTTGGCGCGATGATCGACATCAAGAGCCCCAACATTCCCATGATGTCTCCGGGCAAGCCCGAAGCGGCAAAAGTGGGCCCGGTGCTTTCCTTCAACGAAGCGGCCAAGAAGTTCGGGCTCGACAGCGCGGTTGCCAAGGGCAAGCTGGCTTCCCGCCGGGCCTACGGCCTGGCCCTGCGCGCCCTGGGCCATGCCCGCGGCGACGTGGTGGCGTTGGACGCAGACGTGAAGAACTCGACCTTCGCCGAAATGTTCTCAAAGGACGCGGACCTCAAGTCCCGGTTCTTTGAATGCCGTATTGCCGAGCAAAACATGTTCTCCGCGGCCGCGGGCCTCTCCGCCGGCGGCAAGATTCCCTTCTGCTCCACCTTCGCCAAGTTCGTCACCCGCGGTTACGACCAGATCGAAATGGCGATGAACTCCGGTTCGCACATCAAGGTTGTGGGCTCGCACGCGGGCATCACCCTGGCGTCCGACGGCCCCAGCCAGATGTCCCTGCCGGACGTGGCGTGGTTCCGGTCGCTGTCGACCATGAAGGCCAACAACGGCCAGCCCGGGTTCTACGTTCTCCAGCCTTCCGACGCCTACCAGGCCTACGCGCTGACGGTGGCCATGGCTGAGCACAACGGCCCGGTCTACATGCGCACCCTGCGCGCCGACACCGAGTTCCTGTACAACGATACGAGCAAGTTCCAACTGGGCGGGCACGAAGTGCTCACCGAAGGCCGGGACATCCTGATCGTCGCCTCGGGCATCATGGTTCATGAAGCCAACAAGGCCCTGGACCTGCTGGACGCCAAGGGCATCGATGCGACCCTGGTCGACCTGTACAGCCTGCCTTTTGACGAAGAAGCGATCCTCGACCTGGCCAACCAGAACAACAGCCTCATCCTCACGCTGGAAGACAACTACGGCGGCGGGATCGGTTCGGCCATCGCCGACGCGGTGTCCGCAGATGGCGGCGGATTCAACGTCAAGCAGATGTATGTCAAGCGTCTGCCCAAGTCCGGCCGCACGCCGGAAGATCTTCTCAAGTACTGCGGGCTCAACGCGGAAGAAATCGCCAAGGAAGCCATGGCTCTCCTGGAATTCGCGAGCGCCCGGTAATCTGAGCGCAGTGTGAATGATTTAAGCGAGCACCCCGGTTTCGGCCGGGGTGCTTTTTTTTTGGGGTGTGTAGCGGGGGATTAGGCGGTGGTGGTGTGGTTGTTGTGCGTTGAGCGGGAGGTCGGGCTGGCGCCCGAATACCCTCGTTTGCACGTCGGGCTAACGTGTTTTGGGGGTGAGGTGGGTTGGTGGTTTTTTTTGTTGGCGCGTGCAAGAGCCGGCAAGATGCCGGCGCTCCAGTTCCAGAATGGGTATTACGGGTTGGTTTGTAAGGACGTTAGCGCGTGCAAGACACAGCACTGCTGCGGGCCGTGCTGTGCCACCCGGGTTGGGGGTTGCTGGGATGGTGGTTTAGATGAGGCTTGAGGCGGAGCGGAAGGCGCGCGGGGTTTTGCCTGTGGCCCGGCCAAAGACGCGGGCGAAATAGCTGCTGTCGCTGAAGCCGGATTGGAAAGCCACTTCGGTGACGGGAAGGGATGTGGTGCTCAGCAGGCCCTTGGCGTGCTCAATGCGCAGCCGGGTCAGGTATTTCACCGGGGAGATGCCGGTGGCCTGGCCGAAGCGCTCGCAGAGGTAGTTGGCGTTGAGGCCCGCTGCCTGGGAAATGTCCATCAGGCCGATGGGACGGATGTAATTATCTTCCACGAAGCGGATCGCTTCTCCAATGCCGGAGGTGGTGCTGACCTCGGGGTTGTTTAAGGCGTGGTCATCGGCGGCGCGGTCCAGCAGGCACAACAACTCCAGAAACCGGGCCTTGGCGAGAATCTCATAGCCATGCCGGCGGGTCATAAGCTCCCGGCGAATCGACTTGATGATGGACTCGGCATTCTGGCGTTCGGAGTGGCGCAGATGGAGCTTGTGCACGAGGCCGGCGCATGCGTGCTGGGGCTGGCCGGTGAAGAGGCCAGAAGCGTGAACCGTGCTGTCTGGGGGGAAGTCCGCGGCGATGAGATCGGGCGTGTAGAGAATGTTGTAGATGGAAAGATGGCGGCTGTCCTTATAGCCGTGAGACCAGTTGACCGGCACGAGAAAAACATCATTCTCCACGATGTCGTACGAAGCGAGCTTCCCCTTGGGGGACCGGTGAAGGTGCGTGCCGTGTCCGGAAATGACAAGCACAAGCTCAAGAAATTCATGAGCGTGCTCGCGTGAGGTTTCAGTGGGGCTGAGCGTGATGGACAGCGGGATCCGCGGGTCGGTGAGGTAGGCGGCGTTGCGCAGGACGGTGAGAGGAGGCGTGGTCATAGCGGTGGTTATTGGAGTGAGGGAATCGGGTGATGCCGATGACTCAGGTTACCCGGAATTGGATGGAAATTAAAAGTTATTTGTGCGGAAAATGCGATTATCAAGATTTTAAGATCTGAATAAAGTCCTGATTTTTCCGAATCCAGTTATAGCGGGGAGCCTGTGTGTGGGGATAGGATTTTGGGGTCAAGAGCGCTGAAACAGCGTGATGTTTTGGGCGCCTGGCCGTCTTGAGACGTATTAAGGAGTTTTGCGATGACTGGACCTACCGCGACGTTAAGCCCGGCCAAGAGCGAAGAATCAACCGGCTTTAAGTACCTGCAGAAAACCCACCAGCTCAACGACACCGAAGGCATGGCCAAGGCGATGGAAGAGGATGGGTTTGTGCTGATCCCCAATGTGCTGTCGGTACAAGAGGTTGAGGAGCTTAAAGCGGGGATCGACCGTCTTAAGCCGTTTGGCTTTGATAAGACCGGGTCGACGGACCACTTCAAGTGCGTGTTCAACCGTGAGCGGCTGTTTTTGAACTACATCGACCGGGCGGGTGTGGTGGAACTGGCGGAAGCGACCATGGGCAAGGACTGCCACATCATTGGGCAGTCTGCATGGAAGAGCTATCCGGGGCTGCATAACGGATGGTCGCCTCACACGGATCGGGTGTTTGTGGAGATGCCGGAGGAGATGCGTACGGACCCGCGGGTGAAGGTGCCGACTTACGTATGCACGGCGCACTATTACCTGAATGATTTGACGCTGGACCTGGCGCCGACATGGCTGATACCGGGGAGCCATAAGTCCGGCAAGGCGTTGTCGTGGGGCAAGGACCCGAGCCCGGAATACAAAGGGCGCAAGCTGGAGCCGGTGCTGTGCAAGGCGGGCGATGTGGTGTTTTTCCGAAGCGAAATCTGGCATACGGGGAGCAAGAACGCGACGCCGGATACGACCCGGTACCTGCTGCAGACGCATTATTCGCACCGGTGGGTGGCGCAGCAGTTTTCGCCTTACCTGACGTGGCAGTTCAATCCGGAAATCATTGCGGTGGCCAACCCCAGGCAGCGTCGGCTGCTGGGTGAACACACGCCCGGCGCTTACGATTAAAGACCGATCAACCAGAGGGGTTTTGTACGGGATTCAGAGTTTTATCTGAATCCCGTATTGCTTTTTGGGGCGCGTGATTAGTAGAATAATCAACCATGAAAAGCGATACATTGCCGATCGGTCTGCTGGAGCGCCTGGTGCTTAAGCGTGTGGATGATGCGGGCCCTGCGGGCCTGGTGATCTGCAGCGTGCCGGTGCCCGCAGGGGGGATGCCGGAAGTGGGTTTGGCCGGCCGGGGGACATATGTCCGGAAGCTGGGGCAGTGGCCGGGTGCGCCCGAGGGGCGTGCGCGCAGGCTGCTGATGGCGGGGGATTGTGAAGGGGAAGCGCCTGCGCAATTGGCGCTGGCACGCGATGCGCAGGCGGCAATGGGTGCGCCGGGCAAAGCGGTGATGAAGTCGATCGCCAAGAGCCAGGATCCTGGGTTTGCCTGGGAACGGCATTGCCTGGAGATGAGCTACCAGGGCAAGCGGGTGGGCATTTCATTGGGCTTGCGCACGGGGGACAAAGTGCAATGGTGGGAAGCGTGCCGGATGGTGGTCAAGGAAGAGACCGCGCAGTGCCGGGTGGTGGAGATGGCGGGGACGATTCCTCTGGTGGAAAATTACGGGGAGACGTATCGGGAGCACCCGAACCTCACGCATCCATTTTTGCATAAGCACAACTGGCTCAATGGGAAATTGATGGTCCGGATGCACGCCAATGGCGTGTGCGAGGTGTTTGCGCACCACATCAACAGCCGGTTTGTGGACAGCGGCGGGGATCTTTCGCCCGCGGTGCCGGTGGTGGGTTTTTGGGGGTTGGATGAAGCGGGCGCCAAAGCCCTTGAAGGCGTGTGGGACGGGACCAAGACGGCGTTTGAAGCAGGCGGGGTGAAATTTGATGTAACCCAGGCGGCGCGGCTGGCGACGCCGGAGCAGCCCGGGTGGATGAAGATGCACGGCCAGACGCTGGTGTGGCAGGCCTATGAAGGCTTTGAGATGTACGGCGGAGCCTGCCCCAGGCAACGCACGGGCGATGCCTACATCCTGCGGGGCAAACAGGAAACGATTTTGCGCGGCATGGCCCGGACGCTGACGTTCTCCATCAGCCTGGGTGATCGGCCTGCGCGCGTGGCGCGGTACATCGCGCCGGGGTGGTGGTACGGCCATTGCCAGGATCTTTTGCCCGGACCGGTGCTGCCGGTGACCACGGAGCTTCAGGATGGTTTTGGCGATGCCCTGGAATGGGTGGAGAAGCACACGGTTAACCGCAGTTTTGAAGATGGCTCCGTGGGCCGGTACATGCCCGACGGGCGCAACCGCGCGGAGCCGGGGTGGGAAGGGGAAATCGTCTATGCGATGTTCCTGCAGGCGTGGCGGTCGGGCGATGCCCGGTGGTACCGGCTGGCGATGCGCGCGGCTTATCACTTTGCGGACATCGCCATCGACCACAGCAGCAAACTGGTCCGGATGCACGGTTATCCGGGCGATGCGTATTCCCTGCCGATGAACCGGGTGCAGGGCATCATCGCGGCGTTTCTGGAGACGGGGGACGACTACCTTTTTGACGTCAGCGAGGCGGTGGTGGAGACAGCGTACAGGAACCACCAGAACTCGTGGCCCCGGCTTGCGGTGGGGCGCGATGCGTGCTTTGCCCGGTCGGCGATCATGCATTACCGGTACTTCGCCAGCACGCATTTCAAGCGCATCGGCTGGGAAGGCGTCAACGCGGTGGTGCAGTCGCAGCGCGAAAACGGAAGCTTCGGCGACCAGGGCGGCGGCGCGGGCATTCACCAGTATTCAGGCTACATGACCAAGCCCTGGATGACGCTGCTGGCGACGAACTGCGTGCTGGACTGGCTGGAACTGGTGGGCGAAACGCCGGAGCTTCTGACCACCATCCGGAAGCTGGCGGATTGGCTGATGGCCGAGCGGGTGGAGATCAAAGGCGTGTTGACCTGGCAGTATCTGCACGACTACAACGCAGGCAGGGATTGGCCGAGCCCGCAAGGCACGGTGATCCATCTGCCGGATGGCAACCCGTTCCATCATGAAACACTGGCACGGCTTCTGGGGTATGCGGCGATGCGCTTTGACCAGCCGGCGTATCTGGAGGCCTGGACGCAGAGCCGGAAGCTGGCGCCGAAAATGATGGACGACCACCCCATCGGCGCGGCGCTGCAGTTTGTGCCGTGGCTGGAGGCGCGTTTGGCGGGCGTGAGCCTGGATGACGCGGGGCGGGTGCAGGTGCGGCCTGATGCGCTGGCGCCGTTGGTGTTGAGCGGAGTGCGGATCGCCGGGCCGCAAGGGGAGATGGATGTCAGATGTATGAAGTTAGATGTGAGATGTGAAGAGAGGGAAGCCAAGGGCGGTGTGCTGGAGGTGGGACGGGCGTGAGAGTTTGTTGTTGGTGTTCCAGTTCCAGAATGGGTGTTACGGGTTAGTTGGTGTGATGTTGGCGCGTGCAAGACACAGCACTGCTGCGGGCCGTGCTGTGCCACCCGGGAATGTGGGTTAGCGCGGGGTGATGGAGTCGATTTTTTTGACGTAGGCGTTGATGTCGTATTTGCGTTCGAGGCCGGCGGCGTTCATGTAGCGGACGGTGCCGAAGATGGGGCGGCGGGTCCAGGGGCGGTCGTGCTTGCCGAAGCACCAGGCGATGCCGGCAAAGGAGTTGGCGTCGCGGCCGTCGAGTTGATAGGTGTTGTTGAGGGAAAGGGCGATCTGGAAGGCTTCCTGGGGGGAGGCGGTCCATTCGATGATTTTTTTGCCCCAGTACATGCGCATGTAGTTGTGCATTTTGCCGGTGTGGACCATTTCCCGCTGGGCTGCGTTCCAGTAAGGGTCATGAGTGAGGGCGTTTTCGAGCTGATCGCGGGTGTATACGTAGGGGCGCTCGTCGGAGGCGTGGTTGGCGAGGGTTTGGGCGCTCCAGGGAGAGAGGCATTCGTAGGTGTCGTAGTGGGCGTTGTGGAGGACGAAGTTCATGGAAAGCTCACGGCGGACGACGAGCTCCTCGACGTAAGCGTCGGTGTTGTCGTCGATGGGGCTGCCCGGGGTGGCGGTGGTGGCTTTCTGGACTTTTAAGGCAATTTCGAGCGGGGATATCTGGCCAAAATGGAGGTAGGGGCTCATGTGGGAGACGTAGTCCTTGTCGGGCTCGTTGCGGAGCTCGGCATAGTGCTTGAGCTTGCGGGCGGCGAAGCCGGTGAGGAGCTTTGTGGCGTGGGAATAGCCGCCTGTGAAGGCTTTGACGAGGCCGATGGCGTGGTTGATCTTGAGTTTGGCGAGGGTTTTGTCGGGCGCGGAGGCGTCGAGCTGGAGGGGGTCGGAAATTTTAAGATTCATTGACGGATGATGGACGGGGATGCGCATGACGGGGGTGAGATAGGTGCGCAGGTTTTCGGAGATTTTGGGGCGCAGGGTCCGGGCGGCGAATTCTTCCTTGTCGGAGGCGATGTCGACGGGGATGACGACGTCGGATTCGACTTGTTCCATCCGGATGGGGGATTGTTTGGCGATTTGGGTGCGCCAGTGCCGCTGAATGCGGAGGTAGCCGCGGTCACAGACGAGCAGGGCGGCATTTTTGGCGTAGTGGAGCGTGGCGGCGATGGGTTCCTGAAGCCGGAGGATGAACCGAATGCCGCGGTCGGCGAGGGCTTTTTGGGTTTGCGCCAAGCCCTGGAGCAGGAAGGCGTAGTGCCGGGCGTTGGCCTCGGGGAAGCTGTCGGTGAGGGCGAAGAGAACCAGGAGCGGTTTTTGCAGCCGGTTGGCTTGAAGGAGGGCGAACTCCAGCGCGTGGTTGAAGGATTCCCGCTGGGCCTGCTGCATCCAGTAAAGGACGTATTGGCCGGAGGGGTTTTCGGGTTTGTCGCAGAGGGTTTGGATGCGGTCGTTGTGGATCATCATGAGGAAGGGTCTTGGGGCTGGGGTCTAGGGTCTGGGGGATAAGCCCCGGAGGCAGATGATCGCCGATACCCATCTGGAAAGGGTAGGCATGGAGATAAGGACTTGCTTTCGCGCTTTCAGGCGGTGATGTCGATGCGGGGGTCGAACCAGGCGTAGAGCATGTCGACGACGAGGTTCAGGACGACGAGCAGCGTGGAGTAGACCAGAACGACGGCGAGGATGAGGAACTGGTCTTTGGCCAGCACAGCATCGACAAAGTGAGTGCCGATGCCGGGAATGGAGAAGACTTTTTCAACGACAAACGAGCCGGTGAGGGTGGCGGCGCAGGCTGGGCCCAGGAAGGAGAGGACGGGAAGGAAGGCGACCTTCAAGGCGTGCTTGATGAGAACCATGTGCCCGGGGACGCCTTTGGCGACGGCGGTGCGGATGTAGTCCTGGCGCATGACATCGGCGAGGCCCAGGCGGGTGAGCCGGGCGATGTAGGCTGCGGGAGCCAGGCCGAGGGTGATGGCGGGGAGAACAATGTAAGAGAAGCCGGACCAGCCGGCGGCGGGGAGGAAGTTCAACCAGCCGGCAAAGACCATGAGGAGGACTGCGCCGACAACAAAGGTGGGCATGGAGATGCCCACGAGGGCGACGGAGAGCGAGGCGTGGTCCCAGACCCCGCCGGGACGGGCGGCGCCGATGAGCCCGGAACCGACGCCCAAGGCGATGGCGAAGACCATGGCGAAGACGCCGAGGGTGAGGCTGACAGGGAGGCCCTGGGAGAGGATGTCCTGCACGCGCATGTTTTTGTGGACCATGCTGGGGCCAAAATCCAGCTTGGTGACGATGTCGGTGATGTATTGGCCGGCGAAGCGCCAGGGGTTATCGAGGTTGTATTGTTTTTTGAGGGCTTCCTGGATTTCAGCGGGGGGGCGGCGGCCGTCTTCATTTTCGAGTGGGTTGCCCGGGAGAGCCCAGACGAGGACGAAGGTGACGGCGAATATCGCCGCGAGGATGACGGGGAGTTGGAGCAGGCGAAAAAGGATAAGCCGGAGCATGTGGGGATTGTACCGCTTGCCGGGGTTGAGGGAGATGTGTGATTTGGTGGCCCACGCGTCCGGGTTATCGGGTGGTCAGGTTATCGGGGGGCTTCGAGAAAGGAATGTGACATTTGAAGTCGATGCTCTTCGAGGCAAGGATTACCAGACGGAGCCAACAACGAGGTCAGGGGGAAAGTGCTGGGCGAGGCGGGTCTGGAGGGATTGCTGGAGGGTGTTGAGGCGGGAACTGGGCCAGAGGCCGCCGTAGCCTTCGCCGCCGGTGACGGCGACGGGGAACCAGCCGAAGTCGAAGAGGACGACGATTTCGCGGAAGTCATGGCCGGTTACCGCGGTTTCTTTGTAGTAGAGCGGTTCGAACTCCGGTTGCGTGTCGTGATATTTCATCCGCATGATGTCGGCCTGGTCGGCGGGAACGCGCTGGAAGCCGTTTTCTATGGCCCAGGCGTCGACGATGGTTTGGGTTTTGGCGCGGATGGCGGGGTCTTTGGGGGCAACGTCTTTGGAATCGGCGGGAGGCTTGACGTAAATGCTGAAGTGGTAGGTGGCGCCGCCGACGGAGGCGCAGCCGGTGATGACGGTTAGGAGAGCTGCGAGGAGGAAAGAAGCGAAGGTTTTGGACATGGGCGGGCCACGGTGATGGGAAAGCTGCGGACATTGTGCCAAGGTTGACGGCGGTTTAACAGTCGGGGCTGTATTTGTTATAACAGATTGAATCATAATCAAGGATGTGCCATGACTCAGAGTAACGTTTCGCCGTTTGTGCCGGTTTCCATGCCTGGGAAGGGTGTTTTCATCATCTGGAGCGCGCCGTTTGCACCAGCGGGGTTTGGGCTTGCGGCGCAGTATTTTCTGGGTGAATGGACGGCCAACGGGAAGAACGCAGACATCGGCGTGTGGGAGCCGGAGACGGGCAGGTGGCGGTCGATTTGCCTGCACGATACGGCCATCACGAACCATTTGTTCGTGGACCCTTACCGCCCGAAGGTTTATCTCTCGACGGACCAGCATTTGAAGGAGATCGACCGGGAAACGCTGGAGGTGAAAACAATCGCCGAACTGCCCCGGCATTACACGGCGGACTTTGATGCCCAGGGCCGGATCTGGCTGATGCAGAGTCGATCACTGGTTTGCTACGACCCGCAGGACGGCAGCCTGACCAAGCATGAGAACGTGGTACCGGAGGAATTCTTTTTCCCCGCGGGGACGCATTCATGCAATGGGTTGGCGCCGGACGGGCGGGTGTGGTTTTTCCAGTTTCCCAAATCCGGCTTGAGCGTATACGACCCGGTGAAGCGCGAAACGCAGGTGGTGTGGCGGCCTGAAGACACGCCCGGGCGGGGCGTGGAGACGCCGGTGGTGATCGGCAATATCGTGTGGGCCGGCAGCCTGTGTTTTGACGCGACGACGCTTAAGCGGATCGAGCCGGCGTTTGAAACGGCCGGGCCGGAAGCGTACCGGCTGATCATGCGTGGGCGGTGGGACCGGACGCCGACGAAGCACATCGACCATGCCGGGAAGGCGCTGGTGCGCAAAGGAAAGACGGTGGGGTGGCTGGAGGTGGCAACGGGCCGGTTTGAACTCATTGGAGAGGTGCCCGTAGTTTCACAAGGCCTTCGGACGCTGGAGCATCTGGGGGGTTCGCGATTCGTCACGGCGGACGGTCGGCAACTGTATGTCATTGATCTTCAAAAACAGAGCGTGGAGGCGATCCCGCTTGGTTTTACGCCTGAGTCCGTGCAGAGCATGTACCACTGGACGGTGGGGCCCGACGACTGCATCTACGGGTCCGGCATGAGCCACGACCTGTGGCGCGTGGGCAAGGATGGGAAGTCGCAGAACGTGGGGGACCCGGTGCAGCTTTATGGCGGGGAACTGCACGCGATGACCAATTACAAAGAGAAGCTGTTTATCGCGGCGTACACGGATGTGTGCATTTCGCGCGTGGACACCAGCCGGCCGCTGGGGAACTTCGGCGAAGCGCGGGAGAACAACCCGAGGCTGCTGCATGATTCGCGTCCCACGAGCCATTGGGGGCAGCATCGCCCGCGCGGAATGGTGACGGGCGATGACGGGTACATCTATCTGGCGAGCTGTTCGGACTATTGCAAGCGGACCGAGGGCGCGCTTTACATCATCAACGGCGAGACGGAGGAGGTGGAGCAGGTGATCGATCCGCTGATCCCCGGTGAGCAGCTTTGGCCGCTGGCGGTGTTGAGCCATCGCAACGAACTGTACGGCGGGACTTCGGAGGGGACGTTCGTGGTGTTTGACACCAAGACGCGGAAGATCAAGAAGACGCACAAGTTTGCGCCTCGCCCGGGCGTGGAAGACGGGAAGATGACCAGCGCGATGATCAAGATCGGCGGCATCCGGTACATGGAAGCGGTGGGCGACCTGGTGGTGGGCAATCGCTTTGGCGGGATGTTCCCGATGTGGGTGTACAACGCGGCGACCGGCGAGATGCAAGAGCCGTTTGAACATCCACAGGGACGGCTTTTCGGGATGTGGAAGTGGAACAAGCGGGGATCGATGATCCTGCGGCTCAATGGATCGCTGTATGAGATGACGGCAGACCAGAAAGTCTCGCTGCTGTATCCCGAGCCGTTTCCCGGATTCATGATGTCGCAAGACTCGCAAGGCCGGTTGTATGTGGGGGATGCGACGACGGTTTATGTGGAGAAGGAGCCCTGGGTTGGCAGATGAGTCGAGCTTTTACCTTGCCAACCCTCATGAACACCCGATACCCCGCGCCCCGATAGCCCGGGCGCATGGGACGATGATTACTCAGGAGACGATATGAAAGTTCTGGCGCACTATTACCAGCAGTTTGATGCGGACTATTCACTGGATGTGCCCGCAGAGGGTTTTGGAGGGTGGAAGTCCGGCGAGGTGGAGGTGTCGGATAAAAACACGGCGCTGGTGGTGATGCACGCATGGGATGTGGGCCCGTACTCGGATTGCCCTGGGCTGTGGAAGCACGTGGAGTACACGCCGCGGGCGAACCGGATCGTGAGCGAGGTGCTGCCGGGGATCATTGCGGCGGCCAGGAAGAGTGGCATGCCGCTGATCCACGTGGTGGGGTTTGGGGAGTACTTCCAGCATCTGCCGGGGTACAAGCGGGCGGTGGAAGTGGCGGGACAGCCACCTGCGCCGCGAGAGCACATGTCACGGTATGTGAAGGCCGATGAAACAATGCTGGCGCTGAGGGAATTCCGCGCGGCGAATGTGGCGATCGGCAAGCACAACGAAGCTGACTTGAAAAAGCGGACGCATAGGACGGACTTTCCCGAACAAGCACGCCCACTGGATGGTGAATTCGTGTGCGAGACGACGCATCAGCTTTTTAAGGTGTGCGCGCACCTGCAGGTGAACCATTTGATCTACACGGGCTTTGCGATCAACTGGTGCATTTTGATGGAGCAGGGCGGGATGTTTGACATGAGCCGGCGCGGTGTGATGTGTTCAGCCGTGCGCGATGCGGTGACGGCGGTGGAGAACAAGGAAACCGCCCGGCGGGAACTCAACAAGGAAGAAGCGCTGTGGCGCGTGGCGATGCGGTATGGGTTTGTGTTTGAGTCGAAGGATTTGGTGAAGGGGATGGGGGAGCGCGCGCAGTGAGTGTGTAAGGGGTTCCAATGCCAGAGCCGCCCCTATGAGAGAGGGACTTGGCTGGTGGGTTCTGGCTTTTTTGGGCTTGTGGCCGGAGTGGTGGGCCTCGAGGACTCGGCCGAACCCTACAAGAGTCGTTAGGGGACGGAGATGGCGACCCAATCCCAACCCGGGAAGGTGCGGTCGTCAGTCCAGAAGAGATTATTGCGCTCGGTGGGGGCGAGGGCTTCGACGTGGCCGTCGACAAAGCCGATGTTCACCTTGCCGATGTGATGACGGGGGCGCTGCTGGCCGAAGCTGCCATCGGGGAGACCGGCGGTGAGGTGGTTAAAGCCGGTAAGGTTGTAAAGAATGCCGTCGGCGTGCAGAACGATGGCGCTGGGGGGCTTGATGCGGATTTGATTCAACGTGCGGCGGCGGGCCCAGGTGATTTTGGCCGTCGTGCTGGTTTGGTCTGGGTCAGCGTTGGAGGCCATGAGGTGGAGATTGCGGCCGTAGTGGCCGGCATAGTCGTAGCCGGGGGTGTCCACCCGGAGGGCGGTCTGGGGACAGCGGAAGGTGGGGATGACGAGCTCAACTCGGGTTTTGATGGTGGAGGCTGCGCCGGCGGGGTAGGGGTGTTGGAGGTAGCCCAGGTACTCGGCAATATCACCCATCCACTGTGCGCCCAGGGAGCCGCCCCAGGGGTAGGCGGTATCGCGTTCGTTCATGCAGTAGTTCACCAGGCCGATGCCGATCTGGCGCTGGTTGTTGGAGCATTGAAGTTTTCGAGCGGTGGTGCGGGATGCTTCCAGGGAGGGAAGAAGGACGGCAAGCAACACCGTGACGATGGAGATGACGACCAGGAGTTCAACGAGCGTGAAGGCATTTAGGCGAGAGGACCGAAGGTGCGACATGGAAACCTCGATATTAAAGGACCAACCCCCGAAAAACCGTGAAATGAAGGAACCGCGTTCAATCTATTTTATGAGGATCGATCTGAATACTTCAGATAAGCGGCCGGTCGGTGTTTGGTCGGATAAGTCGAGGATGATCCGAACAATTTGCGAAAAAACGGAAAGTTAAAGGGGGTTATCAGCCGATATTGATGACGGAGGCCGGTCGTCAATGATCGGCTGCTTATTTTGGGTGTCCCACCCTTCGCGCGACGGGGGGGACCCCGAAGACAACGGACTGTCTTCACCCATGATTCCCTGGCTCATTAATTCCTGGCTGGTCGATACCGGGCTTTACCGGTTCTTTCGGGTGTTTGCGTACGCCGAGTTCCGGACGATCCTGGCGGCTTTTTTAAGCTTCTGGACGGTGATCGTCCTGGGGCCGATGGTGATTCGGTACCTGACGCGGAAAAAAGTCGGCGACCAGGCGACGTTCAACGATGCTACGCTCGATGAAATGCTCAAGGACAAGAAAAACACCCCCACCATGGGCGGTGTGCTTATTTTGTCCGCGATTGGCCTCAGCACGGTGCTGCTGGCGGACATGCGGCCCGGCGAAGGCTTTTACGTTTACATGGCGCTGGTGGTGATGGTGTGGCTGGGCGCGCTGGGGGCGATCGACGACTATTTGAAGCTGACGCGCAAGACGCGCGAGGAAAAAGAAGCCGCTGCCCTGCAGGTGCACCTGGACAGGGGAGAGCACCTGCTGCCTCAACCCAACCCCAGAGGAGGCGGACGCGACGGTTTGTTTGCCTGGGAAAAGTTTGTGCTGCAGATCGGCCTGGGGGTGGTGATCAGCATTTTCATCTATCACCACGGCGCTTCCAAGGAAGCGATGGATGTGTACCACATCAACAGCATGAGCCACTGCCTGAACATGCCTTTTGTGAAGACATGGGAGTGGTCGGCGGCGCTGGGTTGGATTCCTTCCAGCTCGCTGGTGATCATCCCGCTTTGGCTTTTCGTGATCCTGGGCGTGGTGGTGATGACCGGGTCATCCAACGCGGTGAACCTGACGGACGGCCTGGATGGGCTGGCCGGCGGGACGATGTGCATCGTGGCCTTCGCCATCGCCGTGCTGGCTTTGCTGGCGGGGTGGCAGGACGGGCAGGTGGCCAAGTATCTGCTGATTCCCTACATCCGAAATGCGGATGAACTGGCGATCGTGGCGGGGGCGATGTTCGGCGCGTCGCTGGGATTCCTCTGGTACAACTGCTCGATTGCGAGCATTTTCATGGGGGATACCGGGTCGCTGCCGCTGGGCGGGCTGATCGGGTACATCGCCTTTGTGATCCGGCAGGAATTGCTCCTGTTTGTGATCGGCGGGATCTTCGTGATCGAAGCGGTGAGCGTGATCATGCAGGTGGGGTACTTCAAGTACAGCGGGGGTAAGCGCATCTTCAAGATGGCGCCGATCCACCACCACTTTCAAAAGTCCGGCTGGGTGGAGCAGAAGATCGTGGTGCGGTTCTGGATTATTTCGATCGTGCTGGTGATGGTGACGCTGCTGACGCTGAGGCTGAGGTGATTAGGAAGGGTCTGGGGTCTAGGGGCTGGGGTCTGGTCAGAAAAAGCCGAATAAAAACGAAAGACACCGGACGTAGGCCATTGGTGTCTGTTTTCTTTGATTAGCCTCAGACCCCAGATCCTTCCTTAATCACCATTCCCCGGCGAGGATTTTGTCGAGGGCGTGGGCGACGCCGTTTTCCTTGTTGGAGAGGGTGTGTTGCTTGGCGACGGCTTTGGATTCGGGGACGGCGTTGGCCATGGCGATGGAGAGGCCTGCGTTTTTGAGCATGACGACGTCGTTGATTTCATCGCCGATGGCGGCGATCTGGTCGATGGGGATGTTGTGGGTTTGGGCGAGCCATTGGATGCCGCGCCATTTATCGACGCCGGAGTTGAAGATTTCCAGCACGTGCATGGTGTCTGGATCATCGGGCTGCTGGACGCCGGCGAAGGATTGGAAGGAGATGCGGCCGTCAAAGCGGGGGGTGAGGGAGGCGGCGATGATGCGCATGCGCGGGGTGGTGGTGACGACGCCGATGCGCAGCGTGTGGGTGAGCCATTCTGGGGTGATGGGGTTCTGGATGTGGATGCGTACGTCGGTGTGCTCAAACCACCAGCGGCTGTTGGCGGAGAGCTTGCCTTTGCCGGTGATGAGGTAGTCGTGCTTGGCGCGGTTGGCGTCGCGGAAGACGAGGATGGCTTCGGGGCCGTGGTAGAGGTGTTCGACAAGGTCGCTGGCGAGGGTGGACTGCATGTCGGCGGAGTTCATGGTGGAGCCATCGGTGAGGCGGGTGACGATGGCGCCGCCGACGAAGATGCCGGTGTCGTGGTCGTCCCGACCGGCGGCTTTGAGCTGGGCGATGGGGCCGCGGGCTTCGGCCCAGGAGCGTCCGGTGCAGGGAACGATGAGGGCACCGGTGGCGCGCGCGCGTGCGACCGCTTCGAGGTTTTCTTTGGAGATGCGGCCGTGGTGGTCCAGAAGGGTGCCGTCAAGATCAATGGCGATGAGCCGGTATTTCATGGGGGTAGTTTAAGAAGTCGTGTGTTCCGTGTCCTGCGTCCTGTGTCCTGTGTCGGGGTCAAGAATTAAGAGTCGGATGTTTAGAGGGGAGGAGGTAGGAGTTATTTGGCGGACCAGCGGAGGGTGGTAGGGCTCATGCCGGTGAGCTTGCGGAATTGCTTGTTGAAGTGGTGGGCATCGGGGAGGCCGACGTCTGCGCCGATGCGGCGGACGGGGAGATGGGTGTTGATGAGCAGGTCGCGTGCCTGCTGGATGCGGCGGGTGAGGATGTAACGGGGGATGGTGAGGCCGAAACGGTCGCGGAATTTGCGGGCGAGGTAGTTCTGGCTGAGCTGGGATTCTTTGGAAATTTGAGCGAGGGTGATGGGCCGGGAGAGGTTTTGGTTGATGAACTGGGCGGCCTTGTCCAAGGCGAGCTCCAGCCGGGCGTGGCTTGGGGTGCCGGTCTGACGGGGCAGGAGGGCGAGCCAGAGAAGGAATTCCTGCATGGCGGCGCTGCCGGCGTGTGCGGCGATGGGCTCCTTGTTGGACATGGCGTGGAGCCGGGCGATCCACATGAGTTTTTGCTGGGCCATTTCCCGCCAGGGGCCAAGGGGGATGTGAAGGGGGAGAGCGACGCATTGGTCCGGCGGGGTGGGGAGGGATTCAAAATGAAGGCAGTAGTGATGGCCTGGCTGGGGAAGGTGATAGGAAGTGATGAGCCCCGCGGGGGAGAGGGTCAGGTCTCCGGGAGCGAGGGTGATGAGCTCTCCGGCGAGGCGGATCTGGCCGTGGTAGTCGTAGATGTGGAGGGAGTGGAAGCGCCAGTCGCGGCTGCCGTAGGTTTGAGCGAAGTTCTGGTCGGCCAGGGGGAACCGACCGGCGGTGCGGACGCCGGGGAGGGCTTTAAAGGGCCAGAGCAGGGTGGGTTGGGTTTCGCCGGTCATTGTTGAATTAATACCAATCATTGATTGATTGTTCCAATTGTATACGCGGGATTAAGGGATATTCTATTTGTTATCAGGCCGATTTATAACCAACGCAAAGGCGTGCAGGATCAAAGGCTCAACCATGCTGACCAACGAACAGGTTCGGTTCTATCAAGACAATGGATATCTGCTGGCTTCGGGGATTTTTTCCGTCAAGCAGCTTGATGAGCTGGAGGCGTCTTTTGACGGCATCATCGAGCGGCGGCTGCAACGGCGGATCGGGCTGGACGCCACCTGGGGCGGGGACGCCTGGAAAAAGAAATACGGCGCGACGGACACCGTGGTGCTGCACACGCACGATGTCCAGGCGTTTGACGCGGCGTGGACCAGGGCGCTGGTTCATGAAACGTTTACCCAATGCCTCAGCGAAGTGATGGGCACGCCCAATGTGCAACTGCACCATACGAAGCTGTTTCAAAAGCCGCGGGAGAAGGGATCGCCGTTTCCGATGCACCAGGACATTCCATACTTTCCGCATGCGAGGCACACGATGACGGCAGCAGTGATCCATCTGACGGATGCGACGCCGGAGATGGGATGCATTGCGGTGTACCCCGGGAGCCACAAGCTGGATCAATTGCCGACATGGGAGAACAACCATCTGGACCCGGCGCTATACCCGCTGGAGAAGGCGACGCTGTGCCCGGCCAAGCGCGGGGATGTGCTGTTTTTCAACTACAAGACGATTCACGGGTCGGGGATCAACTCTTCGGCCTTCACACGCAAGACGGTGCTGGTGCAGGTGCGCGACCCGGAAGACAAGCCGACGATCGAGGCGCACCGGTCGCACGCGCAGGGATTGATGCTTAGGGGGATTGATCCGCTGTCTGAGGTGGTGCTGCCCAAGAGCGCGGAGGGCGCGCTGGCGCGGCATTGAGAGGTTGATTGAAGCGATTTTCATGTGGCCCCGTGCGTTGCGCGGGGCCACATGTCGTTTTGAGGAGGAGTTTGTGAACGGCATGGGGTTTTCACCGATGGCCCCAGAGGCTGGATTGTCTACAGTCAAAGTTGCCTGGCTTGGCCATGGTCAATGGAGGAAATGTTGTCATGGCGAGCGTGATACGAAAATATCTGGTGGTGATTCTGCTGACTGTGATCGCGGGCGGCGTTTCGCCGGACGCGCCGGCGCAGGATGTTTTAAAGAGCCTGCCGGCGCTCAAGGGAACCCCCAAGCCGGAAGCAGAAGAGACGGATAAAGCCGAGGAAGGCAAGCCCGCCGCGACAACGCAGAAGGGGGCAACGCAGCCTTCCACACAGGCTTCCACGCAGCCCGCGGGGGTGCCCAAGGGATTGGCAAGCCCGCGTGCAACGATGGCGACGTTCCTGGAAGGCATGGCTCAAATGGAGAGCCGTGACGTGAAAGCGGCAACGGCGGCGTGGAACAAGGTGATGTCGACGCTGGATGCGTCCGGGTTGAAAGAGCCGGAGACGCTACGCAGCAGAGCGGAAGAATTGCGGTCTGTGCTGGACCGGCTGGGCGAGGTGAAGCCCGGGGATTTGCCGGGTGATACTGAGGTGGAGCAGACCAGCGCAGTCCGGTTCCGGTACTTTCCGAGGCAGCCGGAGCATGCGTGGGTGTGGAAGGAGCTCAAGGCGTTTCAGAAGTCACCGGATGGGAGCATCACGCTGACGCGCGACGATGTGGGGGCGTGGCGGTTTTCAGCCAAGACGGTGGCGGGGATCGATAATCTGTACAAGAGTTTGAAGGATCTTCCGCCTCGGAGCGGGAGCGCGGAAATCATGGGTCTGCTTGGACCGACATTTGCGCAGACGAGCTGGTTGGGGTGGCTGGTGCTGCTGGGCGGCATATTCGCGGGGTTGGTGGTGGGGCGGCTGGCGCAAGCCGGGCTGGTGGCGCTGGGGAAACGCGCGGCATCACGTGAGCACAAGGCCCGGGCCGTGGCGCTGGACAACACAGCGGGGCCGGCAAGCTTCGCATTTTTGACGGCAGGCTTGTACTTCGGGATGCAGTTTATTTACATGGAGCCGGATGTCCATGAATTTTCCGGAAGGACGATTCAATTCCTTGCGATCCTTGCGATCGGGTGGCTGCTGTACAACCTGGTGGAAATGATCGAGATCGCGATCCGGCAGTTCACCGACAAAACCAAGAATCAACTGGATGACATGGTGGTGCCGCTGATCCGCAAGGCGCTGCGCGTGTTCCTGGTGGTGATCTTCACGCTGTTTGTGGCGCAGAACGTGTTTGGGTGGAACATCACAAGCTGGCTGGCAGGGCTGGGTATTGCGGGCCTGGCGGTGTCGTTGGCGGCGCAGGATTCGGTGAAGAACCTGTTTGGCTCGATGACGGTGTTTTTCGATAAGCCCTTTGGGGTGGGAGACTGGATCAAGTTCGAGGGGTTTGATGGGACGGTGGAAGAGATCGGTTTCAGGTCCAGTCGAGTGAGGACGCTGTCGGGGCACCTGGTGACGGTGCCGAACATGAAGTTCATCGACAGCAGCGTGGAGAACATGAGCGCGCGGCCGTTTATCAGGCGGACGCTGAATGTGATGATCACTTACGACATGCCGCCTGAGAAGGTGGAGGAGGCGGTGTCAATCGTGAAGGCGATCTTGTCAGAGCCGCCGATTTCGGAGGGGTTTGATATGGAGAAGCGGGCGGCGCATGTGGCTTTTGACGACTTTCGCGTAGACAGCCTGAACATCAAGGTGGATTACTGGTACATCCTGGGTGAAGGCCGGGATTACTGGACGTACCTGGCGCATGCGCAGGAGTTTAATTTGCGGCTGCTTAAGCGATTTGGGGAAGCGGGGATTAAGTTTGCGTTCCCGAAACAGACGCCCTACGAGCCGCCTGCCGGAGAGAAGAAGCCTGGATGAGGCGGTCAAGCGCCTGCTGGTTTGGGTTTGCGTTTGGCGAACCAGATGAGGATGGCTGCGGCGACAAAGAGAACGCCGGTGAACTGCATGGCACGGTAGAAGATGTGGTCGATGGCGGCGGTGGTGTCTTTGGAAATCTTGACGCGCTGGGCGTCGATGTCCGCCATGGTTCTCCGGCGCTCGGAAGTCAAGGCGGAAAGGGCGCTGGATTGGATGTTGTCGACCAGTGAGGTGGCGTCAGTTCTGAAGGCGTCGGCTTGTTTTTGAAGGGCGGCGAGGGTTTCTATACGTTCCTTTTTGATGTCTTCAAAAATTTTGACGCGCTGGGCGTCGAGCGTCTGGTTGATGAACTTATGTTCGGCGTCGAGTATTTCGGGGAGTTTGTCCAGGGTTTTATTGGCTTGCTCGGCGACGGTGGTGAGCCGCTCGGCTTTGACGGTGGCCTGGGTCAGCATGGCGCTGAGGCTTTTGGCGACTTCACTGGTCTGGAGGTCTAAGACCATGTACTGGGCTTGCCAGCGGGCCTGGAGGGGAAGGTCGTCCAGAAGGAGCCCGAGGGTGGCGACGGAGTTGTTGAGGCGGTTAACGGCGGTGGCGGTGTCGGTGACGCCTTGCATTCCGGTCAAAGGCGCCAGGGGGAGGAGGAGGATTTGGGCGACGCCGTCGGGGGCCTGGGCGGCGTTGAGTTCTTCCTGGTCGAAGCGTTTGCCGCCGGTGAGGGTGGAGAGCGGTTTTTCCTTGGCGAGGACAATCATCTGCCGCTGGGCTTTTTCAAAGACTTCGGGGGGAAGATACTTCTGGATGATGCGGTTGATGTTTTCTTCGACGGCCCTGGCGGTTTCCACCATTTGCGCCACTTCAGCGTCGTTGGGGTCGCCGGCGAGCTTTTCATCAAAATAGAGCATCTGCTTGGTGGCCAGCATCCAGCTCATGACAAGACCCTGGCGAGGGTCCTGCTTGGCGGCGATGGTGTGAAACGCCGTGGCCATGCGCAGACGCCAGGCCAGGGCAAGCTGGCGGTAGCGCTGGTTTTCCGTGGTGGAGGCGATCTGAGTGGCGGTGTTGGATATTTCCGCGGTGGCGTAGTCGGTGAAGGAGATGACATCGCCACGCATGCTTACGGCGTCGATGCCTTTGATGGGAGTGTGGGTGCTGAAGAGGTTGGAGTCTTGAGATTGCTCGGCCTGGCATCCGGTGATGGCAAGCAGCGTGATCAGCAGAATGCTGGGAATGAGCTTGCGCATGGTTTTTCCGGTGCCTTTGAATACAGGTTAGGCGCGGCGGGAGGCAAACTCTATTTTATTTTGGATTTGGCTATCGCAACGATTTTTTCAATGCCTTCCTGGATGGAAAGTTTGTCGACATCGACAACAGCATCGGATTCCGAGAAGTAGATGGGCTCGCGGATATTGAGAACCTGTACGACTTCATCGAGGCCGGAGACGCCTTTGGTGAACTGGGGGCGCGTGGCGGCGGACTGGGCGTCGTTTTGGGCGCGTTTATAGAGAACTTCGGCGGGGGCGCGGAGGTAGAAGCGGAGGGTGTTTTTAGCTGCGGCTTCGGCGATGGCCTGGCGTGCGCCGGGCTGCATGATGGTTCCGCCGCCCAGGGCGATGACCTGGTTATCGCCGGCGCAGAGCTCCTGGGTGACTTTGACTTCGGCCTGGCGCCAGGCGGGTTCGCCGAACTTCTGCCAGATGGCGGCGATGGTCATGCCGTCAAAGCGCTGGCAGGTGATGTGGTCGACATCCGTGAATTGAAGCCCCAAGGCATTGGCGACGCCTTTGCCGATGGAGGTTTTGCCGCAGGCCCGGTAACCAATGAGGACGATATTCATGGGCGGTATGATAGGAAGTTGGCGGCTATATGGAAAAGGGCGAAGCGAGACAAAAACATCTGGACCGGCTGCGCGAGTGGAGGAACCACGCGGAGCGGGATGTTTCCATGGATTTTTTGAAGGATTTCCTGAAGCAGGAAGTGGAGCGGCCTTACAAGCAACTGCATGAGATCGCCGAAGTGTGGGAGAAGATGGTGCCGGCGACGGTGGTGAAAAACACCCGGCTGGAATCCCTGGCGCGCGGGGTGCTGCGCGTGGCGGTGGGGTCCAGCGCGACGCTGTACGAGCTGGACCGGCTGCTGCGGTCAGGGCTGGAAAGGGAAATCATCCGGGCGCATAAGGGGCCGGCATTCCGGAAGATTTCGCTGCGGGTGGGAAGGATCGGGCAGTGAGGAGAAGTGAGGAGTTAGAAGTTTCAGACTACAGAACTGAGGCGTTTTGGCATTCTTACATTCTTAACTTCAGACTTCACACTTTTTAATTCACAGCGCGGGCGTGTACTGGAATTGCCAGCGGGGGTTTTGCTTGAGGTTTTTCCAGGTTTTGTCGACGGGGTCGAGGAAGTTGGTGTCGTCGCGGTGGTATTGCAGGGCGTAGGCGCTGCGGGCTTCGCTTGTGGAGTTTGGGCCCGAGCCGTGGACGGTGAGGCGGGTGAAGGCGATGGCATCTCCGGGGTTCATGCGAACGGGGAGATAGTAGGAGGGGTCGTACTGGGTGCGCTTGTGGTTGTCGCCGTCGCCGGAGAGCTGGGATTCAAGGGTGCCGTTCAAGTGTGAGCGGGGTTCGACGCAGAGGCAGCCGTTGTTTGGATTCATGGGGACGAGGGCGATCCAGATGTTGCAGCTTGGGCCGTCGTGGCGGGTGTACTGGTTGTCCTGATGGAAGTGGAATTGTCCGCCGCCGCCGCCGGCTTTGACAGCGGTGAAGGGGAGGTAGGGGGTGCTGGGGCCTTCCATGATGCGCTGGGCGACATTCAGAATGCGCTGGCTGAAGACCATGGCTTTGATGAGGCTGTTTTCGGGGAGATCACCGAATTGGCGGAGCTTGTCGGACGAGCCTGAGGCCCGGCGCATGCGGTCTTCGGAGAGGTCGTGCAGGGTGAGAACTTTGTTGACTTCCTTGAGGATCGCCTCCGCCATGTCCCTCTGGAGGAGGCCGGGGATGACCAAATACCCTTCTTTTTTATAAAACTGGACTTCCTGATCGGTGATCTGGATGTCTGAAGCGGGGTCGGCGATGGTTTGGGTAGCATTGGTCATGAAGGAACCTTTCTCGTGATCAACCGGATATTTGAGGGTTGAGGGGTGTTATTCTGGGGGGCGGGGGATAGAATGTCGATGGACTCGATCGCCAGTTTTTGCACTTTTTGATCACGCCTTATGCCAGAGCTCACGTTTCTTCATGGGAGCTTCAACCCCGCTTGCACGGCTTACGTGGATAAGCACTTTGTGGGGTATTACACGGTGCAGTACACGACTGCGGGCCGGCTGGAGCTGTTTTACGACAATGATCGGATCGAACTGACAGGGCCGGTGTTCTGGCCGGCGTATCCGGGGCCGCACATCCGGTTTCACCGGATGCCGGGGGTGGCAAGCTGGGACCACCGGTATGTGGCTTTTCAGGGGCCGCTGGCGGGCCGATGGGCGGCGGCGGGGTTGTACCCAAGGGTTCCCCAGAAAGCGCCGCGGGGAGCGGAGCATGTGGCGAATTTCGACTTGATGCTGAGCCTGATGGTAAAGACCGATGCCATCAGCCAGCGGCGGGCGGTGAACCTGCTGGAAGGGTTATTGCTGGAGCTGGCGGATGCAAGGCAGGTGAAAAATGAGCAGCACGGCGAGGCGTGGCTGCTGGATGAGCTAGACAAGATCGGTGTCGACCAAGTGCCCGACGAGGCCCGGTACGCCAAACAGGCGGGGATGGCCCTGAGCACACTGCGCCGGCGGTTTAAGGAGGCTGTGGGGGTGCCGATCGGGGTGTATGTGCTGCAGAGGCGGATCGTCGAGGCGCGCAGGCTGCTTGGCGAGACGGATGAACCGATCAAGGTGATCGCCAAGCAACTGGGATATCGGGATGTGTACTTTTTCACCCGGCAGTTCAAGAAGAAGGTGGGGGTGGCGCCAAGCGCGTATCGGCGAAGCCGGATGGGGTGAGTAAAGAAGGGCCTGGGATTGAGGGGTTGGAGCTGGCCGGAGCAAGAAATGAGTTGTGGTTAAAATGCCGGGTTCACTTTTTGAGGAGTGGTCTGATGGCTGGGCATAGCGCGTGGAAGAACATCAAGCATCGCAAGGCGGCAGTGGACGCCAAGCGCGGCAAGGCGTGGAGCAAAGTGGCGCGCGCGATCATTGTGGCGGCTAAAGCCGGCGGGCCGGACCCGGCGTCGAACCTGTCGCTGCGCTATGCCATCGATGATGCCAAAGCCGTGAACATGCCGCGGGACACCATCGAAAAAGCGATCAAAAAAGGAAGCGGCGAACTGACGGGGCAGAACTATGAGGCGTTTGTCTATGAGGGCTATGCGCCTCATGGCGTGGCGTTGATGATCGAGATCCTCACCGACAACCGGAACCGGGCAAGCGCGGATGTAAAGGTGATCCTGGACAAGAACGGCGGGAACCTGGGGGCCACGGGGTGCGTGTCGTTCGTGTTTGATAAGCGGGGCGAATTTTTGCTGCCTCGCGCGTCGGTGGCGGAAGAGGCATTGATGGAGACGGCGCTGGAGAACGGGGCGCTGGACATCGCCGAGCGCGGAACACAGTGGGTGGTGCTGAGCCAGGTGCAGGACTTTCATCGGCTCAAGACGGCGCTGGAAGCGGCGAAGTTTCCGATCGAATCCTCTCAACTGACGATGATTCCCACGACATTGGTGACCTGCACGGGAGAAGAAGCCAAGGAAGTGCTGCACCTGATCGAAGCGTTGGAAGACAACGACGATGTGCAGAAAGTGCATGCGAATATGGATATTCCCGACTCGGAGCTGGCTAAACTGGGTTGAAGCCGGCGGACGATTCATAAAGTTTGGGGGTTTTGCATGACCGACAAAACGCATAAGCGTGTGACGGCGTTTTTTTCAGGGAACGTGCAGGGGGTGGGGTTTCGATACAACACCCGGGCGATCGGTGTGGACCTGCCGGTGGCAGGATACGTGCAGAACCTGGAAGACGGACGTGTGTTTCTGGTGGCCGAGGGCCGCGAGGAAGATCTGGTGATGCTGATCGAGCGGGTGGAGAAACGAATGACGGGGTTCATCAAGACCCGGCAGGTGAATTTTTTCGATGCAACCGGGGAGTATGGCCCGGCGATGCTGGATGCGTTTGCAATCAGGTGATAAGGGCCTTGGGGTGGGGTGGGCATACTTCGTCGGACTCGTCCCCGGCGGGCCGGGGTTTGGGCTAGAATGAGGCATTGCACTTTGTGCGCATGAGGTTTGAATGTCGATGCGTCGCGGTAACCTGGGATTGATGTCGGCAGGCGCCTGCCTGGGCGCCGGATTGCTGGCGGCCGCGGGGTGCTCTGCCTTGAAGCAGGATCAGAAGCTGGCGGTGAGTGATTTCGCCGTGACGCAGCCTGCCGCGGGTCATTCCAACGCTTCGCCGGGGACGGTGGTAACGACTCGACCGGCCAGCGAGACGCAGAACAGTGATCCGACGACGCTGATTGGGCCGCTTCGCGTGGTGGAGGCGTCGCCGGATGATGTGCCGACCAAGCCAAAGCCTGTGCCGCCGCGTGCGCCTGTGGAAACGGGCGTCCGGAGTGTGAAGGTGACGGACTTCACCATGGATGCCATGGTGGGGCAGGTGAACGGAAACCCGATTTATGCAAGCACGGTGCTGGACAAGCTCAAGGAGCTTGAGGCACTGGGGCGCAATCAGCCTCGCATGCTGTTCCAGCAGAGAGCGAAGCTGCTGATCCGGTCGACGCTGACGCAGATTATTTATGACGCGCTGATCCTGGGTGTCGCCGAGCGCGACCTTTCGGAGACGGAGCGGCACGGGTTGGAAGAGATCATGAAGGATCACCGGGCACGGCTGATCCGCATTTATGGGCAGGGCTCGCTGTTTCTGGCTGATGAGATGGCGCTTGCCAAAGAAGGCAAGTCCATCGAACAGCTCATGCAGGACTTCCGATCGATCGTGCTGGTGAACAGGTACTTCAAGCAGAAGCTGCTGGTGAAAGTGCACGTGACCCGGAAGGATATCGAGCGGTATTACCTGGACCACTACGACCTTTTCAATCAACCGGCATTCAAGCGGCTGCGCTTTATCTGGACACCATTTGAGAATACGGCGAAGTTTGAGGCGCTATTGAAGTCCGGCAAGCCGTTTAAAGAAGTGGCGGCGGACTCTGCCAACCTGAGCCGGCCGGCAACAGGCGGGCTGTGGCCCGACCCCGTGCTGGGCAATGAATTTTCCGAGCCGGTGAACCAGGCGATCGGGCGCATCAAGCAAGGGCAGTACGAAGGACCGATCCGGATTCGGAGCAATTCGTGGTGGGTTTACTGTGAAGAAGCAGTGCCCGGGGTGAGCAGGCCGCTTCGCGAGGTGCAGCTTGAGATCGAAGACATGATCCGCAATGAGCGGACCCGGGTGATGACACAGAAGTACCAGGCGCAGTTGTTTCAAGAAGGCAGCTACGGCAAGGAAGCCGGGTACAACCGTGACAAGCGGACAGAAGAATCCAATGATCGGGCGCTGGACGAAATGGTGGAATCCCTGCTGGCGGTGGCCATGGCGAAGTACGCGCAGCCGGCACTGGGCGATAAGTAAACAGCCTGTCTTAAAACTCAAGGAGTCAGCGAATGTTTGGAAGCCATCTTTCCATTTCAGGCGGGCTGTACAAGGCGGCGGATGAGGCCAAGACGCTGAAGTTTGAGACTGTTCAGATCTTCACCAAGAATCAGCAGCAATGGAAAGCACCGAAGCTGACGGAGGAAAGCATCAAGCAGTGGAAGGCCGCAGTGAAAGCCGCAGGACTGGTGTTTCCCGTGAGCCATGACAGCTATCTGATTAACCTGGCCAGTCCTTCGCCTGAAGGACTGGAGAAGTCGATCGCGGCGTTTCAAGATGAGCTCGAACGCTGCGAAGCGCTGGATGTGCCGTACCTGGTGACGCACCCGGGCGCGCACATGGGCACGGGTGTTGAAGCCGGCGTCACGCAGGTGGCCAAAAGCCTCGACGAAGTACACGCCCGGCTGCCAGGGTTTAAGACGCTGACCCTGCTGGAAGTGACCGCAGGACAGGGTTCAACGCTGGGGGCGAAGTTTGAAGAGATCCGGGCCATCATCGACCAAGTGAAAGCGCCCGAGCGCGTGGGTGTGTGCCTGGATACGGCGCACATGATCGAAGCGGGTTACGACCTGGAATCCGGCAAAGGCGCCAAGGGTGTGATTCAAGAGCTCGATAAAGTAATCGGGCTGAAACTGATCAAAGCGGTGCACATGAACGATTCCAAGACGCCGCGCGGCAGCCGAGTGGATCGGCACGCGCACATCGGGCAGGGGCACGTGTCGCTGGACGCGTTTAAGGAATTCGTAAAGGCGTTTAAAAAGGTGCCCAAGATTCTGGAGACACCCAAGGAAGACGGCCCCGATGGGCGGCCGATGGACGCGGTGAATTCGGAGATTTTGCGGGGAATGGTTTAGTCGGGGTTCGGCAAAGAATGACTGACAAATACGCCCTTGTCTTCATCCTGATCGAGCCGACTGAATTCCGTTCCAATGGCGTATTGGTATTTGCGCTTCTTTGTTTTATCTCGCTCAATAACTTCGTCAACTTGACGAAGCACGAGTTGTGCTATCCGGATACCTGGATAGAGTTCAAGCGGGACAGTACCTACGTTTGATAGTTCAAGCGTGATGGCACCATGAAAGTCGGGTTCGATTGAAGTGGCGGTTGCGATTTGAAGACCGACTCGGGCCCAGGAAGAGCGGCCTTCAATTTGTCCTTCAACATCAGCAGGAATTTTGAGGTATTCGATCGTACACCCAAGTGCCAGTGTGCCCGGGTGGAGCACGAATTTTTCGTCATAACGAACGATCTGGCGATGCTGAAGGCGATGGAGGTCGTTTCGTGTGACAGTGCGCTGGTTGAAAGCGCTGGCGGCATGCATTCGAAAGACGATGAATTGATTGGCCAGACGCAGATCAATGGAGATCGCCCCAATCTGATCCTTGGATAGCAGTGGCGTAACAATCAAACGCTTGAGGGCTGACTTTTCAGAGCGCATTCGACGGATGATTTCAGTTCTTCCGAGTGTTGGCATTTTTCACATCTTGCCCGGGTACGTAGATTTTTCGTACGTGACTGGACTCGATGCCTCTAAGGGTAAGTTTGAAAAGTTGAACGTAGTCTTCGGGTGTGCCCCAGCCTTTTTTGGTGGCGAGCCAGTAGTATTTTGCAGTCCAAGCAGCGTTGAAGATGTCTGGAAGTTCTGCAGTGATAGGGTTTAGGCAATGACCAGTTTCATTGGGAGGAATCCCAGCAGCGATTCGCTCTACCAGTTCGCCGATAATAGCAATGCGGTTATCAATTCGATATGCATGAGCGAGCCCATCGTAGGAAAGAGTGGAAGAGGGATCAGAGTGGGGCTTGCCTTTTTGTCCTGGCCCGGCGTGTCGAGATGAACTTTGCTCTAAAGTTTTAAAGACCTCTTTTAATAGATTGGGAAATACTTTTTCGACAACTCTACGGGCATATCGAAAAGACGGATCGACATCCATTCGTCGATTACACATTTCGATCAGAGCTGGTTCTTGATTGTGACTGATGATCGATTGTAGGCGACCAAAGTAGGGTTCAAGGTAATGATTGTGTTTAGATGATTTTGTTTCAAAATGTTTTTGTGCTTCATTAACTTGACTCGAAAGCATACTTGTGAGTTTGACAAGGCGGTAAGTGTTTGGTGGGTGGGACTCACAGTAAAAATCGGGATCTGATGGTAAGACAAATTCTGTCAAGGTTAAGAGATATGCAGGGCCAAGAAGGTAAGCACCAACAGCATCGCTGAGAAATTCGCCAAGCCAGCATTGGATTACTTTTCTGGTCAGATCAACATTTACCGCTTCTGGGCCGTATGGTTCTTTGGTTTGTTTCGTTTCTTCTTCCGGCTGGGATGCACTGGTTGCACCTTGCCTGATTTTGAGTTCATTTTCGTTCCAATACCTGCCTAAAAAGTCAATTACTGCGGATCGGGCGAGGATATGGCCCACCTCATGTGCCCAAGCGGCGTGCATGAGAACGTTTAAGCGCTCGACCCGTGGAAACGAGACGCAGTAGATGGGTTGCTCGAAGCGAGTAATTTCCTCATCGTCTGGAGTTTTATCTGGATTGACAACGGCTTCCCATGCTTTTTCGCCTAGACCAAGTTTGTCTTTGTTGTCTTTATCTTCGATCCAAATCTTGTAGTCGTCTACGAGATTGTGGCCGATGTCATATGCGTAACTCCATTGTGGACGCACAATGAAATGCACTTCCTTGTTGATCTGTCGCTTTAAAAATCCTTCGATTGCCTGGATAAGACTCCAAGGTGTGTGCTCAGTTTTGGAGCGTTCCACATAGCGTAAATGGCTGGCGACATCATCTAAAAATCGATCAAGCAGGTGGAAGCGCGAGAGACCGACGTTGTCTACCCGGGAATGAACCATTTTGGCAATATTGCGTATGGTTCTGGAAAGCCGAAGAGGAGTCGGAGTCGGATAATCCTCTTTGCACTCTTCGAGGAGTTGAGCCAAGTGTTCGATGCTTTTCGCGCGTCTTTTAAATTCCAGGCGCATTGTTCGTAAACGCCATGTGTCCCAATTCTCCACTACAGCGGACTTGTGTTCACCCATGGGGAAATATTCTGCTTAAGATATGAGCCGGAATTCTTGAGTGAAGTATAACCAGAGAAAAGCCGATTCGCGAACGAATCGGCTTTTTAGTGGATTTTAGAATTAAAATGATCTACGCATGCGCATTTTATGGCTATCAGCCACCATTGCATTAGATAGGGCGCGTGAGAGTTGTTGCAAGAAAAGTATGCCCAGGTTTTTGTCGTTGGGGCTCTGGTTTGCCTTGTCATCACTTATTTCGTCATAAAATCTGCCCAGAAAGTCAAAGATTTGCTGGTCGGAACTGTAGCCTTGTTCGCTGAAATCGTGCTTGATAAAAAGCAGGACATCGCAAAACACCGGGCGAACAATCGAAGCCCTGAGCGCATATTTTCTTTGTGTTTCTTTGGAGAGGTTGCCTGGATTGTTCCAGTCGATGACGCGTAGGAAGTTGGCGCACTCGGCAAGTTGGTTTCGTTCTCTTCTAGAAAGCGGTTCCTCTTTCCCCAAGAGGTCCAGTGCTGTAAGGAATTGGTCTGCCGCTTCCAAAAAAACCATTGAATCAGACGAAGTAATGCTCATTTAGAGTCCTCCTGGGTAACCCAGTTCAAGCGGACGTTGGCTGACGCGCCGGCGATTACACTGTGTAACATGTCGCGATTTGCCTCGATCCCGGAATAGTGGAATATCTGCAACACTTATACAGTGTTTGTCGTCATTTGAAGTACGTTAGCTTGAAAAGTCCCTTCAAGATTCAAAAAGTCAAGTTCGGAAAGGGTGATTTTTTGTGATCTCGAGTGGGTGTTTTCTTGTGGTAATTGTTATAGTATACCGGTTGGACTCTAGATTTCTATACTTTGTTTATGGTTTTTCGGTGAAACATCCTTTATATTTTTGTTTATATTTATAGGACATTTGAAAATAATGGGTTTAAATAACCGATGATTTTATCGTTTTATTCTATTTTTAGCGAAGAAAAATGGAATGAGATGGGGCTTAATGAAACATGGCTAAAACCTAGCAATTTTGCGTTCTCCACAGGAATCGAGCGTGAAATAAACCAGATATGAACATTGTTCACCACGTACGAGAGTCTGGCACAGGGAGCCACTTGCCGGCCTTGGAGATGGATTCCTGGCTGATAAGGCCGGGGAGGGTCATGTCCATGGCTTCATGAATGCCGATGGGGGTGGGGCGGATGCCGAGGATGGCGTCGGAGAAGTCCAGGAGCTGGATGAGATCGCTTCCGCCGTGGCCGGCGTGCTGGGCAGCTTGTTCGTGGCGCTTCCAGTTTTCAGGGAGGAACTCGCTGGAGAGGGTTTCCAGATCGAGCCATTGGCCAGAGCCGCGGGAGCGGGATTTGAGCCAGACGCGGTCACGTTCGCCCCAGGCGCGGCCGGATTCGAAGCAGCCGTCGGTGCCCTGGAGGTGATAGTTGGCGGCGTTTTCCGGGCGGTTGGAGAGCATGTCGACGCGGATTTTGATCAGACCGCCTGACTGCATTTTGCAGAGCATGACACAGGAGGTTTCGTTTTCGTATTTATCGCCGCGCGGGTCGGTGTATTGACGGCCGGAGCCTGCGCAGGTGACGGAGGCGACGCGATCGCTGGGCATCCACTGGAGGATGGGGCCGAGGCTGTGGGTGCCGTAGGTGATGCCGTTGACGCCGGTCTGCCATTTTCTGCGCCAGGGGGTGAGCTCATTGCGGGCTTTGAGTTCGTGGATGTACTCGCCTTCAGCATAGTAGGGAGTGCCGAAGAGCCCGCGTTTAACCATTTGGGCGATGACCTGGTTGGTGCGGTAGTAGTTGCAATTTTCCGCCATCATGTAGATGGCTTTGGAAGCCTTGCACGCTTGGACGAGCTTTTTGCATTCCTTGATGGAGACGCCAGCGGTGACTTCGCTGAGGGTGTGAATTCCGCGTTTTAAGGCGGCGATGGATTGAGGCACGTGGAAGTGCATTGGGGTACCGATGATCACGGCGTGGATGTCGCCTTGATCGAGCATGGCTTCATAGTCGGTGAAGGGCAGGACATCGCCGCCGAAGTTGCGAGCGGCGGCGGTGGCTGCCTGTTGGTCAAGATCGCAGATGGCGTGGAGTCTGAACGTGCCGAGGGACTCGAGCGCGTTTTTGAAGGACGCCCCGCGGGTGCCTGCGCCGACGATGGCGAGATTGAGTTGTTTCATGTGCCGCCAGGTTTACCAGGTACGAGAGTCGGGGACAGGGAGCCACTTGCCGGCCTTGGAGATGGATTCCTGGCTGATAAGGCCGGGGAGGGTCATGTCCATGGCTTCGTGGATGCCGATGGGGGTGGGGCGGACGCGGGTGATGGCGTCGGAGAAGTCCAGGAGTTCGATGAGGTCGCCGCCGCCATGGCCGGCGCGCTTGGCGGCCTGTTCGAAGCGCTTCCAATAATCAGGCATGAATTCCTGGGAGAGGGTTTCCAGATCGAGCCATTGCTCGGTGCCTCGGGAGCGAGATTTGAGCCAGACGCGGTTGCGTTCGCCCCAGGCGCGGCCGGATTCATAGCAGCCATCGGTGCCCTGAAGCTGGTAATTGGTCATGTTGTGGGGGCGGTCGGAGAGCATGTCGACGCGGATTTTGACCAAGCCGCCGGAAACCATTTTGCAGAGCATGACGCAGGAGGCTTCGTTTTCGTATTTTTCACCATGGGGGTCGGTGAACTGCTGTCCGGAGCCTGCACCGGTGACGGAGGCGACGCGGTCGCCGGGCATCCATTGGAGGATGGGGCCAAGGCTGTGGGTGCCGTAAGTGATGCCGTTGACGCCGGTCTGCCATTTGCGACGCCACTTGGTGATCTCATTCAAGCCTTTGAGCTCGTGGATGTATTCACCTTCGGCGTAGTAGGGGGTGCCGAAGAGACCGCGTTTAACCATTTCCTTGATGACCTGGTTGGACTGCATATAGGTGTAATTTTCTGCCATCATGTAAACAGCTTTGGATGCCTTACAGGTCTGGACGAGCTGCTTGCATTCCTTGACGGAGACGCCCGCGGTCACTTCGCTGAGCACATGTATGCCGCGTTTGATGGCGGCGATGGACTGGGGGACGTGGAAGTGCATGGGGGTGCCGACGATGACGGCGTGGACGTCACCTTGATCGAGCATGGTTTCGTAGTCGGTGAAGGTGAGGATGTCGCCGCCGAGGTCTTTGGCGGTGCGGGCAAGGCCTTCGGGGTTGACGTCGCAGATGGCGTGAAGCTTGAAGGTGCCGACGGCTTCAAGGGCACGGCGGAAGGAGCCGCCTCGGCCTGCTGCGCCGACGATGCCGAGGTTGATCTTCTTGGGGGATTTGGCCATTTGGGGTCAGTTCCTTTTGTAGGTGAGGCAGACGACGCCGTTGTCGAAGCGTTTTGCGGATTGGTTTACGAGGCTGATGGGTTGATCGGTGGGGCGAAAGAGGGGAATGCCTTTGCCGAGGATGATGGGGATGGTGTAGAGCTGGAAGGTGTCGATGAGGTCGCGGGCGAGGAACTGCTGAATGATGTCGGTGCCGCCGGTGATCCAGACATTTTTGGCGCCTTGAACGCCCATCTGGATGACCAGGCCATCGACGCCGCCGGAGTAGGGAGAGACGCCCGAGTGCGGGTTTTTAATGGGCCGGTGGGTCATGACGTGGACGACTTTGCCTTCATAGGGCCAGGGGCCGAAGGTGAGGCATTGGTCAAAGGTGTTGCGGCCCATGACGATCCGGTCGATGCCGGCGAGGAACTGGTTGTAGCCGTAATCGAAGGTTTCAAAGGGCTTGAGCCATTCGACGGAGCCGTCGGGCGTGGCGATGTAACCGTCAAGGCTGGTGGCGATGTAAACAATGGTGTGGGGCATGGGCAGAGTGTACGAATTACGGATTTCCGATGGTGAAGCAAGGGTCGGAAAAAAAGCCCGGGCGCGCAAGCTGTGCCTGCACGCCCGGGGCATTTTTGATGGAGATATCGGAAATGTAAGCGATTGTGTAGCGCGATCAGCCCTGGAGGGAAGAGAGCTCGACGGGCTGGCCGTTGTTGGCGCGGCTGATGTTGCCGGCTTCCATGATCCGGACGACGTCGAGGCTTTCTTCGATCGGGATGGCGGTCTTGCCGTGGGGGAGGGAGGCGAAGACGGCCTTGAGCAGGCTGGCGTAGTAGGGCTCAGAGCCGGGGACTTCAACGATGGGCTGTACGGCGGCCTTGCGGTAGAGCAGCCCGCCGAAGCCGAGCTTGCAGCCGCGGAAGCCGGTGAAGCTGGCGATTCGGCCGTCGGCCCATTGCGCGGTGAGGTGGTCGTGAGTGTCGGTGGCGACGCAACGGACGGTTTTGCAGCCGGCGCCCATGGCGGTGACCATCATTTCGATGGAGTGGCAGCCGTACCAGAAGAGGCCGGGCTGGGTGGGCTGGAGTTCCATGGGGCCATGGACCTGGATGGAGACGATGTCGCCGCCGGTGGTGTCCTTAAGGGCGTTGACCAGGCCGGTGAAGTAGCGCAGGGAAGAGGAGGTCATGACGGGGATGTTGTGCTCTTTGGCGAGCTGAGCGATCCGGTTTGCGTCTTTGTAGGTGGTGGCGAAGGGCTTGTCGATGAAGACGGGTTTTTTGAAGGGGGCGACCTTTTCAAAGAGGGCGCGGTGCACGCGTCCGTCGACGGCGTTGATGATGACGAGGTCTGCTTCCTGGGCGACTTCTTCGGGGGAGCCGACGATTTTGACGCCGAAGGTGTCGCGGATCTGCGCGGTGAACTTATCGACGCGGCCGATGGAGGCTTCGAAGTCTGGGGAGCCGCCGGGGAAGCCGACGACGACTTTGCCGCCTGGGACGTGGAACTGGTGGTCGGTTTTGTTGAGGAGTTCGGTGAAAGCGGGGACGTGCGAGGTATCAAGGCCGATGAGGCCGACTTTCAGGGTGGACATGATGTGCTCCGTTCTCAAAGGGTTGTAAAGGGGGACGAAAAGTTATATCAGAAGTGGGGCGGGCGTGGAGCGGGATAAAACGCGAAAGTTTGACGTCAAACTAACGGGGTATTTTTGACTGGAATCAAGAGGATTGCAGATGATTAAGAGGATCAGGAGAAGTGGGAGATTCTTTTGAGGGAATTTGAAGTTTGATTCAGGGTTGGGGTGTGAGGCGCTGAGATTCAGGCATGGGCTCGCGTTGGTAAACTGTGGGTTCTTGAATCGACTCAAACCCAGAAGGAATCGACCCTTGCTTAAGACTCCATTTCATTCCTGGCATGCGGCCCAGGGCGCTAAATTCGTGGATTTTGCGGGCTGGGAAATGCCCATCAGCTACGGGTCGATCATTCAGGAGCACAACCAGGTCCGGACCGCGGGCGGGATGTTTGATGTGTCGCACATGGGGCGCATCAAGATTTCCGGGCGTCATGCGCGCCGTCTGGTGGACAAGATCGCGACCCGGAAGATCCAGGACATGGTTGAAAAGCAGGTGCGCTACAGCCTGGTTTGCAATCCCCAGGGCGGCGTGATGGATGACATTCTCATCTACCGTTTCGCCGATTACTGGTATCTGGTGGTGAACGCGTCCAACCGGGAAAAGATCCTTAACCATCTCAAGGCCAATGCCGAAGGGCTGGTGGTGAAGATCGATGACGAGACGACTTCCACGGCGATGGTGGCCATTCAGGGCCCCGGCGTGGTGGACTACATCGGCCGTATGTCCAAAGAAGTGCCGACGCTGAAGCGGTACACCTTCGCCATCAAGAACGTGCTGGTGATGAAGCTGGTGGTGAGCCGGACGGGTTACACGGGCGAAGACGGGGTGGAAGTGATTCTGCCGGCGTCGGTGGCCTCCATGGCGCTGAAATTGTTGATCAAGGATAAGTCCGCGGTGCTGCCGCCTGGGGAAAGCAACGTGACGCTGCCGATTGGTCTGGGCGCGCGCGATACGCTTCGCATGGAGGCATCGATGCCGCTTTACGGGCATGAGCTGGGCGAAGACATCAACCCCTACAGCGCCGGGCTGGGCTGGGCGGTTTCGCTGGACAAGGATCAGGACGAGAACGGCGAGAAGTTCATCGGCCAGGATGCTTTGAAGGAAATCAACGCCAAAGGCGTGACCAAGAAGCTGATCGGGCTGAAACTCGACGGTAAGCGGACGGCCCGGCAGGGTATGAACGTGCTTAAAGGTGACCAGGTGGTGGGGACGGTGACGTCCGGCTGTCTCTCGCCGACGCTGGGGTACCCCATCGCGATGGCGATGGTGGACGCGCAGTCCCTGGGTGAAGGAGACGCGGTGCGCGTGGACCTGGGCAGCGCACAGGCGGAAGGCAATGTGGTGCCGATGCCGTTTTATAAGCGGAAGAAGTGAAGAAGTAAGGTCTAGGGTCTGGTCGGATTTTGAATTCAAAAGCGGCATCCGAGAGGGTGCCGTTTTTTTATGAGCGGAGGAAGATGTGTCGTGCCCGCACACGTAAACCAGATGGGTCAGGGTTGTTCGAGCCATTGATAAGCGGCGGCGCGGTGCCAGGGGCGGAAGCTGTGGGCGTCGTTGTGAATGATCGCGGCGAAGGTGTGCTCCGGTTTAATGAAGCCGTAGAGCTGGTGGAGCTCACGCGTCATGAGGGCCAGGCCCGAGTGGCTTTGAATGCCTTCATCGTTGCCGGCGCCGATGAGCATGGCGGCCCGGGGCGCGGTGATGGCGACGAGTTCGTGCATGTCCCATAAAGGCTGGGGGCCGTGAACGACGCTGTGCTTAAGGCCGGGGTGCTTAAGGTAGATGTACCAGTGGTCCCGAAAAAAGTGGGCACGGGCGACGCTGTCGGAGAAGGGATAAAAGCCGGAATTGCAGACGAAGCGGACGGGGCGCAGGTCCAGGGCGCTTAAGAACATGACTGCATGCCCGCCCAGGCTGTGGCCGATGGTGGAGACGGGGAGGCCGCGGGTGACGGGGAATTGCTCCATGAAGTCTAAAGTGATTTGAAGGTCGCTGACGGTTTTGCCGACGGCGGACCAGTCCGGGAAGCGCTGGTAAAGGCCTGCTGTGTCGAAGGACTTTAAGCCCGGAGGGAGCCTGCGGGTGATGGCGAAGAGGTCCGGGGCGACGACCGTCCAGCCGCGCAGAGCGAGCTCTTTGCCGTAGGCCAGATCGGGTGAGCCGGCGAGCCCGGCGACCTCATCTTTGCCGTGGTCGGTGGTCTGGTGCATGGCCAGGGCCGCTTTGCCGTTTGGCGTGACAGGGTGGATGACAAAGGCTTCCATGAATTCATCGGTGTCGACCTGAATGCTGACGCGCTCAAGGGTGAGGGTGTCGAGCCTGGTGATGCCGAGGGATTGGAAACCGCGGTAGTGCTGGGAGGCGGGTTTGGGGCCGAGCGTTTCCAGGAAAGTGGCCTGGATGCGCCGGGCTTTGGTTTCCCAAGCGTCACGGGTAACGATGGGGTTGCCGGTGTCGTCGACGAGGAGCGGTTGAATGGGCCAGTGTTCCATGCCTTGAATGGTAGAAAAAAACCGGAGCCCGTGGGGGCTCCGGCGGCAAGGACTCGATTATGTGTGGGCGGGGCATGCGTTGGCGGCCCTCACCCCGGCCCTTCCCCAAAGGGAAAGGGAGGCAGAGTTATCTTTTCATAACGTCGGATTTCTTAACCCATTGGCCGTTTTTGCCTTTGAGGTAATGGTCGCCTTTGGCGAGCTCAAAAAGCCTGCGGGCATAGACGGTGGCGACCTCTTCGACTTTGCCGCCTTCTTCTTTGGCGATGATGGCGAAGAGGATTTTGCGGTCTGCGTTTTCCTGATCGACGAGGCCTTTGAGGGTGGCGTCGGAGGCGTATTGGTCGTTGACGAACTGGGTGGTGCCGTCGAAGACTTCACCGATCTTGCCCTGATTGCGGTAGGCTTCGAGCTTGCTGAAGCGGTCTTTGATCCGTGCTTCAACAGAGGATCTGGTGTCCTGCGCCATGGCGGGGGTGGTGACGAAGAGGACGCCAAGGATGGTGAGGAGCAGCAAGGCGGCGATGCGGATCATGGGTGTCTCCTGATGGAAGGCGGTCTTTGGTCAAGCGTTGAAAAACGGTTAGGGAGCAACGGTGGCGGGCAGTGTGGTGGGTTGAACGCCACGCGCCTGCTCAACGAATTGCAGGGATTGATTCACCTGCTGCTGGATGCGGATGTCGAGCTGGATGTAGATCGGTTTGATCTCGATGGGCTTGACTTCGATTTCGTGTTTGGTGCAGCCAGCGAAACCCGTGGCCAAGGCTGCGAGGGAGAGCGCCAAGACGGCTTTTGAGTTGATCATGAGAGTGAGGCTCCGTGACATGTGGCCGGTTGCCGGCTCGATTGATTGTAGCCGGGTGGGGGAGCAAAGTGCGGGCACGGGGGTTTGTGCGGGGGAGATAGGGTGGGGGGAAGGTAAAAACGAGACTGAATCATGTGGGCAGGTAGACGAGGGGTCGGGATCACAAGTCGTTGCATTGAGGGCATTCTCAGGCGGCCCTCACCCCAACCCTCTCCCAAAGGAAGAGGGGGTAAGAAGGGATGCAGCGCTGTAGTGTTGACAACGTGAGGCGGCTGGAAGTTTAGGGTTCGCCGCCGCCGATGTTGTTGTTGCGGCCGTAGAAGGGGTTGCCGTCTTTGTAGGCGCCCAGGACGAGGTTGAATTCGTTGGGGATGACGCCGGTGGGGGCGGCGAGCATGTCGACGTGGCCGTCGAGGAAGACGAAGCCGCGGCGGCGCAGGTGGAGGTAGTCGTAAAGGCGGGGGTTGGTGGGGGTGACGGTGGAAGGAACGAGGCCGGAAAAGGAGATGCTTTCGCCGGTGAGGATGAAACGGTTGGGGTAGCGCTCCGGGACGGGTGAGGTGAGTTTGAGCGGTGTTTCGGCGACGACGTTCCAGTAGATTTTGGCGATGCCGATGTCGGTGCGGAGACGGATCGAGGTGATGTTGGAGTTTGGCCCGTAAGAGGTGTAACCGTTCCAGTTGTATTTTTTATAAGTGGAGGGGCACTGGAAAACCTTCATCATGTTCTGAGGGTTCTTGGCGTTGTTATAGACGTAGTTGTAGGACGAGCGGTTGGAATCCATGGCCAGGTAGGAAGCGAGCTGGACCATCCAATACTGGGATTCGGTGCCCCAGTTGGCATCGTCCTGGGCGATGTTGGTGAATGGGCCCCAGCCTTTGGCGTCCGTGGCGTAAGTGTTGACAGCGATGCCTTGCTGGCGAAGGTTGGCCGAGCAGAGGCTTTGACGGCCGAGTTCGCGAGCGTTGTTGAGGGCCGGAAGCATAAGCGCCATGAGCATCGCGACGATGGCGATGACGACGAGGAGTTCAACAAGGCTAAAAGCGCGGCGAGGTGAAGATTTCATCGGGGTATTGTCAACTGGGGACTTGTTTGAATCAAGAGGATTTTATGGGGGAGTTGGGGAATTTGAAGATTTTAGTGACGCAATACCCAAGGAAGCCGAGGGTTGGGGAATTGGATTTCGGTCGTAAAACAGGATGTCGGATTACGACTAATCCGACTTACCGCAGAGTATTTGCGCAAGGTTGGATCACAGCAGCGGGGAGAGCAGGGCCATGGCCTGATCGCCGTAGGTGCGCCAGGCGGGGCGCTGCAGCCAGCGTTTGAGGTCGATTTCGATGGACTGGTTGATGTAGCTTTGCTGGGCCTGGCGGAGCTGTGCGGTGATGTTTGCACCGTACATGAGGATTGAGAGTTCGAAGTTCAGGTAGAAGCTGCGCACGTCGAGGTTGGAGGAGCCCAGGAGTGCCATGGAGTCGTCGATGGTGACGGTTTTGGAGTGCAGCAGGCCGGGTTGGTAGAGGTAGATGCGCACGCCGGATTCAAGCAGCGGCTGGTAATAGGCCTTGCCGGCAGCGGAGACGACCCAGTGGTCGGAGTTTTTGGGGAGCACGAGGATGACGTGGACGCCGCGGTCTGAGGCCATGGAGAGGGCGATCATCATGGCCTCGTCGGGGACGAGGTAGGGGGAGGTGATGATGATGCGGCGCTGGGCGTTGTTGATGCCGGCCAGGAGTACGCGGTGGAAGTCTCCGGTGTCGTAGCTGGGGCCGGTGGGAACGGCCTGGGCGACGACTTCGCCGGTGAAGGCGGGCTGGGGGAAGTAGGCTTCGGTGAGGAGTTGTTCCTCGGTTTCGTAGGTCCAGTCGTGATTGAAGACGGACTGCATCTGGCCGACGATGGGGCCGGTGAAGCGGCCGGTGAGGTCGACCCAGGCGCCGGCGCGGCGGTGGCCAAAGTCGGGCTCGACGATGTTCTGGCTGCCGGCGTAGGCGATTTCGCCGTCGATGATGGCGAGCTTGCGGTGATTGCGCATGTCGAGGCGTTCGAGCCCGCGGCGGATGTAGCTGACTTCGAGGGCGGCGGTGACCTGGACGCCTGCGGCCTTGAGTTCCTTGACGAGCTGGCTGTGGCGAACGAAGGCCCAGGAGCCGGCGTCGTCGACGAGGAGGCGGCATTCGACGCCGCGTTGGCGTGCGCGCAGGAGGGCGCTGCCGACGAGCTGGCCCATGACGTCGGCCTGGAAGATGTAGAAGAGGAGGTGGCAGTGGTGCTTGGCTTTGTCGATGTCCTGGGTGAGGCGCTGGACCATGGTTTCGGTGTCGGCGAGGAAGTCGACGGAGTTTCCGGCGACGGCGAACATGCCGCCGACGTGTTCGGCCTGGCGCATCATGTTTCGGGAGAAGTCGTCCATGGGAGGCTGGGTGAGGACGGCTTCGCGGCGGTTTCGCCAGACGTTTGCGGGTGAGACTTTCTGGGCTTTGCGGATTTTTTTGGCGCGTCTGCGGGAGAGGCGTCCGCCGCCGAGCATGAGGTAGAGGACCAGGCCCAGGTAGGGGATGACGTAGATGACGCAGAGCCATGCGAGCTTGTTGGACGGGAGGTTGCGCTTGCGCAGCAGATGGAGGGTGAGGCCGATGCGGATGGCCCATTCGCTGATGAAAAAAGCCCAATACCAGGTCAAATCGGAGTTCCTTGGAAGGCGTTGATGGGGCCTTGCACGGGGGACGAAGAACCGTCAGGGCGCACATGCAATGATATGCGGCTTTTTCAAGCGCGTTGGGGGGTTGGAGGCGCCAGGGCGCGGGCGAGGAGGGAAACGACGTGGTCGCAGACCAGGGCGAGGTTCACATTGGCGTGGAGTTCGCGTTCGGCGAGGTCGATGGCTTCGATGGCCTTGGCGTAGGCGAGGGTTTGTTCTTCGACGGATTCGGGGTTGCCGGGCTGGGCTTTGGCGGCGCGTGCCTTGATGGCTTTGCGCATCTGCTGGGTGATGAGGGACCACATGAGCTGCGCGGCGACTTTGTTGGCGGCGTCTTTGGAGGCATTTTTGTGGTTTTTGACCCAGTCTTCGGCGAAGCCGGACATGAGTGCCGCCATGCGTGAGCCCATGGCGGGGTTGAACTCGGCGCGGGCGAGGTCGCGGAGCATGGGAAGGACTTCCTTGGACCATGCGGTGAGGTTGTATTCGACGGCGAGGCCGGCCTGGCCGAGGCTGCCGGAGGCGAAGCCGATGAGCCAGTCGAGGTCCTGGGGTTCGCCTTGCCATTGGGGCTGGGCGGTGACCCAGGCGCGGATGTGTTCATCGGGGACGGGGACGAAGGGGACACGCTGGCAGCGGCTGCGGATGGTTTGGAGGAGTTTGTTTTCGTTTGCGGTGATGAGGATGATCTTGACGCCCGGCGGGGGTTCTTCGACGGTTTTGAGGATGGCGTTCTGGCCGGAGGTGTCCATGAGTTCGGCTTCATCGATGATGAAGACGCGGCCGCGCTGGAGGGTGCTGGAGCGGCCGGCGACGGCGGGTATCTGGCGGCCGGCGACTTCTCCGCCGACCATGAATTGGCGGAGGGTGTCGACGGCGATGGTTTTCTGGACGGAGTTTCGGACGTTGGAGCTGTCGGAATAGCGGGCGAGCTCTTTGCTGATGACGTGGAAGTCGGGGTGGTTGTCGGGTGTGTCGGGGTCTTGTGGGGTTTTGGAGAAGAGTTTGCAAGAGGCGCAAAAGTCGCAGGCCTGGGGGGTGCCGGCGAGGTCGGTCTGGGGGTCCTGGCAGAGGATGATTTTGGCGAGCTCGCGGGCGGTGGTGAATTTTCCGACACCCTGGGGGCCGTGGAAGATGTAGGCGTGGTGGAGCCGGCCGGCTTTAAGGGAGGAGAGCAGGGTGTCGACGGCGCGGGGCTGGCCGAGGATTTTGTCCATGATGGGGAATGGTAGCAGGCGGAAAGGTATAAGGTAAAAGGTACAAGGGACAAGTTCAGAAGAAGAGGGAGGCGGAAAGGTACAAGGTAAAAGGGATAAGGGACAAGTTCAGAAGAAGAGGGAGGCGGAAAGGTACAAGGTAAAAGTGATAAGGGACAAGTTCAGAAGAAGAGGAAGGGGGAAAGGTAAAAATGGGTAAGCTCAGCAGGAGCGGCTGAAAGTGCGATGAGCGATTGGCCTCTGCGCTTCAACTTGTCCCTTTTACCTTGTCCTTTATTCCTTTCTTAACCGTATAATCTTGCGTTGCTTTTGAGCTAGGTCCACCAAGCAATGCATGAATGGATCACGACCCTGGGTGTCACAGCGATGACGCTTCTGGCCTTTGCCGGAAGCGTGATGGGGGTGATGCTGCTTGTGCAGGGGGCGGCCAAAGAGGCGCGGCCGGTGCCGGTGAGGCAACTGACGTGGGTGCTGGCGGGGGGCACGCTGCTGTTGTTTTTGCACCGGTGGCTGGTGGTGCGGGGGGATTGGCAGCCGCTTGAATCGCATGTGGATGGGCTGCTTTTGATCGTGTTTTTGTTTGTGCTGGCGGTGATTTACCTGGACCGGCGGGCACGGGTGCCGGGGATCTACGCGTTTGCGCTGCCGGTGGCGACGGTGTTCCTGGCGTGGGCGATCTGCGCGAGCTGGTGGACGTTTGAGCTGTTTAAGATCGGCAAGTTCATCACCGGGTTTCACATCGCGTGCGTTTACCTGGGGACGGCGTTTTTATCGCTGGCCGGGGTGGCGGGCGGGATGTACCTGTTTGTGCAGAAGCAACTGAGAGAGAAAAAGAATCTGAAAGTGCTCCACCGGCTGGCCAGCCTGGAAGCGCTGGAGACGCTGATCGCCCGGACGACGGGCATCGGGTTTGCGGTGCTGACGCTGGGGCTGGTGACGGGGCTGATCGTGGTGACCAGCGGGCCCGAGAGCAAGCTGGGGCCGGGGTGGTGGCACTCGGCGAAGGTGCTTCTGGCCTTCGGGTCGTGGGTGGTGTACGCGCTGGTGATCAACCTGAAATACAGCACGGCGTTTAGAGGGTCGCGCGCGGCGTGGCTTTCGATCCTGGGCGTGGCGCTGCTGTTTGCGACATTTGGCGCAGTGACGGCGATGCGGAGCCCGCCGCCGGAAGGATCGCAGGAACCAAAGACCAAGCGGGTGCCGGCGGACCAGGCGACGATTCCCGCAGAGGTGCTTAACACCCATCAGGAGGGACGCTGATGCGCGTACTCATGATCGGTGTGAATCATAAGACGGCGAGCGTGGAGACGCGCGAGCGGCTGGCGTTTGCCGGGAGCGGCGCGGACGAACTGCTGGAACAGTTCCGGGCGAGCTATCCGCAGGCGGAGGCGGTGCTGCTTTCAACGTGCAACCGGACGGAGCTTTATGTGGCGCGGCCTTCGCATGAAGCGCCAAGCTTTGATGACGTGGCGCAGTTTCTGGCCAAGCGGTCGCAATTGACGGTGGAGCAGATCGTCAACGTGCTGATCCAGGCCGAAGGCGACGACGCGGTGGAACACCTGATGCGCGTGGCGTGCGGGCTGGACTCCATGGTGCTGGGCGAGCCGCAAATCCTGGGGCAGGTGAAGCGGGCGTATGAGCAATCCAACCGGAACCAGGCGGTGGGGCCGGTGCTGCACAAATGCTTTCAGCATGTGATCGCGGGCGCCAAGACGATCCGGACGGAGACGGGAATCGACGCGGGCAAGTTAAGCGTGGGGTCTGTTGCGGTGGACTTCGCGCGGCAGATCTTCGAGACGTTCCACGACAAGAACGTGCTGGCCATCGGCGCGGGGGACATGGCGAAAGTGACGCTGACGCACCTGATGGCGCTGGAGCCCCGGCGGCTGGTGGTGGCCAACCGGACGCCGGCGCGTGCGCAGGCGCTGGTGGAGATGCTGGGGATCGCCGACGGCAAGGGCCGGGCCGCGCCGCTGGACCGCTTGAGCGAGCTTTTGATTGAGGCTGACATTGTGGTGTCGTCGACGGGTGCGCCAGAGCCGATCATCACACATGCGCTTTTGAAGCCGGTGATGAAGAGCCGGAGGAGCCGACCGCTGTTTCTGATCGATATCGCGGTGCCGCGGGACGTGGCGCGGGATGTGCAGTCGCTGGAGAACGTGTACAGCTACAACCTGGACGACCTGCAGCAAGTGGTGACCGACACGCTGGGCGCACGGACGGAACAGGTGCGCGCGTGCGAGGTGCTGATCAAGGAATCCGTGAAGAAGTGCCTGACGCAACTGCAGCACAGGGATGTGGGGCAGGTGATCCGGGCGCTGAGGACCAAGCTGCACGCGGTGGGCGAGGCAGAGATGCTGCGGACAGGGCGCAAACTGCAGAGCCAGGGCGCCAGCGCGGAAGAGATCGCAAGAATCCTGGAAGAGCACAACCATCGGCTGATCAACAAGATTCTGCATATTCCGCTTTCGAAGCTGGACACGAGCGACCATCAGGCGCCGATCGGTTATTACGCGGCGGCATTAAAGAAGCTGTTTGAATTGGAAGAGACCGGGCACGGCACGGGCGGCGCGGGACAGGGACCGGCGGCGGGCGAGCCCGCGACGGGTGAAGCGGATGCAGGACGCGAAGGTCGGATAAATCCTGCGGCAAGCGCGGGCGAGAAAGGCCGGCCATGAGCCAAGCGGGGGCAAAACCAGAACCGGGCAAAGGCCGCCATATCGCCATGAGGCTTTTGCCGGGGCTGGGGGCGCTGCTGGTGGCGGGGTGCTGGATTGTGACGGCGGGGCAATACCCCACGGGCGACGGGCTGGACAAAGTGCTGATGGCGCTGGTGCGCACTGTGGGCCCGGCGCTGGCGTATGTGCTGCCTTTGTGCGTGGCGGTGTATTCGTGGTCGCGGCTGATCCGGCGGTTTGTGTTTGCGGACCTTGAAACCGGGGTGGCGCTGGCGCTTGGCCTGACGGCGCACCTGTGGCTGTGCTGGGTGCTGGGGTGGGCGGGTTTGCTGTCGTCGCCGGTGGCGATTGCGATGGTGGCGCTGCCTGTGGTGCTGGACTTTAATACGCGCTCGTGGGGAATGGCGATCAAGAAGCCGCCTATCGAGCTGCCGTGGTCGTTTATGTGGATGGGGTTTCCGGTGGGGCTGCTGGCGCTGGCGGCGGCGATCCCCGCGGGGCTGATCTGGGCGGTGGAAGCGTATGGATATGACGTGCTGAGCTACCACCTGCAATTGCCCAGGGAGTGGTATCAATCCGGCCGTCTGGAGCTCTACAAGCACAACGTGTACAGCGCGTTTCCCTCCCTGGGCGAAGCGGGGTACATGCACGCGTTTGCATGGTTCGACGGGGCACTTTCGTACAGCGTGTTTGCGTGCCAGTTCCTGCATGTGGCAACGGCGTGCCTGGCGGCGGGCGTGGTGGCGCAGATCGTGCATGACGGGATGAAACGGCTGCCCAGAGAAGGGGAAGACAACGAGGGAAGCGAGAACGATTGGGTGCCGCAGATCGTGGCGGCGGGGGTGTTTCTGGCGATGCCGTGGGTGCTGATCACCGGGAGCCTTGCGTACAACGAGATGTTCGCGCTGGCGCTGGGCGGGGCGGCATTGGCGCATGCACTGAAAGCCGGACGGCCGACGTGGCGGGATGCAGTGGTGGTGGGCGTGCTGGCCGGGGCCGGGGCGATGGCGAAGCTGACCGCAGGGCCGATGCTGGGGGTGCCGGCGGTGGTGGTGCTTTTGTGGGGGTGCTGCGGGGTTGGAGGGAAGAGGGCGGGGGAAGCCGGAGCAGGGCGGAGTGGTTTTGGTGGGGTGGTGAAGCTGGCTTTGGTTATGGCGGCGGCGGGGGTGATTGTGCTTTCGCCTTATTTTGCGAGGAACTGGAAGGCGACGAGGAACCCGGTGTTTCCGTTTGCGACGGGCGTGTTTGGGACGGGGCACTGGTCGAAGGAACAGTCGGAGGCGTTTAACCGGGCGCATGCGCCGGTGGGGACGCTGGGCGAACGGGTGAACAGCCTGGGGCGGCATTGGCTGCGCAACGCGGGGTATGGCGCGTTTGGCGGGCGGGAGCTTTCAGGGCTGGAAAAAGCGCGCGAGACGCGGAACGTTGCGGTGTTCAAATATGAGTACGGCGTGCCGGTGCTGTGGCTGCTGGTGCTGGCTTCGCTGGGGGTGGTGCTGGCCGCCAAGGCGACGCGGGGCGTGGGCGTGGTGCTGGCGGGGACGATTTTGTGGCAGGCGGCGTTCTGGGTGGTGGGGACGCACATCCAAAGCCGGTTCATGATTTTTTCACTGGTGCCGGGGTGCGCGCTGCTTGGGCTGGCGGTGGCACGGCTGAGCCTGCTGCCGATGCGGGGGGTGGCGCGGCCGGTGGGGTGCGTGCTGATCGGGTTTTTCTCGCTGCATGCGGTGCAGGTGTTTTGGGGGCAGACGTACCGGAGCGTGAATCCGGAGTCGGGTCGGCTGGAGAGTTTTCCGGCGTGCGTGCTGGTGGGGAACCTGGGGCATGCGCAGGGTTTGCTGGGATCGATGGATGAATCGCCGATGAATCAATTGCCGGCGGGATCGAAGGTGATGTGGGTGGCGGATGCATCGCGGCTGCTTTATTCAAAGACGCCGATGAGCTACCACAGCGCGTTTGACACCGAGCCGCTGGGGGCGATTTTGAAGGCCAATGCGGGGAACCCGGCGGCGGTGACGGCGGCGCTGAAAATGATGGGCATTACGCATGTGTGGGTGCATTGGTCGGAACTGGACCGGCTGCATTCGACGTATGGATACGACAAAGAAGTGACGCCGATGAGCCTGACGCCTGTGGTGCAGACCTGGATCCCTGTAAGAGAGGCTTCGAGCCCGGTGGCGACGCTATTTGCGCTGCCGTAAGGGTTTGCGGGCGGGAGAGAAATTTTTAGTTTATTTTGTTGATAAATTATAATTAGTTTATATACTTGAGGGGTGGCGGGTTTAGGGCATGAATAATCGAAGAAAGAACACCCTCGCCGCAATACGGTTCAATGAGTGAAGATGAGGCCAAGATAAAGTAGAGGGAGTTGGGTCGTTACCGGTTGACTGGCGTGGAAGTGGGCGCGTGCAAGAGCTTTCTATTCACGCCTTTACCTGGGGCTCCGCGCCGGGAAGCGCTGCCCCAGGCTGTAATAGCGCCGGGCTGTTGGCCCCCCAGAGAAGAGGTGTGTCGGGCTTCATTGAACCGTATGGACCCTCGCCGTGAGCCCTTTCTCTGAGGGCGAGGAGCCAGAAAGAGCTGGAAGGGATCGTTCAGAGGGTGTGGGTGATTTTCGACGGTTAAACGGATGTCGGATTACGACGGGGACGTCTAATCCGACCTACTTCAGATTTTGAACATGGCTTTTTTGGGGAGTGGTGCGATGGTGGCGAGCAGGCGATGGATGCTTTGGGTGTGTGTGCTGACGGCGCTGGCGAGCGTGCTGGGTTTTGATGCGTATGACGTGCGCGCGCAAGGGAGTGGTGCGGCGTCGACGCAGCCGATGGGAAGCTCCGGCGGGCTGGGGGCGCTGCCGGCGGGGGCGCGGGTGGCGGTGCTGCCGATTGTCGGGGCGATCAACATGGATGTGTACCAGAGCGTGAAGCAACGGATGGGGCGGGCGATCCAGCAGGGGGCGTCCGTGGTGGTGTTCCGGATCGATTCAGATGCGGGGGATGTGGATGTGGCGCGGATGGTGGCCGATGAGATCCGAATGGCGCCGGTGTCGACGGTGGGGTGGGTGGACCGGCAGGCGCTGGGGCCGGCGGCGATTATTGTTTCGGCGTGCCACGAAGTGATTTCGGGCCCAGGGCCGGTGGTGGGGGTGATCGATGCGCAGGCGACGATCAAATCCGGCACGGCGATGCTGGTGTCGGATCGGCTGGGGCCGATCATCAAAACGCTTAAGGATGGGGCGGTGAGGTCGGGAACGCCTTACGTTTTTTATCAGGCGATGGCGACGCCGGGCGTGGAGGCGTATTTGATCGCCCATAAGAGCACGGGGGCGACGAAGCTTGTGAACCAGACGGACTACGCCGTGCTGGTGGGGGGCAAAGATCCCGACCAGATGCGGCAGGATGAAGTGAACCGGGTGGCGCAGAAATTTTCGCTGCTGATGCCCGCGGGCACGCAGGACAAACTGAAGCTCAACGACGGGACGGAGATCGATGCGGAGAGCGTGGGAGCGGTGCTTTCCAACGAGCCGGGGGCGGGGCTGGGAGAGATCGGCCAGTGGACGTTGGTGCGGCAGGTGCACACGGGCAAGACGGCGTGGGCGCTGACGAAACCGGACTTCATGGACCTGGGGTTCGGCAAGGGCGAGGCGGCGAACATCGGTGACATCCAAACACGGTTTGGGGCTTCGGCGGTGTTTGAGATCGATGAAAGCTGGCCGGAGAGCCTGGCGTACTGGCTTATTTCCGGGCCGGTGCGGGCGGCGCTGATTATTTTGATGATCGTGGGCATTTTCGTGGAAATGAAGATGCCGGGTCTGGGATACCCGGGCGGGATGGCCATGGTTTGCGCGGCGATCCTGGTGGGGGCGCCATTCATGGTGGGGCTGGCGAGCTTCTGGCATGTGCTGGTGTTCTTGCTGGGCATCGTGCTGCTGGCGGTGGAGGTGTTTGTGATCCCGGGGTTTGGCGTGGTGGGGGTGGCGGGGATCACGCTGATCCTGCTGGGGCTGATTCTGCTGATTCTGCCGACGGGCCCGGGCGGGGGATACAACACGATCCCCTCCGGGCTGATTTCGCGGATATTGCTTTCGACGAGCGCGTGGACGCTGACGGGGTTGGTGGGCGGGATGCTGGGGTTGTTTGTGGCGCTTAAATTCCTGCCTGACATTCCTGGTGCGAATCGGCTGATTCATACGAATATCCAGCCCGCATCGGGGGGTGTGGCTTCAACGCTGGAAGACGGGCAAGGGACGGTGATGGCGGGGTCGGAAGCGGGGATTTCGGGTGATGAAGTGCTGGGACAGGGACGCCTGCGCGTGGGGAGCGTGGGGTATGTGGCCAGCGGGCTGAGGCCTGCCGGGCTGGTGCGCTTCGGCGAAGACATGGTGGACGTGGTGGCGACGACGGGATGGGTGGCGCAAGGGGCAGAGGTGAAGGTGACGCAGATCGAGGGGAACCGGATTTATGTGGAGCCGGTTTGAAGAAGATGTCCTGTGTTCCGCGTGTCAAAGAGGGGGAGGCAGAGGTTGAAGAGGTGAGAGTTGAGAAATGAAGATTTTTGAGATGGGGGTTTTGTGGCCTGGTGGAAGTGGCTGGAGGTTGGGATTGATTTTGGTGTGCCGGCGCTGATGCTGGCCGTGGGGTTGTGGCTTATTTTGCGGGTGGGTTTGGGAAAGTGGAGGCGGAAGGCGGCACGGCGGTGTTTTGGGTGCGGGTATGACATGCGGGAGACGGCGGGGCTGGTGTGCCCGGAGTGCGGGTATGAGGCGAAGGGCCAGAAGCTGGTGGAGCGGGGGCGGGTGAGGTGGCGGTGGCTGGCGGTTGGGGTGCTGCTGTGTGCGCCGGGGATTTGGTTGGCGGGGTTTTGGGTTTTGTATACGCCCAAGGCGCTGGCGAGGCGGGCGGTTGAGGCGCGGTATGACGATGAGTACAAGCTGCACTATGGACCGGTTTCACTGAGGGTGAATTATCAGGGGCAGGGGGTTGATGAGGAGAGAGGGGCGGCGGATTTTCGGTATCGGGTGTTTGTGTGGTTGATGGAGGATCCGGCAGAGATGAAGTCATTTTGCGGGATAGCGAGGGGGTATTTCTCGCCGCCTGATTTGGAGGTGACGTTGGAGCCGGGGAGCGTGAATCTGCCGAGTCATTTGTCGTATCGTGATCGGGTTGCGGTTTTTTTAGCGCATTTGTTTCTGTATCCCCAGCGGCACTATGGGGCGTATCTGCCTTACATTCAGGTGGATGAAGTGGTGATCGAGGGGACGGGGGCCGAAGTGGTGCCGGATGCGGCACATGAAGACATGAAAGTGTTTGATGAGCTGAAGGATTTTGCGGTTTTTGAAATGCGTGTGGATGACCGGCTGCTGGGGTTTCTGGCAAAGCAGAAGACGCTGGAAACGGTGGATATGGAGAAGGTGGAGGCTTCGGCTGAGGGGGTTGCGCTTTTGGGTGGGCTTAGAGAATTGGAGCATGTGAGGCTTTCTTTTGAGCGGGCCGTGACGACGAAAGAGGTTGAGGCCTTGTCACGGGTGCGGGGGTTGACGGGATTGAGTTTGAGGTCCGAGAAAGCTGAGCAGGGAGAGTGGGATGCGGTGCTGGCGAAGCTGGTGGAATCGCATCGGCTTGAGGATTTGATTCTCGATTTTCCGATGGAAATGAAGCCGAATGGAACTGCGAAGTTGCCCAAGGCGGTTGCAGGGTGCAAGACGCTGCGGCGGCTGGAACTGGATGTGAGCGGGTGGACGAGTCAAGAATTGCAGGCGCTGGGTGGGTTACAGAAGTTGTATGGGTTATGGCTTAGGTGCGAGCCGGCGCGGAGAGTGGATGTGAAGACCGAGATGGGTTGGTTGAAGCAGCTCAAGTTGTCGTCGTGCATGCTGGAGGGGTTTGAGGGGGAGGGGCTGGATGCTTTGGTGAAGGAAGTGGAGGCAGGGATTAAATGATTGAGATCGGGTGTCCAACGGGAAGGGGGACGGGTCTCTGAAGAAAGGGGACCTGCCCCCGCAGAGGATGGATTGGGGGGGCGGTGTGGTTTTTTGTGGGGTTTGCGGGAGGTCGGGCTTTGCCCGAATACCCTCGCTGGCGCGTCGGGCTAACGTGGTTTTGGTGGGAGTTGGATTGGTGGTTTTTTGTTGGCGCGTGTGACCCGGACACAGCACACTGCGGGCTGTGCTGTGCCACCCGGAGGGGTTGGCGTTGCTGCGGTTCAGGCGTCGCGCCAGGAGGTGCCGGAGATGTGGGGTTCGCCGGTGCTGGAGTCGATGACTTTGATGTTTCCGCCCATGGCGTAGACCTGGTCGAGCTGGCGTGCGCCGATGCGGACGGAGAAGACGGTGTCGTCCTGGTTGAATTCGCGGTCGACGACGGTGGTGCGGGATTCGAGGAATCCGCCGATGCGGCCCAGGGCGTGGGGGACGGTGATTTTGAGGTCGAGGGTGCGGCCTCGGGAGAGTGAGCGGATGAGTTCGACGAGTTCGGGCATGCCGCGGCCGGACTTTGCGCTGAGGGCGATGGCGTCAGGGAATTTTTGCTGGAAGACGAGGAGGTCGGCGTTGTGTTCGAGTTTGTCGACCTTGTTCAAGATGAGGAGACGGCGCTGGGTTTTAGCGCCGACGTCGTCGAGGACTTCCATGACGGTGTCGAGCTGGTGCTGGGCGCGGGCGTCGGCGACGTCGAGGACCATGAGGAGGATATCGGAGTGGATGGCTTCCTCAAGGGTGGCTTTGAAGCTGGCGACGAGGTGATGGGGGAGGTCGCGGACGAAGCCGACGGTGTCGGAGAGCATGACGGTGTCGCCCTGGCCGAGTTCCCATTTGCGTGTGCGGGTGGAGAGGGTGGCGAAGAGTTTGTCGTCGGCGTAGGCGCCGCCATCGGTGGCGGTGTTGAAGAGGGTGGATTTGCCGGCGTTGGTGTAGCCGACGAGGCCGATGGTGAAGAAGTCGCGGTTGCGTGCGGCGACTTCGCGGGATTTGCGTTCCTGGACTTCCTTGATTTCGCGACGGAGTTCGGTGACTTTGCGTTGGACGAGGCGGCGGTCGATTTCGAGCTGCTGTTCGCCGGGGCCACGGGTGCCGATGCCGCCTACGATGCGCTCAAGGTGGGACCACATGGCGCGCAGGCGGGGGTAGGTGTACTGGAGCTGGGCGAGCTCGACCTGGAGCTTGGCTTCGTGGGTCTGGGCGCGTGCGGCGAAGATGTCGAGGATGAGTTCGGAGCGGTCGATGACCTTGATCTTGACGACGTCTTCGATGTTGCCGATCTGGGAGGGGGAGAGGTCGTTGTCGAAGATGATGATCTGGGCTTTGAGCTCGACGGCCATCTGGGCGAGTTCGTTGACTTTGCCGGTGCCGAGGAACGTGCCGGCGTCGGGCTTGTGGCGGTTTTGCATGAGTTCGCCGACGACGACAGCGCCCGCGGTATCGGCGAGGCTGTGGAGCTCGCCGAGGGGATCGTGGGGGTCTGCGTTGTGTCCGGGGATGAGGACGCTGACGAGGATGGCGCGTTCCTTGGCGACGGACTGGCTTTTCTCGCGGGTTGCTTTTTCCATGCGGGCGGTGGTTCCTGTTGGGAGAAGGATTGTAGCCGGGCGGGGCGGTGGAGGGGGATTTTTCGAATGGGATCGAGGATGGGGATGTGGGTGGGGAGCGTTGTGAGGATCATTTTTAACAAGATTTACAAGACGGGCGGAATTTTGACGATTGGGGTTTGGATGGCAGATTTTTTAACACGATTTACAAGATTTGCAGGATTTACATGCTTGGTTTTTGAATGGAGGGGTGCATGACGGTTTGGGGCGGGCCTGGGGAGTGAAAACCGAGAGCGGAATTTTTACCGCGAAGGCGCGAAGACGCGAAGGTGAAGAGTTGGAAAGTGAAGATTGGCGAGGAGTGTGGATGGGTTGGTGGTGTTTGAGGGTGGGCGCAGGTACCAGGATTTGGGAAAAGCATTGAGATTCCGAGGGAGCCGCAGACGGCAGCCCCAGGCACCCCGTCCGAATGCTTTAGTCCTTGATGGGAAGCCAGGTGAGTTGACTTTTTGGGGGTGAGGGGCCAAAATGTCGTGTTCCACGCTCGGATGCCAGAGTGGACTAATGGGGCGGATTGCAAATCCGCAGCAGCAATGCTTCGTGGGTTCGAATCCCACTCCGAGCTGTTCAAACTCTCCGCTGTCGTGACCGGTCGGTTGGTGTCGTCCAGGTCGAGCTTTACGGGGCCTGGATAAACGGTTTGACGCTCTGCGGGCGGGTTTGTGGCTAATCGCCCGAGCGACACCGACCGGCAGGAACGAGATGATTCCAAAAGAACAGACCCGAGGCCCTTCGCAGGGTTTTTTGTATTTGCCCCCTTACCGGGTGCAAGGCATTTCCATTGCAGGTGAAGAGACGGCGATCGCCATCCCTGAGCTGGATGTGTGCTTTGATATCGGCCGATGCCCGAGGGTGGCGCTGACGAGCCCGATCATTGCGCTTTCGCACGGGCACATGGATCACTCGGCGGGGCTGGCGTATTACTACTCGCAGCGGCACTTTCAAGGGATGAGCACGGGGAACATCGTGTGCCACCCGGCGCTGGAGCAGCCGATCACGAACATCATGCGGGCGTGGGTGGACCTGGAGGCGCAAAAGACGCCTTACAAGGTGACGCCGCTGGCGCCGGAGTCTTCGATCGAGGTGAAGAACCACATTCATCTGAAGGCCTTTGAGGTGGACCACCGGGTGCCGTCGCTGGGGTATGTGATTTTCGAGAAGCGGAGCAAGCTGCGTGCGGACCTGATGGGGATGCCGCAGGAAAAGCTGATCGAGCTGAAGAAAAAAGGCGAAGCGGTGTCGGTGATCCATGAGATTCCGCTGGTGGCGTTTACGGGGGATACGTCCTACGGGAAGCATTTGATGCGGCCTGAGGTGCTGGACGCGAAGATCCTGATCGCCGAGTGCACGTTTCTGGAGGCGGGGCATCGCAGCCGTGCGGGCGTGGGCAAGCACATGCACCTGGACGACATTCTTGAGCTTTTGTCGCACTCGAAGGCCGAGGCTGTGGTGCTGACGCACTTTTCGCGCAGGACGCACCTGGGGGATGCGAGGAAGCAGATCACCAGCGTGCTGCCGGAAGCGTGGCGCGAGAAGGTGTTTTTGCTGATGGACAACAAGACGAACCGTGCGCGGTATCAGACGCAGCAGGAGACGGGTCAGGGGCCGCCGGCGCAGGTGGATGAAGAGGGGTCCGGGGTCTAGGGTCTGGTCGGAGGGAGGAGAGATTCCGAGCGGGGTGGGTTTATGTGGGGTGTTTGGGGCCGTGATGGTGGGCCTCGAAGACTCGGCTCACCCTACGTAAGAGTGTGTTTAACCTGGTTTTTCTGTTGGGAGTTAAGATACGGACATGAGCGAGAATCAATCGAGCAAGAATGCGGCGCTGGAGACGGTGGAACCGATCGGCAAGCGGGTTTTGATCCGGAAGGATGAAGACAAGAAGCAGACCAAGTCCGGGATTCACCTGCCGGACAAGATCGAGATTCCAACGTTGACGGGGCGCGTGGTGGCGGTGTCGGCGGAAGTATCCAATGACTCCAACTATCCCATTGAGCAGTATGACCGCGTGCTGTTTAACCCCAAGGATGCGATTCCGGTGGACTTTGAAGGGGACAATCGTTTGTTTGTGGTGCCGATCGAAAACATCGTGGCGGTGTTCCGCAAAGCGAAGTAAGTGGAGAAGTGGGGAAGAAGTGGTGAGTGGCCAGTGGCCCGAGGTTCAAGAAGATGGAAGAATGTTGGAGTTGTCCGGGTGCGTTGGCCGCAAGGAGCTGCGGAGTACGCGGATTGAAGAATCACTCACTACTAGCCGCTGATAGCCACCATGATTGATGCCATTGCGATTGAGCCGATCAAGAGTTTCGCCAAGAGCGTGCGTCCGCCTGGCTCTAAGAGCCTGACGAACCGGGCGCTGCTGCTGGCTGCGTTGGCGGACGGGGAATCTGTGCTGCTGGGGCCGCTGTTGGCGGATGATTCACGGCAGATGCTGGGTGCGCTGCAGACGCTGGGTTTTGCGCCGGAGCTGTCTGCGGATGGGCGGCAGGTGAAGGTGAAGGGTTTGGCGGGGAAGTTTCCCGAGACGCCCACGAGCCCGGTGCGGCTGCATCTGGGCAACGCGGGGACGGCGTATCGATTTTTGACGGCGGCGTTGACGGCAGGGTCCGGGGTGTATGACCTGGACGGGATTCCGCGGATGCGGGAGAGGCCGGTGGGGCAGTTGGTGGATGCGCTGCGGGTGATCGGCGCGCGGGTGCAGTATCTGGGGAATGAAGGGTTTCCGCCGCTGCGTGTGGCGGGGGGGAAGATCAAGGGCGGGGCTCTGACGATGGAGCCGACGCTTTCGAGCCAGTACATCAGTGCGCTTTTGCAGGCGGCGCCTTACTTTGAGCAGGGGCTGACGCTGAATTTCCATGGGCCGGTGACGAGCCGGCCGTATGTGGAGATGACACTTGCCCTGATGGCCCGGTTTGGCGTGAATGCGACGGTGGACAGTGCGTTTACGAGCGTGCGGGTGGAGCCGGGCTGCTACAAGGCGATCAGCTATCCGGTGGAGCCGGATGCCTCCAACGCGAGCTACTTTCTGGCCGCGGGGGCGGTGGTGCCGGGGAGCAAGATCACGATCGAAGGCCTGGGCAAGAAGAGCCTGCAGGGTGATGTGGGCTTCGCCGACGTGCTCTACAAGATGGGCGCGGGGCTGGTGTTCGGCGATGATTTCATCACGGTGATGGCGCCGGAAAACGGGAAGAAGCTCAAGGGCATCGATATCGATTTGAACGACATGCCGGACATGGCGCAGACACTGGCGTGCGTGGCGGTGCTGGCCGACGGGCCGACGTACATCCGGAATATCGGGAACCTGCGGGTGAAGGAAACGGACCGGCTGGAGGCGCTGCGCGTGGAGCTGACGAAGCTGGGCGCGAAGGCGACGATCGACGGGGATGATCTGGAGATCGAGCCGCCTAGCGGGGGGAAGATTACGCCGGCGGCGATCGACACCTACAATGATCACCGTATGGCGATGAGCTTCGCCGTGATCGGTCTGGCCCGGCAGGGCGTGACGATCAATGATCCCAAGTGCGTGGACAAGACTTTTCCGGACTACTTTGAGTTTCTCAGACGGCTGTCCACGTAAGCCGATGAGATGTGGACCCCATAGGACATGAAGAACGATCCGTTCTGGCGCTCTGCGAAGATCCTCCTGCGCTATCGCAAGGATATCGGTTTGGCCTCGCTTGGCGCGCTGATTTCCGCGGCGAGCTTCGGCGCAGGGCTGACGCTGATGCTGCCGGTGATTTCGCTGATGTTCGGGAACAAGTCGGAGGGGTCCCGCGGGGCGAGGCAGTTGATCGAGGAATACCTGGCCAAGCATGACGGCTCCACGCCGGGGACTGCGATTGCGCATTGGAAGGTGAGCCTTCTGCAGACGCTGCACGATGTTTTGCCGGTGAGCCCGTTCAACAGCTTCCTGTGCATCGTGGCGGTGATCGCGCTGTTGACGCTGGTGGGCAGCCTGGGCCGGTACCTGCATGAACTGACGACGGTGACGCTGGTGTACAAAGCCAGCCAGTATTGGCGGCAGCAGATGTTCAACCGGATCATCCACGCGCCGATGGCGACTGTGCAGAAAGCGGGATCGTCGGACTACATCAGCCGATTGATTACGGATTCCAATACGCTGGCGACGGGTTACCGGGCGATTCTCGGCAAGGCGCTGGGTGAGATCCTCAAGGGCGCGGCCGGACTGATGGCGGCGTTTTTCGTGGATTGGAAAATCGCGCTGATGGCGTGCGTGGGGATTCCGATCATCGGCATCCTGCTGCGAAAATTCTCCAAGAAGATCCGGCGCGCCAGCAAAGAGGCGCTGATGATGTACGCCCGGATGATCGCGACGATCAAGGAATCCGTGGGCGGCATTTCAGTGGTGAAAGTCCACGGGGCCGAAGGGTATGAACGCAGGCGCTTTGCCAGGCGCAACCGGGAACTGGTTGAACGGCAGATGAAAATCCGGCGGACCAAGGCGCTGGCTTCGCCCCTGGTGGACACGCTGGGGCTGTTTGGCGTGATGGGGCTGGCGTGTGTCGCGGCGTACATGATTTTTGAAAAAGGCCTGGAGCCGGAAAACTTCATCACGGTGCTGGTGTGCCTGGCGGGTGCGGCGTCCTGCCTGAAGCCGCTTTCGCAATTGAACTCGGAAATCGGTGAAGCAGGCGCGGCGGCGCAGCGGATTTACGAAGTGGTGGAAGCGCCGATGGAGCCCACGGGCAAGGATCGGGCGGCGCTGCCGGAACTGCCGAGGCATTCGAAGGAAATCCGGTTTGAAGATGTGGTGTTCCGGTACCCCGGCGCGGACCGGAATGCCGTGGATGGGCTGAACCTGGTGGTGCCGTTTGGCACGACGGTGGCCATCGTGGGTCCTAACGGGTCGGGCAAATCAACGCTGATCAACATGGTGGTGCGGCTGGCGGAGCCGACCGCAGGCAAAGTGACGATCGACGGGCACAACATCACCGAAGTGGATATGCGCACGCTGCGGGCGCAGGCGGCGGTGGTGACGCAGACGAGCGTGCTTTTTGAAGGGACGATCGCGCAGAATATTTCCTACGGCGTGCTGGTGCCGGATATGGCGCGGACAATCGAAGCCGCAAAGGCCGGGTACGCGGATGAGTTTATTTCCGTGCTGCCTGAGGGATATCAGGCGAAGCTGGGCGAAGACGGCGTGGGGCTATCGGGCGGGCAGAAGCAGCGAATCTGCATTGCGCGGGCGATTTTGCGTGATCCGGCGATTTTGATCCTGGATGAAGCGACGAGCCAGATCGATGCGGATTCAGAGGCGAAGATCACGGCAGCGCTGAGGACGTTCCGGCAGGGTCGGACGGTGTTTGTGATTGCGCACCGGCTGAGCACGGTGGTGGATGCTGACATGATCGTGGTGATGGACCAGGGGAAGATCGTGGCGCAGGGGACGCATATGGAGTTGATGGGCGGGAGTCCGCTGTACCAGAAGCTGGCGAAGAGCCAGTTGTTTTCGGTGGATGGGTGAGGGGGGGAGGAAGGGGCTGGGGGCTAGGGGCTGGGGTCTGGTCAGAGTTTTTGTTTTTGATGATGGGGTTGGAGCAGATTTTTAACACGATTTACAAGATTTG
>CAZIWA010000001.1:106251-114779 GCA_964542875.1 uncultured Phycisphaeraceae bacterium
TTTTGTTTTTGATGATGGGGTTGGAGCAGATTTTTAACACGATTTACAAGATTTGTCGGATTTACATGCTTGGTTTTTGGGTGGCGGGGGCGGGTGAGTTGTGCGGGGGATGAGGGGGATTTTTTTGATTGGGTGAAGAGAGTGGGGGGTAGGGGTTGGTTGGGTGGTGATGGTGGTTTGATGTGAAAAAGCACGGCTTAGTGGGCCGTGCTTTTGGGTGGATTGGGTTGTGGGGGTGATCAGGCTTCGTAACTGGAGAAGGTGGTGCCGCAGGGGCCGCCGCCGGTGATGCGTTCGCGTTCGGCGATGGAGCGGTCGGGGCGGTAGAGGGGGTGGTAGCCTGCGGAGAGTCCTTTGGCGGTTTCGGGGACGTAGTGGAAGATGAGTGAGCGGCGCCACTGGGTGGGGTGGCTGTTGGGGGTGGAGCCGTGGATGACGCGGCCGTTGAAGAAGAGGACGTCGCCGGGCTGCATGGCGGCGGGGATGGGGTCGTGGCCTTGCGGGGGGCGTACGAGGTGGGTGGTGAAGCTCATGGAGGAATCGGCGAGGTCTGGGCAGGCGATGTCCTGGCGGTGAGTTTTGGGTGAGACGAAGAGTCCGCCGTTTTCGGGGAGGGAGGGGTCGACGGCGACCCAGGCGGCGACGCAGTCTCCGCCCAGGGTTTTGAGGTAGTAGTCGTCCTGGTGGAAGGCCTGGCCGCGTGCACCGGTGGGCTTGAAGTAGTACATGCTTTGGGCGGCGAGGGGGTCCTGGCCGAGGATGCCGCGGAGGACGTCGATGACGCGGGCGTCGAGCAGATAGTCGAGGATTTCGGGCATGAACCGGTGGGGGTGCATGACGCGGGGGTAGCGTTTCAAGGGGTCTTCGGCGAGGGTGGCGGTGAGGTCGGGCTGCCAGTAGACGGGGATGGGTTTACCGGCGTCGGCCATGTCTTCAAAGATCTGCTTGATCTTGGAAATGTCCGCAGGGGAGAAGAGGGAGCGGACGATGAGGTAGCCTTCGGAGTGGTAGAACTCGATCTGCTCGCGGGTGATGGGGTAGCTGGCGACGGTCATGGATGGATTCCTTGGATGGAGGCTGTTGGCGTTGAGGTCCGGCAGAAGGGGGACAGGTCCCGTAAAGAAGGAGACCAGTCCCGGAAGCTGACGGGATAAGTGTCGCGCCGAAGGGGGGAATTGGGAATGGACCGGGCGTTCAAAAAGATGGATAATCCAATCATGGAGAATATGACGGTTTCAAAACCCATGGAGGCGATTGCGGCGATTCACCGGTCCGGGCACTTTTCCAAGGCGCCGCGGCACTACACCAAGCGTCAGTTGCCCATGGACTATCTTGTCTGGATGGTGGTCGACGGGAAAGGGTTTGTGCGGGAGGGGGGCAAGCCTGAGGTGGAGATGGGGCCTGGGGATATCGCGGTGCTGTGTCCGGGAGTGGAGCAGGAGTATTGGTCGGATTCAAAGACGCCGTGGGACATTTTCTGGGTGCATTTTGATGGGCCGCTTTGCGTGCAGCTTGTGGGGGAGATCCGGAAGTTCGGCGGGCCGACGGTGCATGTGGGGGTGGACCCGAAATTACGGGAGCGGTTTCTGGAATTGGTGCTGATGCATGAGGCGGGCGGGGTGGGGCTGCACCCGCGGGTGGATTGCGAACTGCTGGGGCTGCTGGCACAGATTCTGCAGCGGTTGCAACGGCTGGCGGCGACAGGGAGCGATGTGCGGCTGGACACGGGACGGGTGGAGGCGTGGATCCAGGAGCGGCTGACGCAGAGGATCACGCTGGCGGAGATGGCGCGGCATGCGCATTTGTCGCCGGCGCACTTTTGCCGGTTGTTTCGCGCGGCGTATGGGGAGAGCCCGATGCACTATGTGATCCGGCTGCGCATGGGGCGTGCGTGCCACTTTTTGCGGGAGACCAACTCCAAGGTGGCGGACATCGCGCAAGCCGTGGGGTATGGGGACCCGTATTACTTTTCGAGATTGTTTGCGAAGTTCGTGGGGGTGAGCCCGAGGCAGTTTCGCCAGGGGAAGGGGAGCTATCAGACGCTGGAGCGGAGAGTGGCGACGTGGGAGGTGACGTTTGACGATATTTTTCAGGGGACGGTGCTCAGCGAGGGGCGGCCGATCGCGGTGGACAGGGAGAGATGAAGAAAGGTAAAAGGGACAAGGTATAAGGTAAAAGGACGGAAAGATTGGGGAGTTGGATCGTTACGGGTTGTATTGGCGCTTGCCGTAAGTTTTCGGGGGGAGATGTAGGGCAATCGCGCTTGGATGAAAACGGTCGGATCATGTGACGTTCTTGTTTTCAGGGTTGCCAGAAGGGTTGGGTCCAGGCTTGTTTGCCGTCGGGGTGGAGGATGGTGAAGCGGAGGTAGGGGGTGTCGAATTTTGCGGCGTCGAAGGTGGCGTGGGGGCCGGGGAGGGTGGCGAGGTTTTTGCCGTGGCGGCCTGAGGCGGTGATGCGCGAGGCGTTTGGGGCGTGGATGGTGATGTGGGAGCCTTCGACGGAGATGGATTTGATGTGGCCGCCTGTGGAGGGGTAGAAGCGGCCTTGGCGGAGGGCGTCGAGGATGGCGGCGATGGAGCGGTCGGCGCAGCAGGTGACGTTCCAGCCGAGATTGACATCGTCGGTCATAAAGGAGTCGTCATCGGCGAAGGCCCAGAGGCGGTTGCCGTGGGAGAGAAGGGAGTCCCACTTGTCGATGGCCCAGGCGGTGCCGTCGAGCCGTCTGATGAGGCCGTTGTAGATTTCGATGCCGGTGAGGCTGGGGCAGGCGAGCATTTCGCTGACGGGGATGTGGTCGAAATGGGTGTCCCAGGAGGGGTGGGCAGCGACGGTGATTTCGCCCAAGGCGTGGGCGGAGTCCGTGATTTTGCGGATGTTGGGCATGACGTGGCGGAGGTTGCGGTCGGCGTCCCAGGCGTGGACGGCGTGGAGGAGGTGAGGGCCCTTGGTGTACTCGGTGCCGGGGATGATGGTGATGCCCTGGGTGTTTAAGGCGGCCAGAGCCTGGGGCGTGAGGTGGGTGTTGTGACCGGCGACCATGAGGTAGCCGTAGCCGCGGGCGGCGTATTGGTCGACCATCGCCTGGAGGGGGATGCGGTCCTGGTGGGCGTGGAGTGAGCCGGCAAGCCAGAGTCCGCCTGGCGGGAGGTTGTAGGGGTGATCCAGGGGCATTTATTTTTTGGTGGCGTCGGCACCGGTGGCGACGCCCGCGGGCTGGGTGGCAGCGGCGGCGGCGCGCTGTTCCTTGAGCTTGGCGTCGATGAGGTCCTGGAGGTCTTTTTCGGCGTGTGCGCGGTAGTCGAAGTAGGCGATGGCGCCGACGCCCAGCAGCAGGACGGCGATGAGGACGTAGATGAGGAATTTAAGGTGATGGCCGGGGGTGCCGGTGGCGTCTTTGGGGTAGGGGGGTGTTTCGGTGAGCTCGAGGCTGAGGCGGTGGGTCATGCGAAGGCGGGCGTTGATGGCCCAGGTGGAGCCTTCGAGGATGGCGGAGAGGTCGCGCTTGCGGAGCTTGAGCCAGGCGAGGAGGAGGATGGGGCCCATGACGGTGATGACGGCGATGGTGATGCCGATGATGATTTTGTAGAGATAGAGGCCAAGGAGGGTGTTGATGATGTAGGCGGCGGCGCTGGAGATGGCGGCGAAGGCGAGGCCGCCGCCGACGAGGAGGCCGGGGAGCTGGCTGGGTGCGGCGGGGGCCGCGGGGCCGGGCGCCGGGGGCTTGGCGGTGGGCACGGTCTGGACGGCGGTGATGGCCTGGTTTGCGGAGTCGTCAAAGCTTTTCTGGGCGCTGCCGGCCATGGATTCGATCTTGCCGGTGATCATGGCGCCCAGGCGGATGAAGGGGGCGAAGATGGCTTCCTGGAAGCTGATGGGGTTTTCGATGATCTGGACGGCGCGCGCGTTCCATTCGCGGTTCTGGCGGTCGATGTAGACGCCTCGCTTGCCGACGGCGACGTTGCCTTTGAGGCCCGCGGTGACGGGAACGGCGAGCTCCATTTTCTCAAGGTTGTTTTTGAGGATGCACTCGACATACATGATGAAGGTGCCGCCTGTGCCGGCGATGGCGGCGTGTTCGGCACGGTTGTGGACTTTGATGCAGAGGTTGAAACGGCGGCCGTCCATGACGAGGGTGCCCATTTCAAACATCGCGGCGGTCTTGATGTCAAAGAGCTCGGGCATGGAGACGAAGTTGTTTACGAAGCGGAGAAAGAGGGATTGGAAGAGGAGGGCCTTTTCAACCAGGCGCAGGTTGTTGTTGGACTCGGCGACGTCTTTGGAGCTGGCGATGAGTTCCTTGGCCTTGGCGGTGAGGGCAGGGTCGAGGTATTGGGTGAGTTTTTCTTCGCCCAGGGGCTCAACCTGCGCGCCGGGCTTGGAGGTGACCCAGGCTTCGTAGGGCTTAAAGCGCGCGAGAATGGTGTTCCAGTGATCGAGGCTGAGGGTGTGGAGGTTTTTGCCGATGATGGCTTCGGCGACGGATTCCAGGCCCTGGACGCGGGCGATGAAAGCGGGGTTGATTTTCTCATCCAGGTTGAGGGTCATGTCCGGATGGGCGGGGGAGAGGGGGGCCGCTTCCAGCAGAGCGTTGATCTTGGCGGGGTCGGCAAGATCAGGCCCTTCGAGCTTGGCGAAGTGGGTGGTGAATTTGTCTTTGGTGGCCGGGTCGAAAAGGAGGAGCCGGCACTGGGCGTAGTATTGGTCGAGCTTGGCGCGGATGGCCTGGATTTTGGCGAAGGCGTCAGGGGTGGCGTGGCCCAGGGGCATGATTTCAGTGGGGGTGCCGGTGTCGTCGAGCTGGCCTTTGGCGTGCCAGTCGAGCCAGGCTTTGGCGAGCTCGACGAATTTGTCGACGGTGGCGGCATCAACGCCTTTGGCGCCGGAGGGGTGGTCTGCGCCGACGAGGGTTTTGACGATGGCTTCGATGAATTCCCTGAGGGCGAGGTCTTCGGTGGCGGTGGGGAGGATGACGCCGTTTTCGCCGACGGGGAGTTGTTTTTTGCTTTCGAGGGTGCCGCGGACCTGGGTGAGGTCGATTTCGGTGGAGTCGGGCTTACCCAGGCGGGTGAGCGCGGTTTTGGCGGCCTCGACGAGGCGCTTGCCGTCGGTGTTTTCGGTGTTGATGTCGGCGAGGCTGAGGATGGTGGATTTTTCGGTGACACGGTCGGTGTTTTTGAAGGTTTCAAAGAGCCATTTGATGGCGGCCTGAACATCGTCGGCGATGATGCGGCCGTCGGCGTCGGTGTCGAGGATCTGGAGGAGGACGGGGTCGCAGTCGGTGAGGCTGAGGATGGGGGCGGCGGTGGCGACCCAGAGGGCTTCGTCGAGTTTTTCGGCGTGCTTGAGGTCTGCGGCGGTTTCGATTTTGAGCTGGAAAGTTCTGCCGAAGCGGCCAAAGCGAGGGACGTTAAGAATGGGGTCTGCCATGGTTGCCTCCGGGTGGGGTGGGTTTATTGTAAGGCAAGGGTCCAGAGTGTGGTTAGAGGGGGGAGAGAAGAGGGAAGTTGACCACAAAGGGAAGAGCGCAAAGAGGTTGAGGGAAGTGTTTTGAGGTGGTAGCGGGCGTGTAAGACACGGCACGGCTGTTGTGGTATTTGGTTTGGGGTGCGCGGTGTTTTTTTATTGGCGGATGTCGCCGAGTTGGCGGCGGGCGCAGAAGAGGCCGGCGAAGAAGCCGGTGAGGATGGCCAGGGGGAGGAGGAGGAAGGCGGCGGCGGTGCCGGAGAGGAGGGCAGCGGCACTGATGAGGACGGGGGTGGCGGTGCAGACGAAGAGGGTCTGGACAAAGCCGAAGCCCAGGGGCTGGCAGATGATGCGGTCCGCCATGGTTACGAAGACGCTGTAGATCAGGGGGAGTGCGACGGCGAGGAGGGCGGCGATGGAGAGGCCGGCGTTGGAGGTTCCGGCGATGTTGGTGAGGGCGCAGGCGCTGTAGAGGAGGTAGTTTCCGGCGACCAGGAGGATGAGGAAGGCAAGGAGCTGGGAGACGAGGTATTGGCCTTTCTGGCGGCGGTTGGCGAGTTGGACGATGCTCAGACGGGTGGCGGGGTCCATGAGGTCGAAACGTTCGCCGCATTCGGGGCAGAGGCCTTTGCGGGGGAGGCCGGTGAGCTCGTATTCGCATTTGCGGCAGAACATGTGGCGGATTTTTTCTTCGCCTCGGTCACGCTCTTCCTGGGCGCGGATGAGGTCGTAGGGGGCGGTGCATTTGGGGCAGTCGCCGCGGGGCTTTTGGCCGTCGAGCGGGAATTCGCAGACTTCACAGCGGAAGCGGATGGGGATGTAGGGCTTGATGCGGACCTTGGCGACGCGCAGGAGGCCCATGATGGCGCCGATGGCGATGGCGGGGAGGATGGATTGAGGCCAGAGGAAGGCGCTGACGGCGACGCAGAGCGCAGGGGCGGCAAAGAGGGTGGCGGCTGGATGGAGGCGGTCTTTGTCTTCGGCGTAATCCAGAATCCACCAGGCGAGGGTGGGAACCCAGATGACCATAAACGACCAGACGGCGGAGCCGGCGTAGTGGCCCCAGAGGACCCAGTCGCCGGTGAGGGTGCTGTGGGGGATGATTTTGTGGAAGGCCCAGGTGAGGAGAACGGCGCAGGCGAGGAGGGCGAATTTGATGGAGACGGCGGTGCGGCCCTTGAAGCCGAGGAACTCATGGGTTTTGCGGCGGAGCTTGACGGCGCGGGGCTTGGGGCGGCCCAGGTCGAAGCGGAAGCCGCATTCGGGGCAGGTGCCGGTGATGCCGAGGTTCGCCAGGGAGTAGCTGCAGTAGGAGCAGACGGGTGTGCCGTCGTCGGGGGTGTCGTCCCAGGCGGAGGTCTGGGAGGTGGTTCTTTTGCGGGGAGCCAGGAGTGGATTTGGGTTGTGCGCGGGCGGGGGATCGGGCCTGTGGTTGAGCTCGATGGGGTCGTTTTGATTCGGGTTGGGGGTGGGTGGCGGGGGCACGATTTAAGGATAGCGGGGGAATTTATGAATTGTAATTTACGATTTATGAAGTTAAAGAGCCGGAAAGTGGGAGATTGAGCTGGTTGGAGGGCTTGGGGAGGCGTTGGTTGTCGGAGTGTGGCGGGTGGGTCGGCGGCGGGGGTGATTTGTGGGGGATTTTTTGTGTGTGGGGAGGACGTTGCAGAATTCCGGGGAATGGGTAATATATTTCGTTCTCGACCGGTAAAATGGTCGAGGTGAAGCACCCGTAGCTCAATTGGATAGAGCATCTGACTACGGATCAGAAGGTTATTGGTTCGACTCCAATCGGGTGCGCTTCGCATCGACCCGCGTCTGACACGGTGAATACCGGGTCAAGGCCGCGGGTTGGTTGTTTTAAGCGGGGAGTTCTCCCTGTTAAGCTGGATTTAGAAACTTATGTCGCGGATTCATCCCACAGCGATTATTGACCCGTTGGCCAAGCTCCATGAGTCGGTGGAGGTGGGGCCTTACAGCATGATTCAGGGGCCGGTGGTGATGGGGCCGGGGTGCAAGGTTCAGGAGCGGGTGTCGATCCGCGGTCCGGTGGTGATGGGCGAGGGGAATGAGATTTACCCCAACGCGTGCATTGGATTTGCGCCTCAGGACCGGAAATTCGACGGGACGAAGGCGACGGCGGGGGTGGTGATCGGGAATTTGAACATCATCCGTGAGGGTGCTTCGATCCATGCGGCGACGGGAAAGGTGCCGACGACGATCGGCAACAAGAACATGCTGCTGGTGAACAGCCACATCGGGCATGACACGGTGGTGGGGGACAATTGCGCGCTGATCAACGGCGCGCTTCTGGCGGGGCATGTGAAGATTGCGGACAATGTGACGGTTTCGGGGAATGCGGCGGTGCATCAGTTTTGCCGGGTGGGTCGGATGGCGATGATTTCGGGTTTGGCGGGGGTGACGCAGGATGTTCCGCCGTTTTGCACGGTTTATCGGACGCGGAAGGTGAGTTCGCTGAACCTGGTGGGTTTGCGGCGTGGTGGGTATCGGGACAGCATTGAGCCGCTGACGCTGGCGTTTAAGACATTTTTCAAGCAACGCTTCATCATGACGCGGTCGTTGGACATGATCATGGAGAAGTGCGGGCATGATCCGCTTTGCCGGGAGTTTGTGGATTTCATCCGTGAGACCAAGCGTGGGATCACAGGGTATGGGTATTCGGATGAGGATGATGATGAGGGTTGAGGGGTGGTGGCTGGGTGGAAGAGTCAACCACGAAGCCACGAAGCGGAAAAAGTAAGAGAAGGTTGAAGAGAAGCGCTTTAAGAAGCGGGGCGGTGGTGTTTTTTGCTTGGGGGGGGAGATGCGCGGAGGAAGAGGCGGATTTTTAACCGCGAAGGCGCGAAGACGCGAAGTTAATAGGCGGAAAAAGCAGGGTCGGAAAAGGTACAAGGGATAAGGGATAAGGGATAAGGTAAAAGGCAGAGGGAGTGGATTGTTACAGGTTGATTGGTGTGGACATGGGCGTGCACAAGAGTTGCCCAGGTTTGCGACTGAAGAGTTCACTTATGTCGGTGGAGGTGGTTGATCGGGAGCCGGCG
>CAZIWA010000002.1:0-105850 GCA_964542875.1 uncultured Phycisphaeraceae bacterium
TGGTGGGCTGGGCCATGAGGGTAAAGATTCTAGCCTTGATCGCCGGAGCGTGGAGCGATTGCGTCGTTTATCTCACTGCGGGCCTGCTTTTAATCAGCGCGTCCGGTCCAGAAGCTGCGCGACATCCACCAGCGCCAGATCGACGCTTCCAAAGACATTGGTGGTATAGCACACGTACCGGTCCTGCCCGCAGAACTGGGGATGCGGGTGTACGTGGTAGCGCGACCGGGGAAAGTTCAGCACAGGCATGTCGGTCACGATGTCCGCCTGCTTGCCGGTCCGGGTGTTGAAGAAAGCCACTTTCCAGACGTCCTGACGGGGGTTCACATCGCCGGCGAGGTATTGACCGGTGTGGTCGCTGTGGGAGTGCGTGTGCCCGCTGGGCCATATGCGCTGATCCACTCCGGTGTGGATGTCCACCTTGTGCGTGCCTGTCCGGTAGTGGATGTACCACACGTATCGGCCCGAGGCGTCCCACCATTCGTGTCCGCGCATGTTGGAGGGGTCTTGCGGGAAGATGGCCCGGGCCTTTTCACCCTTGCGGATGAGCCACAGCCGGTCGATGGTGTCTCCCTTTTCGCCGGTGGAGGCGTCGTGCCAGCCGTCCTGGGCCAGCAGCATCAGGTTCGGGTCGGTCGGGCTCATTTGCGCATGGTTGTAACAACGGTCAAAGCGCTGCCAGAGCTCAAAGGGTGTGCCGGCGTCCACGCCGATATCACCCACCAGCCACTCGTTGCCGATCTGGGCGTCAATGTTGAAGCGCTTCTTATCCGCGCTGAATGTGAGATGGGTGGCGATGCGCAGCGGGCGTCGATTTTTATTGAGGTCATCGGGAAAGCGATTCACCACCCGGGCCATGTCGCCGGCTTGAGGCCCGCGGGCCCAGATGTCCAGGCCGGTGATCCAGTAGACCGTGCCGGTGTCAGGGTCCACGCACGGGGAGGCGTCGGAAAACTGCGTCTCTGGATAGTGCGTCAGCTTGCCGGTTTTCAGGTCTGCCACGGCGAGCTGGCGGCCGTAATAAGCGTCTCCGCCTGGGGGGAAGGCGCAGTAGAACCAGAGATACCGGCCGTCATTGGTGAGGCTGGGATTGGTGAAGTAAAACGACTGCTGAAGGGGGGCGATCCGCGTGGTGAGCACGTGGCTTACCACACCGGAAACAGGGTCCACCCACGTGCGGAAAAGCCCCGTGGCGTCCAGGTCCGGCATGGCATGGGCATGGTTTGGCATGGCTTATTTGGCCTTGAGGTGCAGTTCGCATTCCGTCCAGATCGCTTTGGGCAGGGCCAGCGTGCCGTCGGGGTTGATGTCGACGGGTTTGAACTCCACATCAGCATAATCCTTGAGTGCGCCTGCCAGCAGACGCGGGCGGGTGAGCTTCACCTGCCACGTTTCATTGGCGCCTGGCTTTTTGAGACCCGAGAGCGTAATGGGCAGGCTGGCGCGTTCACGCTCCGCGGCGTCGATCGCCGTTCGGCTGATGATGATTCTGCTTGATTGCTCCAGGGGTTTGTCGTCATCGGCGACGGCGATCACCGTGGCAAAGCCGTCTTGTGCACCGATGGAGAGTCGTTTAAGGCCGGCGGGCGCTTTATCGTCCAGATACCCGCTGAAGGCCTCGGCCTGAGGTGCGCTGACGGTGAGCTGCTTGCGCTGGATGTCCTTGATGATCTGCCCGGTGTCGGCGACGAGGGGACCTTCGGGCACTGGCTTGGCCCAGGGGGTTTCCTTGGGCTTTTGCGTGCCTGCGGGGGCTTTGTAAACCGCGTGGATGCTTTGCCAGCCCGGCTTGGCGGTGCCTTGCCCGTTCATCAGCTTGCCGTAGTTTGAGCCGACGAAGTTTTCGTCAAAGGGCATCACCATGGGGGCTTTGCTGGCATCCACCAGCTTCTTGCGGAAGATGAGTCCGGTGGTGCGCATATGGTCGATCTGCATCGCGTCGGTGACCATGTCGCCCAGGTTCACCTGCCGGCTCTCGGCGTCGGACCAGCCGTCAGCGCCGAACTTACTGTCCCCGTGGGACCAGGCGAACCACACCACGCCGGACCAGTTTTGCAGGGAGCCGTACGCGCTGGCCGCCAGCGGCATCATGGACCGGTAGGGGGCTTGCCGGCGCATGGGTTCGCTTCCCTCGCTGATGTTGAGCTCACCGACGAAGAAGGGCTTGTCCTTAAGGCTCGTACGCGTGAGGGGAAGGATCCAGTCTTCGGCGGACTTCACCACCAGGGGATCGCTGTAGGAGTGGTCTTCGGTGTGGTCGGCATTGGCTTCCTGCATGCCAAGGGCATTTTCGCCGCGCCACAGGTTGGAATAGGTGACGGGGACTTTGGAGCCGGTTTCGCGGATCGTCTTTTTCATTCGGATGAAGTAGTCCTCATCCAGCTTGCGCAGGAACTTTGCGCGCACGGCCAGAGCCTGGTCTCCCTTGGGGGCGTAAAGATCGCCCGGCTCCAGGATGCCCTGTGAGTTTGCGTAGGCCTGCCACTTTTCCTGAAGTTTTTTATCCCAATACGCCGGGAAACGGTTCCCGCAAATGATGCAGTATTCCGCGGAAGATTCATTCACCACTTCCATCGTCAGCACCTGCGGGTCCGCAGCGTAGGCAACCTTGGTGTACGGGTTGACGTGCGTGAGCAGGTTCCGGGCGAATTCCTCATTGAGCAGGGCGGCGCGCTCGTCGATGGTGGGCAGCATCTTGCGGATATCGATGGCCTTTTTCCAGTCCCAGGTGTTGAGTTCCTTCATCGCCGCTGACCACGCTTCACGGTCTGCGGCATCGGTCTTGAGGATGTCCACGTCGCCGGGGAGATATGTCCGGCTCTGATGCGCGGACATGGCCAGGTAGATGCCGTTCTTTTTCAGTTGCGCGTTGAGGTAATCAAACCGGTCCCAGGCTTCGGTGTCCGGGTCGCGGCTGTTTTCCTTGTACTTCACCAGCGCCACCATGTTGGGCTTGCGCGTCCAGTCCTGGCTGGGGCGCAGCAGATGATGGGGGCGCACGAGGTTGATCTCCAGCGCGGCCAGTGTCCTGGCGATGCCCTCCGCAGCGGCGTGCTCAGGGTAGACCGCGGACATATTCATGCCCCAGAACCGGGCCTGCTGGCCGGCTTGATCCACCATCTCCCGGCCTTTGACGCTGATGGGCACCACGCCTTGGGCCGTGGGATCGACTCCCGCCCAGGCGGCGCTGATGCTCATGAGCCCGGCGAGAGCGGTCATTACGAATAAGCGATTTTTTTTCATGGTCGACGGCTGCTTTACAAAGGGACGCAAAAAAGAGTGCACGCGATTCCCCGCCCGTCTCCCCTGGAATTTTGGACATGGGAGGGCTGTTAAAGTTCACCCCGTTGGTGAAATCTTCTTCAAAGTATGTCTTAAGGGTTGGTGGGATCAAATCGGTCAATGTAGCTCATCCACCACGCGTTGATCCCTGATGCGCCGGGAATGGTGGGGATGTCTTTCCTGAAGTCAGCATCGCCGGCCAGGCGGAGGGAGGAAAAACCGACCTTGTGATAAGGACGGCCTGCGCCTGCGCGGGGGTTGTCGGTTTCAATGCCCTTGTAGCCGTCGCGCTCGGACTGGTAGGGGCCGTAGACGAAGTTGCTCAGCCGCTGGAAGTAGTCGGAACCCCAGTCGTTAGGCGGGTTGGCCATGGATGCTTTTCGGTATTGGCTGTAGGGATAGAGGCCCACTTCCGTTCGTGAGGGGCAGCCAAACACATCCGGGGTGCCCAGGTAATCGCCCGCCAGCAGCAGGCCGCTGCCCTGGTAAACCCCGCTCTTGCGGATCAGTTCGCCCGACGCTGATGCGTTTTGCGTCCAGGTGCGCTGCTTGAAGTTGTTCATGTACATCGCGTAGCCCACGCCGATCTGCTTGAGGTTGCCCAGGCAGCGCGCCCGGTTGGCCGTTTCGCGCGCCTGGCTGATGGCCGGCAGGGCGAGAGAGATCAGAGTGGTGACGATCGCCATCACCACCAGCAATTCGATGATGGTGAATGCCTTTTTAACCCCCGAGCGCCTTCCTGCCTGGTGCTGGAACATCGCCCACTCCTCTCTGTGCGCCTGCTGGCGCATAAATCAATTGTTGAAACAGGAACCGACCTCTGAATGCCCACGTCGACGTGCCAAAGCCATAAAGCCTTTGACCGCTGGACCGACCCGTGGATTTGCCATGGACGGCAAAACCGCGGAGTCAGACTGCACCAGTGATATGTCGTGGAGGAACCACACAGAACTTTCACAGTCTATGCAATAACCCGATATAAGATCAAGAGATTTTTGATGATAAATTCAGCAAAAGTTGGTGAAGCGGTGTTTAAATGCCTCCAAAGGCATGGTTTGGGTACGATCATGAATCTTGCAAAATGTCCAAAATGTGGGGATTTTATGTGCTTTTTGCTCGGTTTTATGCTCGTTTGGATCGTGCCTATATTTGTGGCATGGCACCCTGTTGAGGCTCAATCTGGCGACTTAAATGCCCAGTTTTTCATCGCTTTAGACGGAAATGACGCCAATCCGGGCACGCGGGAAAAGCCCTGGGCCACCGTGGCCCATGCTCAGCAACAACTCCGGGCTGACCCCCTGAAAACCAAAAACGTTGTCATCCGAGGCGGTCAATACCACCTTAAAGAGCCGCTTGTCTTTACCGCGGCAGACTCCGGCAGCAGATACCAAGCCCATCCCAACGAGCAGCCGGTTTTTACCGCCGGTGAAAAGATCACCGGCTGGACGGTCAAGGACGGCCGATGGACGGTCACGCTGCCGGATGTGGCCTCGGGCAAGTGGCAATTCACACAGCTTTTCGTCAACGGACAGCGCATGCCCCGGCCGCGGCTCCCTGAGACCGGCTATTACTACGTTCAAGCCCTGCTGCCCCCGACCGATGCCAATAAGAAAAAGGGCTACGACCAGGTCCAGTTCAAACCCGGCGACATCAAAGCCGACTGGCACAACCTTGCGGATGTGGAGGTGATCGCCTTCCATCTCTGGTCCGCATCGCGCTTTAAGCCTGCAGCGGTTGATGAGAAAAACAGCATCATCCAATTCACCGGCACCACCCCCGGCACCGATGACTGGACCCGGATGCCCTACAACGGCCGGTATCTGGTGGAAAATGTCCGCGAAGCGCTCAACAAACCCGGCCAGTGGTATCTGGACAATCAATCAGGTGTTCTGACCTATCTCCCGATGCCCGGCCAAACGCCGGAGAACACCACGGTCATCGCGCCGCGGTTGACGCATTTTGTCGAGTTTCGCGGCAGCCCCGCAAAGTCTGAATTCGTGGGGAATGTCACGCTTGACGGCCTTGCTTTTGAGCATGCCAACTGGACGCCGGGCGTCAAAGGCCAGAGCACCCCGCAGGCTGAATCCAACCTGCCCGCGGCCATCCGAGGCGTCGGTATGCGCGATTGCGTAATCGAAAACTGCCGGGTCAGCCACGTTGGAGAATATGCCCTTTCCCTTGGCCTGGGCTCCAAAAACAACCTTGTTTCAAACTGTGAATTCACCGATCTTGGCGCTGGCGGGATCAAAATCGGCGAGATGGACTACTTCGAAACCGACGCCCTTGTCGCCAGCAATAACACCGTTTCCAACTGCCTCATCGCGCATGGCGGGCGCATCCACAGCGCCGGCGTCGGTGTCTGGATCGGGCATTCCTACGGCAACAAAATCCTCCACAACGATATTGTCGATCTCTACTACACCGGCATCTCTCCCGGCTGGGCCTGGGGCTACGGCAAAAGCCTTTCGCATCACAACGAGATCGCCTACAACCACATCCGGCAGATCGGCCAGGGCGTTCTGTCAGACATGGGCGGCGTCTACACCCTCGGCGCCGGAGAAGGCAACCACATCCATCACAATGTCATCCACGATGTGGACTCCTACTCCTATGGCGGGTGGGGCATTTACTTCGATGAAGGGACATCCAAACTCCTCACCGAATCCAACCTCGTCTATAACACCAGGTCCGCAGGCTTTCACCAGCACTACGGCAGGGAAAACGTGCTGCGCAATAACATCTTCGCCTTCGGCGGCGAAGCCCAATTGATGCGCACCCGGCCCGAACCCCAGCACCAGACGCTCGACATTCAACACAACATTTTCATCTCCAAAAGCGCCCCGATGTTCGGCATGGATTGGTCAGGCGGCAACTACGTTCTCAACCACAACATCTACTTTCGGACCGACGGCAAGCCCGTGATCTTTCCCGGCGGCCTCACCTTCGAAAAGTGGCAGGCCAAAGGGCAGGACAAAGACTCCAGCATCGCCGATCCGGGGTTTGTCGACGCCGACAACTTAAACTTCAATCTCAAGCCCGACGCCCTTGCCCTGAAAATGGGATTCAAGCCGTTCGACCACTCTCAGGCCGGACGTGCGGGGGCAAAGCCATATACAGGCGTCATGCCCCGGGCATTTCCGGTGTACGAATATCCGCCTGGCAAGGAGATCAGCGAAAGCTTTGAAGCCGTGCCGGTGGGGGACAAGGCGCCTGGAGCGAAAACCTATGAAGACAGCCCTGAAGGCACCGCACGCGTGACGGAAGAAGCCGCAGGCGCGGGCAAGCGCAGCCTGAAATTCACCGACTCCAAGAACAACAAAGCCGAGTACAACCCGCACGTTTACTGGGAACCGCACTTTAAGGAAGGCACGCTCACCTCCAGCTTCCTGCTGCGGCCCGAACCCGGCGCGTTCATCCGCAACGAGTGGCGGGATTACACCGGTTCCTACATCTCCGGGCCCCACATCTACATCAAGGCCGATGGCACGCTCATGGCAGGCAACGACACCATCACCAAGCTCCCGCATGGCGTGTTCTCAAAATTCGTCATCACCTGCACGCTGGGCTCAGGCGCGTGGACTCTCACCGTCACTCCCGCAGGTGGCGAGCCGATCACCAAAACCTTCACTTGCAGCAAGGAATTCAAATCCCTCGACTGGCTGGGGTTCACATCTCACGCGACGCAGGAGGCGTTTTTCTACGTGGATGATGTGAAGCTGGCTCCGGCCAACCATTTTCAAGCCCGCTGAGATCCCGCTTCAGGCGTCAGTCACGCAGCCTGTCGAAGCGTTGGTGGTGGTCTTGATGAACTTGTACAGCGTGCCGGAGGTCACCCGGTACGGCGGGGCCTTCCAGAGCGCCTTGCGCTTGGCCATTTCTTCATCAGACACGTGCACGGTGATTTCCCGTGTGTTGGCGCTGAGGGTGATCTTGTCGCCGTCCTTCACCAGGGCGATGGGGCCGCCTTCCTGCGCTTCGGGGCACACGTGCCCGACGAGGAAGCCGTGCGACCCGCCGGAGAACCGGCCGTCGGTGATGAGCGCGACTTCCTTGCCCAGGCCGGCACCCATGACCGCGGAGGTGCAAGTGAGCATTTCCGGCATGCCGGGGCCGCCCTTGGGGCCTTCGTAGCGAATGACGATGACCTGGCCCTTTTTGATCTCCCCGCGTTCAAATGCGGCGAGCATGGCTTCTTCCTGATCAAACACCTTGGCCACGCCGGTGAAGCTCAGGCCTTCCTTGCCGGTGATCTTCGCCACGGAGCCTTCGGGGGCCAGGTTGCCATAAAGAATCTGGATGTGTCCGGACGCCTTGAGGGGCTTCTCCAGGGGCATCACCACGTCCTGGCCGGCTTTGAGGTTGGGGACGTTCTTGAGGTTTTCAGCGATGGTTTTGCCGGTGCAGGTCATGCAGCTGCCGTCGAGGTAGCCTTCTTCCAGGAGGTACTTCATCACTGCGGGCACGCCGCCGACCTTGTGGAGGTCGTCGAACACGTACTTGCCCGAGGGCTTGAGGTCTGCCAGGAAGGGGGTTTTGTCGGAGAGCTTCTGGAAGTCATCGATGTCGAGCTTCACGCCTGCGGCTTTGGCGATGGCCAGCAGGTGGAGCACCATGTTGGTGGAGCCGCCCAGGGCGATGCCGACGATGATGCCGTTTTCAAAGGCCGCGCGGGTCATGATGTCCCGGGGCTTAAGGTCCAGTTCAAGGAGCTTGCGGATGGCTGCGCCGGCGGCGAGGCATTCATCCACTTTTTCCTGATCTTCCGCGGGGCTGGAGGAGGAGAAGGGGAGGCTCATGCCCATGGCTTCGATGACGCTGGCCATGGTGTTTGCGGTATACATCCCGCCGCATGCGCCGGCACCGGGGATGGAGCATTTGATGATTTCGGCGCGTTCGGGCTCGGAGATTTTGTTGGTGACGAATTCGCCGTAGGCCTGGAATGCGGAGACGATGTCGAGGGGTTTTTCCTTCCCGCCGAACTTGCTGCAGCCGGGCTTGATGGTGCCGCCGTAGATCATGAAGCCGGGCCGGTTGAGCCGGGCGAGGGCGATCATGCAGCCGGGCATGTTTTTATCACAGCCGGGGATGGTGACCAGCGCGTCGTACCACTGCGCGCCCATCACGGTTTCGATGGAGTCTGCGATGATTTCGCGCGACTGCAGGGAGAAGCTCATGCCGTCGGTGCCCATGGAGAGCCCGTCGGACACGCCGATGGTGTTGAAGCGCATGGGGACCAGGTCCGCCTTCTTCACGCCGGTTTTGACATAGTCCGCCAACTGGTTGAGGTGCATATTGCAGGTGTTGCCTTCAAACCAGTTGGCAACGATGCCGATCTGCGCCTTGTTCATGTCGGCTTCGGTCAGGCCGGTGCCGTAAAGCATGGCCTGGGAAGCGCCCTGGCTTTTGGGCTGTGTCACGCGGGAGGAGAATTTGTTGAGCTGCGCCATTGAAGGAACCTCGGGTGTCAGTTGGATTGGAGCCCAATAGTTTACACAGGGATGGAGAAGACGTCCCGTGTCCCGCGTCGCGAGTTAAGGCAATTGCATTGGACAATGCGAAGGCGCATGCACCCGGGGGATCGGGTTTGCGGGGTGTCGGGGGGCTTCGAAAAGTTCTAATCCATCCCAGGCGGATGTCCTTTTGAAACCCAAATCTCAATCAACCCACTCATGGACACGCGACGACCCGGGCGCGTGGGCTTTCGTCAAATGCAATTGCCCAGCGTCCCGTGTCAAAAACAAAGAGGTCCGGAGTGTGAGCTCCGGACCTCTTTGAGTCTTTTATTCTGAATCTTCGACGCGGACACGCGACCCCGTCTCTTAGACGGGCGAGTGGACGGTTTCCAGCACCTGCTGCATCACTTGATGCGCCGTTACGCCGTTGGCGTCGTGCAGGTAGTTCTTGCTGATGATCCGGTGCGCGCAGACGGGGATGACGTTGCTCACGATGTCATCGGGGACCACGTAGTCACGGTTGTGGATCATCGCCGTCGCACGGGCTGCGGTGGCCAGCGCCAGCGTGCCGCGGGGGGAGAGCCCGATCTGCAACTGGTCAGACCCGCGGGTGGCCGCGGCGATCCGGATGATGTAATCCACCAGCGCCGGGTCGATCTGCACCTTGTGCACCATCTGCTGCAGCGAGATGATTTCTTCCACCGTCAGCACGGGTTTGAGTTCGTTGAGCGCCGTCCGGGAGGGCTCCACGGTCAGGATGCGTGCTTCGTCTTCCGGGGTGGGGTAGCCCAGGTGCAGACGCATCAAAAACCGGTCCAACTGGCTTTCTGGCAGGAAATACGTGCCTTCAAAGTCGAAGGGGTTTTGCGTCGCGATCACGATGAACGGCTGCGCCAGCTTGCGCGTATGCCCGTCGATGGAGATCTGCGCCTCGTTCATGGCCTCCAGCAGCGCCGACTGCGTGCGCGGCGTGGTCCGGTTCACTTCGTCGGCCAGAATGATGTTGGAGAACACCGGGCCGGGCTTGAAGTGGAATTCGCTTTTTTGCTGGTCCCAGATGGTGACGCCGAGGATGTCGCCGGGGAGCATGTCGGGGGTAAGCTGAATGCGCGCGATGGTGCAGTCCAGGCTTTTTGCCAGCGCCGTGGCCAGCATGGTTTTGCCCACGCCGGGGACGTCCTCGATCAGGATATGGCCTCGGGCCAGAAGACAGACGATGAGTTTTTCAACCGCGGTCTGATTACCAAAGTAAACGCGCTGGATGTTAGCGCGAAGAGCATCGAGTTTTTGCAGCATGAAGGCCTCCGGGCGATATAAGACAAACAATCCGGGAAATGTGCAAGCCCCACACGAGCGCCCGCGACGATTTTTAACCACATCCCGGAAAGCACAGCCGGGGGTGATCATACCTCACGCCGTGGGCGTACGTTTTGCACAGTGTCAACATCCGTCGTTGTGTACATCACGCTTTGACGCCGAAAATCTTTCATTCGTGATGCAATTCCCCGCTTGAGTCTGGCGCGCTCTCGGCTTAAGGCTAGAATGTGCCGTGCTTTGGCGCTAACACAGGCTCAGGATTGATCCAGGAACGTCTCAACCAGCTTCAACAGGTCTGGACTCGGGTACAGGGGTATCCGGTCCACGAGCTTGTCATTGAATTGGCCCTGATCTGGGTGATCGTCTTCCTGGTCTACCGTTTTTTGCGCACCACACGGGGCGCACGGGTCATCCAGGGCTTTGTGTTCATGATGCTTGCCGCCACCGCGCTGGTGCTCATCATCACCAGCGACCATGAATTTGAGCGGCTTGCCTTCCTCTATAACCAGTTCGTCCCCTTCATGGCCCTGACCCTGGTGATCGTCTTCCAGCCGGAAATCAGGCGGGGGCTGGTGCGCCTAGGTGAATCCCGGATCTTTATCGGCAATAAAGAATCCACCTCCCGGATGGTGGAAGAGATCGTCGGCGCCGTTTCCTACCTCAACAAGAACAAGATCGGTGCATTAATCGCCATTGAGCGCCAGGTCGGCCTTGAAGGCGTTGTGGAAGCCGGGACGCGTCTGGACGCCGAAGTGAGCCGGGAACTGCTCAACTCCGTTTTCTGGCCAGGCGGCGCACTTCATGACATGGCGGTGCTCATCCGGGATAACCGGGTGCATGCCGCCGGGGTTCAGCTTCCCTTGGCCGAGGGCGAGCAGATCAGTTCAGACCTTGGCTCGCGCCACCGGGCCGCCATCGGGCTTACCCAGCAGTCTGACGCGCTCGTCGTGGTCGTCAGCGAAGAGACGGGCACTATCAGCGTCGCCGAGCGCGGCCAGCTTACGCGGGGGCTCACGCTGGAGGAGCTTAAGGCCAGCCTCGTCCGGGCTCTGGGCGTCACGCCGGGCATCGCCGAAAGCCAAACCGGGAGCGGCGCCTAGCCGACCACCATGGATCGCAATTCCCTGCCCATGCGCATGTTTTCCAGCGTCGTCACCTTTGTGGTGGTGACGGTGATCAGCGTGCTTGTGTGGATCTATGCCGAAAGCCGGACCATCCGCACCAGCAGCCTTGATGTGAATGTCGTGGTTGTCACCACCGGCGACCCGCTTTTTCAGGTGACGCCTGAGCAGCCCCAGCACGTCCGGCTGACGCTCAAGGCTTCGGGCGCGGGTGTTGCCGCTATTGAAATGCAGGCCCTGAAGGGCCCCATCCGGATCATGCTTAAAGACCCCGTCGCTCCGCAGGGCGTGGCCGTCCACCAGACCCTTTCACTGCGTGAGGACATTGAGTCCGCGTTGCTGCTTAATGAGCAGGGGGTCACGCTGGTGGACATCCAGCCCAAATCGCTGGACCTGACGCTGACGCCGATTGATACCGTCCGCAGGCCGGTGAAATTTCTTGATCCCTATGACCTTGCCGAGCCCGGTGTGGTTTTACGCCCCAACGAAGTGGAAGTGCGTGCACCGGCGCCCAGTTCCCGGCAGCTTTCGGTGGCGGAGCCGGTGGTGCGCCTCACCCCTGAATTGATCGAAAACCTCAACCCCGGCAAAGCGGTGGAAATCGACCTTCCCGTGGATGTCCAGGGTAGCTGGGGCGGCCGCGGTTTCCAGATTCGTCCAGCCACCGTGCGCGCCACGCTGGTCATCACCCGCCGGGTGGAAACGCTGAATCTTCAATCCGTTCCCATTGTTCTTCAACTTCGTCCGGAAGATGCCGGCAAGTTTAAAGTCTCGATCGAAAACGGTGTGGAGGCCTTCACCGGCGTGAAAGTCACCGGCCCCGCGGAATTGGTTGAGCGGGTGCGCAAAGCGCCTGAAACCGTCTCCGCTGTGGTGCGCCTGACCCCGGAGCTTCTTGCCCAGGCCATCGACGGACGGCTGCCCGCGGAGCCCATTCTTAACGGGCTCCCACAAGGACTGGTGGCCTCCGGCGTGGAGCGCATCTGGGTGACCGTTCAGCCAGTGAAGTGATGGTAGATGCCAGATGTGATGCAGAGTGTGGCAGAAGTCCAGATCAGGCCCATCCGCTTCGCTTTGAATCTGAGATGGAGCAGAATTTTTACCGCGAAGACACGAAGACGCGAAGGGAAGAGGCGAAAAGTTAAAGAAAAAGGAGGTAAGAGAAAATCGACCAGAAACAGGTTTCTACTGTTCCACACTACCGCTTTACGCATCTGGCTTTTACTGCTCCTCTCCCACTTTCTGGCTCTTCCCTTCGCGTCTTCGCGCCTTCGCGGTAAAAATCCTGCTCTTGGTGTTGCTCTTTGCTCCCCGCCCGCAAAAACCGTCAGGCACCCTGAAACATCTAAACATCTTCCGCGTGACATCTGACTTCCTATTTACCCCTGCTAAAATACCTGCCTATGAACGTTCCCGAATATTGCCAGCAGATCGCTTCCAGCGCCCAGACCGCGGCCCGCAAGGCCATGTCACTCTCGGGCAGCGCACGCAACCAGGCGCTTCGCGCCATCGCCCAGGGCCTTGTCGCTGGGATTCCTGAAATCAAGGAAGCCAACGCCAAAGACCTTGAGGCCGGCAAGGCCGCGGGGCTCTCCAGCGCCATGCTGGATCGGCTTAAGCTCGATGATAAAGCCATCAACAAAATGGCACAGTCGGTGCGTGAAGTCGCCGATCAAACCGATCCCGTCGGCCAGATCATCGAAGGCAGCGTTCGCCCTTCAGGCCTGCGCCTTCAGAAAGTGCGCGTGCCCATCGGCGTCGTGCTGATCATTTATGAATCGCGCCCCAACGTCACCACCGACGCCGCGGCCCTGTGCCTTAAATCCGGCAATGCCTGCATCCTCCGGGGCGGCAAGGAATCCCTTCATTCCAACCAGGTCCTGGCGCGCATCATCCAGGACGCCCTCACCGGCGCCGGGTTGCCCGATGGGCTCGTCCAGGTCATCCAGACGCCTGACCGCCAGGTCGTCACTGAGCTTTTGAAGCTGGAAGGGCAAATCGACGTCGTCATCCCCCGAGGCGGCGAATCCCTGATTCGCGCCGTCGTCGAGTCCTCCCGCATCCCCGTCATCAAGCACTACACCGGCAACTGCCACGTCTACGTCGATGCTTCCGCCGACCCCAAAATGGCGCTGGACATCTGCATCAACGCCAAGACCCAGCGCACCGGCGTCTGCAATGCCGCTGAGACGTTCCTGTTCCACAAAGATGCTTTGGCTTCCGGCTTGCTCAAAAAGGTCTGTGAAGCCCTCACCGAGAAAAAGTGTGAGATTCGCGCCTGCGACCGGACCCGGGCCGTCTACCCCGACGCGCGTCCGGCCACCGAAGCCGATTGGGGCGCGGAATACCTCGACCTCATCGTCGCCATCAAGGTGGTCGATTCCCTGGATGAAGCCGTCGACCACATCAACAAATACGGCAGCAAACACACCGACGCCATTGTCACCCGGTCACTGGAAGCCGGCGACCGGTTCGTGCTCACCGTCGATACCGCCAACGCCTTCGTCAACGCCTCCACCCGGCTCTCCGACGGCGGCGAATACGGCCTTGGCGCCGAAATCGGCATCAGCACCGACAAGCTCCACTCCCGCGGACCCATGGGCGCTCAAGACCTCACCACTTACAAGTGGGTGGGCTATGGCAACGGCACGCTTAGAGGTTGAGGTGGCGTAAGGCGTTGTTGATGGCATCCGCGCCCGGGTTTCGGGTGGCAGGGTATCGGGTATCCATGACATGCAATAACGCCAATCAATGCCGCAAAAGGGCATTGACCTTCATTGATTACGCAAGTGTTCTCGAAGTCCCCCGACAACCCGTCATCCGACAACCCGGGCGCGGCTATGTCACGACTTTTCTCAACCCGAACTACCGCACCTGCTTGGCATTCAGCGGGATCTTTCCGTCCAGCGGCTGCGTGTGGATCATGTATTTCTCAACCACTTTCCCGCCCAGGAGGTGCTTCTGGATGATCTCCTCCAACACCGGCGGGTCGCACTGCGCGTACCACACGCCTTCGGGATACACCACGGCGATCGGGCCTGCTTCGCACACCCTGAGGCAGTTGGCCTTTGTCCGGTACACACCGCCTGCCTCTGAAAGCCGAAGTTCCTTGAGCCTCGCCTTGAGGTAGTCCCAGGCGATCAGGGATCGCGCCTGGTCGCAGCACTTGGGCTTGGTCTGATCACAGCAAAGGAAAATATGCCGATGCGCCTTGGTCACCCCCACGGACTCCGCGATGATCCTTGCCCCCTCGATTTCCTTGCGATTGTCAGCCGGTTGTTGCTTGGGGTCCATTGCTCTTATTGCCTCTTACTGCTTAGCCGAAAATAACATTAATGAGCTTCGGATGTTTCGGGCCGGAAGATCCCGTCATCGCCTGGCGCCAGTTCAGGGGCCGCCACCTTTTTGGGGGTTGCCGTCATTCTGGAGGTATCGGGGAGCACAATGTCCCAGGCCAGGCCGGTGGCCTTCATCATCCGGATGATCAGGTAGGTCAGGTCAAACTCCCACCACTTCATCCCGTGCATCGCCGAGCGGTGCTGGGCGTGGTGGTTGTTGTGCCAGCCTTCGCCGAACGTCACGATCGCCACCCACCAGAGATTTTTGGAGTCGTCAGGGGTGCCGAAATTCCGGTAGCCCCACACATGTGCTGCGGAGTTCACCAGCCAGGTGATGTGGAACATCACCACCACCCGCACAATGCCTGCCCACACCATCCAGGACATGCCCAGGCCGGGTTGATACCACTCGCCGGCCAGGTAAAGCAGACCCAGCAGCGTGATGCCCGGCACCCAGAAAAACCGTTCGATCAAGCGCATCACTGGGTCGCGCGCGAGGTCTTTGCAGGCGTCTGCGGGGTTGAACTCAAGCTGGTAGAACACCCAGCCGAAGTGGCCCCACATGAAGGTCTTGAATCGGCTGCTGAACGTGTCTTTCATCCCGTAAACAGGTGAATGGGGGTCGTGGTCAAGGTCCGTGTGCGCGTGGTGGATCCGGTGTGTGCCCACCCAGTCGATGGGGCCGTTCTGCCAGGCGATGCAGCCGATGACGGCCAGCATGTACTCCACCCATTTGAATGTCTTAAACGACCGGTGGGTCAGCAGCCGATGGTAGCCAAGAGTGATGCCGATGCAGCAGGAAATCCAGCAAAACAGCAGGGCGACAGCCAGGGCGCTCCAGGAAAAGTAGAACAGACCAAGGATCGATGCGACATGGAAGGAACCCCCCATGATGAGGTTCTGAATGTGGATCCTGCTTGTCGCCTGCGGGGTATAAGTGATGGCCATGCGTGGACGGTCCTGAGGTGAGAGACGTGCTGAGAAGCCGGGAATGTTACCAGAATTGCGCCTGGTTGTTACCCGGTTTACCGGTCAACAAAATTAAAAGCCGGTGAGCGTTAAGCCTTCTGCGGGAAGGATTTAACACGCACTGGTGATCATAGGCGTCTAAGTGGCTTAGTGTCGCGCTTGCTCAGTCTTGAAGTTCTGTCCTGGCAAACACGCCCCAGGCCTTGCCGTTGCAGTCCAGCGCGATGGTCAATTGGTTGGCGCCTTGCACAAAATCGCCGTAAAGGCCTGTCTGGTCCAGCACTGCGGGGTTGGTGCCCGGGCCGTGGAAGACCTGCTTGCCGTTGAGCCACGCCTTCACCGGCCCGTCGTACCCCAGGTAGATCTTGCCGGTCTGGGCTTTGGCCGCATTGATCGTTGATGAAAGATAAACCACGCCGGTCTTGCCGCCCGTGCGCCCATACACCTCCATGAAGCCCTCAGCCGGCTGGTTTTCCGGAATGGGCGACATTTTCTGCCATCCCAGGGTTTGGTTGGCGTGGGTCTGATTCGCGGCGTCCGCCAGCTTTAATCCGGCTTGCAGGTCCGAGACGGCCCAGTCGGTCACAAACACCCTGGAGACGGTGAAGAACGGCTGCGTCCAGGCCATGCGCTCACCGATGCCGTAACACTCAAACCGGATGTACATCGCCTTTTCCGGCATGGTCACCGTCAGGGTGTTGCCGTCCACCGAGGCGATGCGCTTGCCCCAGTCGATCACCGCGGCGATCCGGTAGGCATCCTTTGTCACGATGGTGATCGTGGGGCCGTCCACCTTCACATCCAGGATCGTCACCCCGGTGGATGCGTAAAACCGTCCGGCGCGCATCGCGTCCACCACGCCCTTGGCGGTCCTCTCATGCGCGTAGACCACGTTCCAGCCAAGCTCAATGTCGTTGGTGCCGTAGTGGCTGTCGTCGTTGGCGAAGGCCCACAGCTTTTTGCCCTTGCTCAGCGCAAGGTCCCACTTGTTGAGGGAATACGCCGAGCCGGAATGCGTCTGCACCAGCCCATTGAAAACCTCCACGCCGATGTAACCGTTCCAGGCCAGCAGGTTATCCAGCGAGCAGTGGTCAAACGTCGGCGTCCAGTTGGGGTGCGCCACCACCGCAAAGCCACGGCTGGCGGCCACCTGGTCCAGCACTTTCTGCCTGTCCTTAAGCGGGTCCACCCGCCGGTCAGCGTCCACATGCAGGATGTGCGGGCCGTTGGCGCTCACTTCGTTCCCGCTGATCAGCACCATGCCTTTGGCGTCCCACTGCGCGTAGTCTTCGGGGGCGCTGTACACGTCATGATCCGAGAGCATTAAGAAGTCGTACCCCCGCCGGGCGTAGTCATCAAGCACCACCTGCGGGCTTCGCGTGCCGTCGCTGCGCGTGCTGTGCGAGTGCAGATTTCCGCGAAGCCAGCTTCCCCCCGACAGCCCCGCGTACGGATTGGTGATCTTTGTCATGCTCAAAACCCCTTTAAGTGAGGTATCAAACATAGCAAAACCACGGTGCCGCCGCTAAACCACGGGCGGATTTGGCTTCTCTTCCCAAATCTCGTTTCTGGCCAGGAACGTCATGGCCCCCATGGCCAGGATCAGGAGCACGCCGTTGACGCCGAAAACCACACGCATGCCTCGCGTGGATGCCAGTTGGCCATAGACCAGGCCTCCCAAAGGCATCCCCAGGCTAAACACCATGTAATGCAGGCTGATGACCCTTCCGCGAAGCTCACCAGGGCTCCCTGTCACCAGAAACGAGAGCATCCGGTTCATTGCGCCGATAAACACCAGCCCCGCGGTGAATGCCAGCAGCCGGACCACCCCAAACGCCGGCGCCACGGCCAGCCCCAGGTTGAGCAGCCCGAAGCACGTCAGCATCGGCAGCGCCAGCCACGGATTGGGAGTGCCCTTGACCCTTGACGCCACCAGCGGCACACCCACGATGGCGCCCAGGCCGAACATGCTCAATATCGCGGAATACTTGCCCGGGGAATTGCCGTAGCACTCCTGCACATACGCGGGAATCAGGCTCAGCAGCGGGGACATGCACGTTGAAGCCACGAACACCGTCGCCAGCACCAGCATCACCTTTGTACGCTCCCGGGCATAAGCCAGGGCTTCCATCAAAGACCTAAACGGATGTTTATGCCCGCTGGCCTGAGACTTCCCCAGATTCTTCGGAAGCATCAGCAGCGAGATCATGGGCGCGCCGAAGCTTACGGAGTTGATCAGGAATCCTGCCGTTGCACCCCAGATGCCCAGGATCCACCCGCCGATGGCCGGCCCGATGGCCCGGGAGGTATTGAACTGCACCGCGTTGAGCGCGACGGCATTGCTTATGTGTTCATGGCCCACGATTCGGGGAATCAGCGTCTGGCTTGCCGGGGCATAGATGGCATTGCTTGCGCCGGCCAGCACCGCGGCGCAGATGAAAACCGTGCCGTTCATCACCCCTTGCCATGAAAGCACGGCCATCACGCCTGAGAGTATCAGCAGGATCAGGTTGATGGCGATCATGATTTTCCGGCAATCCAGCCTGTCGGCCAGCACGCCGCTGAAGGGAGTGGCCAGGATGCTGGCGCACCAGGTGGCGCTCACGCAATAGCCCAGCCACCGGGGGTCGTCCTTGACCTCGTGAACCTTCCATTGCAGGGAGACGATATACACCCATGTGCCGATGTTCGAGCACAGCATGCCCAGCCACAGATGGGCAAAGTAAGGCCGCCCGAACACCGACAGCACCCGCACCACGCCGCGCGCCGTGCCCGATGCGGGCCCCAACCCCTGCGCCGCTGCATCAAGCCGATGAAAACCCTGTGCGATCCGTGTTTCTTTTTCGCCGGGGCTCTGAGGTTCTTCAAGGCTCTGGGGGCTGTGCGTGCTCATCGGACGATGGCGCTCTGCGTGCATGCCTGAGTTCAGGCATGGGTAGGGGGGTTACTTTTTCTTGGCCGGGGCCGCGGGCTTGGCGGGCGCCGCCGGTTTGGCCGGCTCCGCCGCTGCGGCATTGGGATCGGCCTTGTAAGCCTTGATCACGCCTTGTTCCATCTTGATCGAGTTGCTGGAATTGTTCAGCGTGATTCCCGCAATCCGGGCTTCAACCAGAATCTGTCCGTTGACCGTCACCCGGGCTTCATCCATCTTGGGAACGGTTGCCGTCACCGCCGCGGCAACTTTCCGATCCGTGATGTCTTCCAGGGAGATGGTGATCGTCAGCACCACTTTGTCTTTGCTGCCCTTGGCCTCCGCGCTCGTGACTGCAGTGACCACGCCGCCCACCGTCAACTGTTTGCCTTCCGGAAAGTTGCGCTTGATCATCGGATCGACGACTTTTTTCTGTTCCGGCGTAAACGCGCCTTCAGGCGTGATGTCCTTGGGCAGCGACTGGTAAAACAGTGTGATCTGATGATTCAGCTCTCCCACCGGCGTCGTGGCGGCAGGCACTTTTTCCTTCTCGCCAGACGCCGCGGCTTCCACCCGGCGTTTGACCTTCTCGTCCTTGATCCCCTTTTCCAGGGCCTTTTGATACGCCTTCTTGGCGTTCTCCGTCAGTTGCGCCTTGGCCGGCAGGTTCGTTTTTGCCGCATTGGCGTAAAAGTCGCCCAACTCCACCAGTTGCGCTGCATCCAGCTTGTCTTCGGGGGTCGCAGCCAGCGTCACTTTGGCCGCCAGGCCCTTGTCGCCTGTCGCCTCTGCGTACTCTTGCGCCTTCTCAGGCATTTCCAGGTCGTACACGTAGAGCTCGACGATCTGTTTGGCGATCTTCGCATCCGGCTTGGCCTTGTCGAACTTCGCCACCAATGGCGCCAGCCGGCCCGCAGCGGACTTCTTCTTCGTCACATCCTTGCCCATCGCCACGATCTCTTCGGCCTGTCCGGTCTTGCTCGCATTGGCGATCGGCTGCGCCACCATCAGCACCCGGTTGGCTTCCTCATACTTCATCGCCTGCAGGTAGCCGTCGGCCAGTTCCTTCACACGGGTCAGGAATTCCGTCACTTTCCGGGACCGTTCTTCACCCTTGAGCTTTTGAATTTCTGCCCGGGTGGCTTCCAGGTCCGTCACTTCCTTATTGAGCGTCGTATCAGGGATGGCCAGCTTGGCTGCGGCCGGTTTGGTGGCGTCGTCCTGCGCCGATGCCGGCGTGCCTGCGACAGAAAGATATAACAAAGTCCCGGCACCCATGAGCAACATACAAGGCCTGATCTTCATATACGCCTCAAAATAGAGAAGTTAAGCAACGGAAAGCGCCTAAATACGCAATGCCGTAAGCGGCAAAAGCATTCTAGGCAGTCGGCGCGTCATCCATAGCCCTCAAAAGCACGAGGAGCAATGGCAAGCGCGCCTGGGCCGTTTAGTGCCTGGGCGACTTACTTGGTCAACATCATATCGGGTGCGGCCTTCAATCCCAAAATCTTGCAATATCCAAAGTCGACATAATTCATGTCGCTCCAGAGATTGATGCGCCTCATCGGCCCGCGGCCGGTGAGTTCCGCGCCGGGCGAAAACTTGGCGATCTCCGAATTGGGGATGTAGATCATCATGTTCGCCTCGGTCTTGCGACCGGCCACTTCAGGCAGCGAAATGCTCAGGCTCACCGTGGACTTGTCCCGGGCGTAAGGGCTGGTGTAGTGGATCTGCTTGACCTTCCCTTGAAACCCGACCTGCGTATACGCCGGGATCGCCTGGTTCAGCAGCGCCTGCACGGCGTGCCGCTTGCCGTCGTCTCCCCAGTAACCGCGGGCAGGGGGCTGAAACTCAGGCCTCAGTTTCGCGAAGACTTTCGCCATCGCAGCGGTCAGTTCGTTGTTTTTGTGTGATTCATCCGTTCCCGCGGCCACCGAAGGCGTCAGTGTTTTCACTGCCAGTTCAACGCGCTTTTTCACCTTGTCATCGGGAATCGTCGATGAAAGCGCCGCCTGGTAATACTGCAGTGCGCGCTCTGTGGCGATGGCCTTGCCCGGCCCGGGCTTTTTGGCCAGTTGCGCGTACCAATCACCCAGTTCCACGGAGTCGTTCACGGAGAGCTGGTTGGCTTCCACCACGGCCAGGGCCACGCGCTTGATGAGTTCCGGGTCGCCGCATTCCGCCGCAGCGATGGTTGCCTGCGCCGGCGCATCCAGTTCCAGGATGTAGGCTTCCACGATCTGCTTCGCCAGGTTCTTATCTGCCTTGTTTTTCTCAAACCGGTCCAGCAATCCATCGATCCGGTTCAGGATCACTTTCTTGCGCGAAATCTGGATGGAAAGCTCATTAAGCTCCGCCAATTGGTCGGACTTGGTCTGAATCGCAATCGGCTTGGCGCTGTTGACCGCGCGCAAGGCGTCGTCATATTTCAGATCTGTTGAAAAAGCATTGGCCAGGTTGATCGCCTCGGCCAGGAAAGCGTCGAGCTTTGCGGTTTTTTCGTCGCCCTTGGCTTCCTTCTGGAACTCCATCTTCATTGCTTCCAGCTTTTTGAGCGCCGGATCTAACTCAGGTGCTTTTTTCACTTCCGAAGGCTTGGTGGCAGCGCCTTCTTCACCCGCGGCCTTACCGTCTGTTTTGGTGTCAGGGTCCTGGGCCATGAGGCCCCCGTGATTGGCCATTAAACATGCACCAAGCAGAATCGCTGTGATCATGAACCGGTTTTTCATGGTCGTAAATTCCCCGAAGTAGAAAGGGTGTAGACAATATTGTAGTCAATCTCTCACGTAAAGTCATCGCCATTGGTAACGGCAATGTAAAACGTGAAAGCTTTTCTCTTTTTTTATTTAAAAGACAGCAGTTTGCCATCCTGCACATACAAGCCGTACACCACGGAAGACTGGCCATCGTTCCCGGTCGAATAGATGTATAGGCTTCTGAGTTTCCCCTCGATTTCAACGGTCATGTTCGAGAGTTCCGACATCTTGTTCATTTGCGCTTCCGTCACCGTCACCCGGGCCTGGGATCGGAATTTCGGGGCGTCCGTTGCGTTGGCGCCGATGGTGGGCATGTCCACATCAAAGTAGAGCTCCGCTTCCCATTTGGAGTCGGACTTTCGGAAGCTCACGCGCTGGTTCATCGTCCCCCGGCAACGGAAGGTTTTGCCCATCTCGTTGTTTTTGGTGGATTGGATGTAATCCCGGATACGGTCGTACCGGCTGTATGAACGTTCGTTTGGCTTTTGCGCGCTCACATCCTTGGGAACGGCCTTGATCCACCCGGCAACGATCATCGGCGTAAGCACGCCCACCGGCGCATCCTGTGCGCTTGCATCGGGCTGATCGGCCATCTTGGCCTCAGCGGGCAGCGTGTCGAAAAGCGACTGGAATTGCGTCTTGGCGCCTGGCTCAAGTTTCTTGCGCTCCAGCACATCCTTAAGTAGCTTCGCCGCTTTGGCCTGTGCCGCGGCCTTGGTGGTGCCCGTGGTGCGCTTGACCGCATCCAGGTACCAGTTGGCCAGTTCCTTGGTGTCTGGCACCGAAAGCCCGCTTGCCTTTTTGCCAGCCAGATCAAGGGCTTTCTTTAGGGTCTTATCCTCTGACCCCTGCGCGGCATCCTGAGCCCCGGGCACATCCTCAAATTCAAACACCAGCAGGTCCACCAACTGCTTCACCGTTTCCGGGTCGTTGGGCTTTAAGATCAGCGCGTTGCGCAGGGTGTCCACCTTCGCAGCCATGGTTTTGCGCACGGATACGTTGGTGAGCTTTGTCGTCAGCGCCTTGGATTTATCGGATTTGATCGTCGCCGCGGTGCCCAGGGCCTGGCCCAGCACTTTCTGTGCGCCGGCAAAGTCTTTTTTGGCTTCCAGGCTCTCGGCCAGCGCGACCAGCGCGTCGATGTACTCTTCCCCCACGGTGCTCTTTTTGTCTGCGCTGGCCCGGTTGTACTGCTCTTTAAGGGCATCGGCCTTGGTCTGCGCGGTGTTGTCTGCGGTCTCTGCCGCAAACGCAGCGCAAGGCAGCAAAACCGTCGCGCACAACACCGCCGCCACCCAGATTTTGTTTGTTCGTAGAACCATCGCAGACCATCATATACCAAGCCGCCAAAAGTAGTATGCCCAGTCACGCCAATACAGCAAAACAAGCATGCACTGCGGATTGTGCATGGCAATCGGAAAGCAGAATAAGAGCAGACCTTTTACCGTGAAGGCGCGAATGGAAGAGGCGCAAAGCGGGATAGAATCCAAATAGAGTCAACCGACACTCGGGTTTTACGGCTTCCGGTTCACCGCCTGGGCATCTTGCATGCTTTATCTATTCCCTCTTCCCACTTTCTGCGCTTTGGCTTCGCGTCTTCGCGCCTTCGCGATAAAAAATTCTGCGCCGCATTTTCATTCTTTTCGCTGACGCCGAAATAAAACAGGGGTGGCGCATGTTTCATGCGCCACCCCTGCATTCAATCGTCAGTGGATTCTTACACCAAACCCGCGCCGCCGGTGGCGATGGGTTCGCTCACGTATTCGCGGGGGTCGGTGATGTGTCCCGTCAGGGCGCTTGCCGCCACCGTCAGAGGCGAAGCCAGGAACACGCCCGCCTGCTTGTGCCCCATCCGGCCCGGGAAGTTCCGGTTCGTGGTGCTGATGCAGGTGATCGGTTCGTTCAAGCGGCCAAAGGTGTCCGAAGGGCCGCCCAGGCATGCTGCGCAGCCCGAGGGACCCATGTTGCACCCGGCATCGATGAGGATCTGTTCGATCGATTTTTCGCCGGGTTTCAGGGGTTCGCCCTTGAGGGACAGGGTCTTCATGTCCTGGTGGACTTCCGTGGAGCCGGGCACCACGAAGGTCGGCACCTTCACGCGCTGGCCGTTGAGGATCGATGCCGCGAAGATCATGTCCGTGATCTTGCCGCCCGTGCAGGAGCCGATGTACGCCCGGTCGACCTTCACGTCGCGGCAGTTGTGCGCGGTGTCTTTGTTGTCGGGGCTGTGGGGCTTGGCCACCATGGGTTCCATGATGCCCAGGTCCCAGTGGAATTCGTAGCAGTATTCCGCGCCGGGATCGTCTTTGTAAACGTTCCAGCTCGGCACGTTGGACCGGGCCTTCACATAAGCCAGGGTCTTTTCGTCCACGTCGCAGATGCCGTTCTTGCCGCCGGCCTCGATGGCCATGTTCGTCAGCGTCATCCGGTCTTCCAGCGTCAGCGAGCTGATGCCTTCGCCCGCGAAGTACATGGACTTGTAAGTGGCGCCGGAAACCGAGATCTGCCCGATGACCGCCAGGATCAGGTCCTTGGCCGTCAGGTAGGGGGGAATCTGCCCGTGGAACACAAATTTCATCGTCGGCGGAACCTTCAGCCACGTACGGCCGGTGCCCAGCACAAACGCCGCATCGGTGTTGCCCACACCCGTGGCGAACTGCCCAAATGCGCCCGCAGTGCAGGTGTGGCTGTCCGTGCCCAGCAGAATTTCGCCCGGACGGATGTGGCCTTCTTCAGGCAGCGCCTTGTGGCACACGCCCTTGTAATTGGTCTTCGTCGGGTCCTTGTACGGGTTCACCATGCCGGGGTTGCCGGTCACAAACTCCGGATCGTAGTAGTACTTGAGGCCCTGTTCCTTCACGAAGTCACGCAGAATCTGGATGTTCCGGTGACACTTCTGGTCCGCCGTGAAGATGTAGTGGTCGGGGATGATGACGACGCGCTCTTTATCCCAAACCTTGGCGGTCTTGCCGAATTCTTCGTGGAAAATGCCGATCGTGCCGGGACCGCAAACGTCGTGGGTCATGAGCATGTCCACGTCCACCCAGATGTTTTCGCCGGGGGAAACGCTCTCGCGTTTGGCGTGCGCAGCCATGATTTTTTCGGTCATCGTCATCTTGCGGGCCATGTCGTGCTCTCTTTCAGATTCTTTTCGGTCAAACAACGGTCTTGATGCGCCAGGACCGGAGTCCCATATTCTAGCGTGATATGCGGCTAAGAGAAGTCACCCCGGTTGTTTTACGCGTGAAAAAACATCGTCAGCGTTGAGAATCAAATGCAAAATGCCGGGCCGAGGCGCGTTTCGTTGACGGCCTCGCCCGAAGTCCTGGGTCATCGCGTTGTCCGGAGCTCTCAAGCAAGCCAATCCTAACCAGAATTGATGCCCTTTTGAGGTGCCGCTTGATCAGTGGGCTGCTCATGGATACCCGATAACCCGCCATCCCGGGCGCGTGGGCTGACGCAAATGCCTAACCCCATCATTATTGCGCCCGCTTAAGCAGTTCCTGCCTGGGCAGGTCCACCTGGTCGCCTTCTTTGATCCCCAGTTTCGCGATGGCGCCGCCGCCAAGCTCGATTACAAACTGCGCCGGCCAGACGCTGGAGTACCGCTGCAATTCATCCTCCGGCGTGTCGTAGGGCACCACGCTCATGGTGTACGTCTTAAGCACCCGGCCTGATGGCTCCAGATACAGGATGTCAATCGGTACGTAGCACTTGCGCATCACGAAGTTCTGCACGTTGGCCACGGGAAACACAAACAGCATGCCCGTGCCTTCGGGGATCGACTTCCGGTCTGACAGCCCATGAAACCGGGCCTCAGGCGTCACCGCAAGCTCCAGCGAGTGCGCTTTGCCTGCGATGTTCACGCTCAGGGTTTTGTCGTCCAGCTTCGCCTGCTGCTCGCACCCCAGGAACAGCAGCGAAAGCAAAGCCAGCAGTACTGCGGCCCATCGGGCCTGTTGCGGGCGTCCAAATTCAGGGTTCAAGATGAGATCAGCCATTGATGGTCTTCCGAGGTGAATGTGCACGGCAGTTTGCTCAGTTTGTTCATGTCCAGTTGCTTTACAAAGTCTATCGCCGACATCGGCGCCCGGCTGGCCTGCGCCCCGGACCAGTAAGCAATCAGGCCGATCACCTTCTCCGGGCTCACCCCGTGTTCGCGGTACCACGCCACCCGGGTGTCCCCATGCCGCTTGGCCAGCCGCTTGCCGTCGCTTCCCAGCACTAGCGGCAGGTGGTGCCATCGGGGCACCCGGCCATACCCAAGCGCCTGGTAAATCAGCGTCTGCCGGGCTGCGGAATCCAGCAGGTCATCCCCGCGAATCACATCCGTCACGCCCTGGTCAAAGTCATCCACCACCACCGCCAGTTGATACGACGGCAGGCCCGCTTTGGTCCACACCACCATGTCGCCAACGGAATGTTGAATATTGAAAGTGTGCTGCCCGGCAAAGCAATCCTGGATCGGCACGTCCCGGTCGGGCGCGATCAGCCGCCAGCTGTCTGCGCCGTTTTCCCGCACGGCAAACGGCGTGCTTCCCAGTCTGCACCGACAGGTGCCCGGATACCGCAGCTCATGGTCTGACGCGTGAGGCGCTGACTGTGCCTCCAAAATCTCCTTGCGTGTGCATGCGCAGGGGTACACCTGGCCGGCCTTTTCCAGATGCCTCATTGCCGCTTCGTAACGTGAAAGGTCGGCGCGCTGGTAGCGCACATCCTTGTTATCCCAGTTCATCCCCAGCCATGTCAGGTCCTGAATGGCCATGGCATCCGCGCCGGTTTTCACTCGCGGCCCGTCCAGGTCTTCCATTCGCAGGATGATCCTCATCTTCTGTTGCCGGGCCAGCGCCCAGGTGATCAAAAAAGTCCGGGCATTGCCCAGGTGCAGCGCACCGGTGGGGGAGGGGGCCAGCCGAGTTGTGGCAGGGGGGACATTCATTGCGTGCGCTTTATCCCAAAGGCATGACAGCCATTAGCACGACAACGCTAAATCCGCTCTTACTCCCTCTCTCTTTGGGAGAGGGCTGGGGTGAGAGAGCCGCCTTTGAATGCGAAAGTGCGCTGAATAACCATCCTTTGTTTCCTGCATCGCCATTTTTAGTTTTTCTTTTCTGAATGTCTTCCACCCCTGAGGGTCGCATTTGCCAATCTTCGCATCCTAATTCGAAACCTGCCTTTGATCGACCCTCTTCTACTTTCCGCCTCTTCCCTTCGCGTCTTCGCGCCTTCGTGGTAAAAATTCCGCTCCTCTTCTACTCTCCCCACACTTTCAGCCTCAACCGGTTTGAAGTATCGTACCGCCCCATGGCGATTCCCACGATTGAGCCCGGCCGTCCCCTGAAGCTTGCCGTCCTGATCTCAGGCTCAGGCTCCACGCTGCTGAACATCCAGCAGCGCATCCAGGCGGGCACCTTAAACGCACAGGTGGTTCAGGTCATCAGCTCCAAGCCCGGCACGCTCGGTGTTGAACGCGCCAACACCCTTGGGCTTCCGCTTCAAATCATCTCCCGCAAAGACTTTTCCGACACCCAGGCCTATTCCAACGCCAATCTGGACGCCGTGCGCAAATCCGAAGCAGACCTCGTCTGCCTTGCAGGCTTTCTTCAGTTCCTCACCATCCCCGCGGATTTTGAAGACCGGGTCATCAACATCCACCCCTCTCTTCTCCCATCCTTTGGCGGCCAAGGCATGTACGGACACCACGTCCACGAAGCCGTCATCAAAGCCGGCTGCAAGGTCTCCGGCTGCACCGTCCACTTCGCCGACAACCAGTTCGACCACGGCCCCATTCTGCTCCAGCGCACTTGCCCGGTCCTTCACGACGACACCCCGGAAACCCTGGCCAAACGTGTCTACGCTCAGGAATGCGAAGCCTACCCCGAAGCGCTCCAGGCCATCGCCTCCGGCCGTGCCTTCAAGCGCCCCGACGGCACCTGCGCCATTCGTGTGTCTTAAGTTGAAGCCTGAGGATGTGTATCTGCGGACGGAGGAACTATATCTGTTTTCCGCATCACATCAGCAGTGTCATCAGCTTTGACTGTTTCTGTTATTACCGCATCCGGTGCGACATATCTTGTATGGAATGTCTTGTCGAACTGTGTGGGTTTTTTAGCAAGGCCGGTTCGCACTCTGAATTGCTCCACCAGATCAGGGTCTAGCACATAAGTGCTGTATGTCACCCTGCTCAAGAGCGCTTTGAGAACTGCTCGTCGGTCAGACCGCACGCCTGTGTTTGTCAATCCAAAGGCGACTTCCTTAAACGCGCTGTATAACAGTTCTTCCTGGCGTTCTCCGGGGTCAGCCTGTTGGGCTCGGCGCCACATTAGTTTTGCATTGAGATATTTGTAAAACACCCGCCATCTATTTTCACTGCGTGAGTCCTGTTCCAGAATAGGCCTGGCTTGCTGGAGCAATAGTTCGCATTACCACAACCAGTGGCGGTTGATCACCGACGGTATCAAGCCTGAAATACTCCCGGTATTCTGCGATATCCCCTGCCGAGAGATGTTCGTCTAAGTCAAATCCCGTACGCAACGAATATGCCCCGCCATGCAGCTTTACCACAGACAGCCGCTGATTGCGGAGTAATTGTGCACTGGGTGCGCCACCTTCACGGGTGATCTCATACACAGTTGGATCAAGACCTTCACTTCTGAGCGAGCTTTCGATAAAACTGTCGAAGTTTGTTGTCAGGATTAACCGGCTTCCAAGGAGCTGAGCTGTAAATGCGATGAACTGGTGAGTAACGGATGGACGCCGGTTACGCGCAAAGTGATCGATGAATCCGTCGATCAGATTACCGTCACGGTCGCAAAGGTAATTCAATAGAGCGCGATATCCCGTAAATGAATGGATTCGTTCCGATGCATCAAGCAGGGGGCTTAATTGTTTGTCTTTGATTAACTTCGCCAGTGCTGTTTTGATCGCATATGCGCCTGTTGGAGCAGGTCTGCGCAGTTCATCCACGAGTGCTTCTCGGTTAAGCATGCTTTCGAATCGCTGGCGCTCCGATTCGAATTTTGCGTGATTTGAATTGACGCTCTGGTTGGTCCATAAGTTGGTATTTAATTCATGTAGGCTAGGCCATGGGTGGCTGCGGAGATAGCTGATGACCGACCCCTTACGCTCAAGCTTCAGCCACCAATAGAACCGGACAAGGTAGTCAGAGAGATGAGCGGCCGTCGGAAATCCGGTATCAACTGAAATCCCCGAACCGTAGAGCGGAATAATCTGCCGGCCTCGCCGTCTGGCCTCCTTGATGATGTCGAAGGCTTGCCCTGCATTATCAAGGGTCCAAAAAGTGTTTGTATCCTTGCCCATGTCCCAGAACTCCAGTCAAAAATGTTTATTTAAGAAATGCAGTCGTGCAACGAGGTCGGTCGTTCACCAATAATGAGTTGGTGTGACCAATGCCTTATGGCCCAATCTTTAATTTGTTCAACCCGGTACAGACAATACACATGATTACAGGGGCTTAAGGTATTGTTTTTTGAAGAAAAGTCTTAGCCCGGATCGGAGTTTACTGATCTCGCATAGGACACGCAATGCTCGAAATTGTTCTTAACAGACCATTAAATATATGTTGAATAGAGTTGACAAGTTTGATTGTTATTGATTTGGCTTTTGCCATTAACATCTACTTCCCCGCAGGCTGTGTCGTCTGCTCGCTCTTGATCATTTTCTCAGCCAGCTTGTTGGTCGTTTTCAGCATCCGCTTGAGGTTCGGGTACTTGCGCGCCATCTCGTACAAGTCGGCCAGTTTCAAGTCATCCTTGGACATATTGGCGATGGGTACGAAGTAGCTCATCTTCTCCCCATGATCATCCGTCCGCTCAAACAAGTATCCCGATTCTTTCCTGGGACCCACCGCCGGAAACACATCTGAAATGTGGCTGCTGTCCAGGTCAAACGCCTGATGTTCCCGCTCACCCGGTTGTATGGCTGCGGGCGCGACCCCCATGGAGGTCTCGATGTGGTTGAGCATGTCTTCCACGTCGGTGGGCTTGATCCGTTCCAGTGCTGCCGTGTTGGCTTGCAATGTGGCCATCCGGGCTTCATCGGGCATCTGTCTGGCCCGTTCCTGTGCCTGGGTCAGCACGCTCTTAAGCCCTTCATGCGTTGCCACCTTTTCCGCCATGGCCCGGTCGGTTCCACCCAGCAGGCCTCGATCTTTTTTGTCCGGTTCCACCAGGTCGCGCACTTCTTGAGGCAGCGTCTGGCGGGAGCTTGTCACCCGGACATCCCCTTGAATGGAAAACCCCCAGAAGTACACGTAAAACACAAACGTCAGCAGCACCGAGCCATGCAATATGAGCGACCCGGCCCAGCCGATGACGACTCCTTCTGATTCCTTTTTTTTCTGCGGGTGAATGTCCATAGGCCGCCTCCCGTTTTATCCGGGGATCGACTTAAACGCCATTCGCTAGAGCCCTGCGGCAAAAGCATTGGCCGATGGCTTCCGCGCCGGGGTTGCCGGATGACGGGTTATCGGCGGCCTCCGAGAACGTCCCGTGCCGACCAAGGTGAATGCCCTTGGTGTGTACTATTTCCCATTGCCGCTCCTCATAAACACCCGACAACGCCCGACCCGCCACCCCGGGTGCGCAGACGATCGAATTTTCGCATCCCTATTAAAACGACCAGGGTTGCACATGTCTCCACGCGCAACCCTGGGTCTTAAGTCAATTCAACTGCGATCTCTCAGGCCTTGCCGTTGCCGACCACGTACACCTTGAAGCCCGAAAGCTTCAGCGACGTGTGGTTCAGCCAGTTGCGGCCGTCGTAGATCACCTTCGCCGCCATGTTGTCCGAAAACACCTTCGACGAAAGCTGCCGGTAAACCTTGTGGTCGGTCAGGATCACCGCGGCCACTGCGCCCTTGAGCGTGGCTTCCAGGTTCCGGGTGGTGACGATGCCGTGGTGGTCGCCTTCTTCGCAGCAGGGGTCGTGGAGCTGGGTGTTGATGCCCTTCTCCTTGCAGGCGTGGATGAAGATTTCCGCGGGTGATTCACGGGGGTCATCCACATCAGCCTTGTAAGACGCGCCAAGCACGGCGATCTTGTCGCCGGGCTTCACATGCCCGTGTTCGATGAGGCGAGCCAGGATCCGGTGCGCCTGCCCGTCGTTGGTGTGCCGGGCGGATTCCAGCAGCGCCGTGTGCTTGGGGTACGCCTCGACGAAGAACCACGGGTCCACGGGGATGCAGTGCCCGCCCACGCCGGGGCCGGGGTTGAGGATCTTCACGCGAGGGTGCAGGTTGGCCAAGCCGATGGCTTCCCACACGTTCACGCCGGAGTCTTCGGCGATCTTCGCAAACGTATTGGCGATCGCGATGTTCACGTCCCGGTAGGTGTTTTCCATCAGCTTGCACATTTCCGCGGTCAGGTCGTCGGTCAGCGACACCTTGCCCTTGCAGAAGCGTTCGTACAGGGCCAGCGCCTGCTCGGCCGATTCCCGGGTGAAGCCGCCGACGATCCGGTCGTTGTTGATCAGTTCCGCGACGGTGTTGCCCGGCAGCACGCGTTCGGGGCAGTAGCAGAGCATGAAGTCCACACCAGGCACCAGGCCGGTTTCTTCAGCCAGAATCCGGCCCACGGTGTTGCGCGTGGTTCCCACCGGCGAGGTGGATTCCAGGATCACCAGGTTCCCTTTTTTCAGGTACGGCACGATCGACCGGGTCGCGCCTTCCACGGCCTTGAGGTCCACCTTGTGTTCTTTGGTCACCGGGGTGGGCACGCAGATCATGAACGTATCGGATGGTTCTGGCTTAAGCGAAGCCTTCAGGTTTCCGGACTTGCAGGCCGCAGACACCAGCGTGTTGAGCCCGGCTTCCTGCAGGATGCTTCGGCCTTCGTTGAGCTCCCCCACAATGCGCTTGTTGAGGTCCACGCCCAACACCTGAAAGCCCGATGAAGCAAGCAGGCTCGCGGTGGGGAGTCCGACATAACCCAGGCCGATGACGCAGATTTCTGCCATGTGAGGAAGTCCTTGAAGAAAGTGCCAGTCCAAAAGTGCCGATCAATAGAAGGGAAAAGTATAGCAATTTGAAGACGTTTCGCCCCGGCGCTGACAAAATCCTAATGGGTGTTCTACGACCCAAAGTAAAAATCCCGGATACTTACCCTGCGATTGATCGTGCCTTGTTTACCAATCCCCGCGCATCATCGCCGTCACCGCTTCGCTCACGCGCTGCGCGGCATCGTGCTGCCCGCGGAAATACGTATCGCCCACGATCTGCGTCGGCATGAACCGGCCCACCACCACCAGGCCCTTGCGCTCCCGGATCACTTTGTCCGTCAGGCTCTTTTTCCAGGTTACGTCCAGGGTGATGCGAAATTCCATGTCCTGCGGCAGGCCCGTGTCGCGCTCACGTGAAACCATGCCCTGTGTGACCGCGGTGATGGTCCCTTCCAGCGTTGTGTCCGCGGTCGTTGAATTGCTCACCTTGTACGGCGTGCGCGCTTCGATTTCGTTGGTCAGCGCCTTGGTGACATCGAATTCCAGGCCCTGGTAAAAGGACTTGTTTTTGAAGATCGGCACGTAAATCGTGTGGTATTCCTCGCTGTACACCGGCTTGGTGGAATAACCGCACCCCGGCAGCGCCGCCACCGCGCCCAGCAGACAGAGGCACACGCCGGCAACGCCCAGCGCCGGCCGGGCCATCCACTTCGCAAGCCTCTTGATCCGCTTCATCCGGTAAATCCTCTTAAGTTACGGCACAGAGCTTACGGCACAGGGCGCAGAACATCTGCTTGACCGGGGATATCCGGCCCTGGGTTGGGCAGTGCTTTTTGATCGTCCTTGTTCCGGTCGAACTTTTCCCTGGGCCCGCGCCGCAGACGGCCGACATCGCCGGAATCAAGCTCCGGCGTCAGCATCTCGTTCTCCACGTCCTTCCCGGAGTTGGGCGGAACCACCGGGTGGCCCCATGCCACCAGTTTTTCCATCGAAATTCGCGCCGCCGCCGTCCGGGGATGCTCCTGCACCACCCGCTGATACATCGTGATCGCGCTCACCTTGCGTGTCTGGCCTTCGTACCACTGCGCCTGATGCAGCATCTTCAAAGCCTGGGATTCATCAATGCGCACCAGCAGGGCGTCGGCGCCGATCCGTTCCGCCGATGCCGGAAACTGCCGTTTGAACTGCCGCAGGCGCCGGTCGGCTTCAATCAACCCCGTCGCATCGAATTCCGGGCCTTTAAAGCTCGCCAGGCTTGCCTGAATCGCCCTGAGCATCGCCCGTTCGGTCTTGGCGCTCTTGGGGTAGTTGAGCATGAACAGCGAATACGCTTCCACCGCCCGGCGCATTTCCCCGCGGTCAAAGTAGTAGTCGCCCAGCAGCATGCTGGCTGTCTCGCCGATCTGGCTTCCCGGCGCGCGTTCCTGTGTCCGGATAAAGATTTCTTCCGCTTCGCTGTCGGCGTTCACAAACCGCATTCCCCACAGCTTGCGCTTCATCCCCGCGGCATACAGCTTGGCGATTTCCAGCTCCCGCTCCAGCGCGGTGTTGAACTGCTCCGTCCCCGGGTATTCCCGCAGGATCCGCTCGTAATCAAACAACGCCTTATATTCGTTTTTATCCGCGATCTTCGCATCCCCGCTCACCAGCAGCGCTTCGATCATCAGCGGGTGGTTGGGGTATTGCTCCATCCATTCTTCGATCTTCTCAACCGCTTGCTCCCCATCGCCCTGGGCGATCAGCCTTCGGACCTCCAGCAGCTTTCCCTCCGGCGATTCCGGGTCCACCTTCGCCTGCTGGATCCACGCCCCTCCCTCCATCACATACTCGTCCTGAGCGCCGGCATTCTGTGTCAGACACGCCATCGCGGCCACGGCGACCACACCAGCGGCCACTGCGCGTCCAAGCATGCATTGGGAGGAATGTCTCATAGGGCCAATCCGATCCGATTCACGGTGAAAAAGACATTGTAGCCAAACACTCTGCCGCGAGCCTGCTGTTGGCGTGAGCTTTAGCGGGATTGCATCAGACAACATGCCCATGCGTTCACGGCGTCGAGTGATCGGGTTATCGCATATCCAGGAAGCGCAGGGGAAAATGTGCTGCAAAAGGGCATGACTCTTCCCTGGCAGCTTCCTTCCTTTCTTCCCGTCTTTACATCTGACATCTAACATCTAACATTTAACACCACATCCCACCTTCCTTCGGAGTCCGCCATGCCCTCCCTCACGATCACCAATGCCCAACTGCGCGCTTTCAATGCCGACGGCTACCTCATCGTCCCCGGCCTTCTAAACCCCGAGGAAGTCGACACCCTCTTCACCATCGCCAAATCCGACCGCGCCATGGACTCCGCCGGCGGCGCCCGAGACTCCCAAGGCGGTATCTCCCGCCTGCGCCTTCGCAACGACCTCCCCGACGACATCTACGGCGCCATCGCCCGCTCCGAGTCCGTCGTCAACGCCATGGAAGCCCTCCTCGGCGACGAGGTCTACCACTTCCACCACAAAATGATGCTCAAGGAACCCAAAGTAGGGGGCGCCTGGGAATGGCACCAGGACTACGGCTACTGGTATCAGAACAACTACTGCCTCTACCCCGACATGGGCAGCTGCATGATCGCCGTCGACCGCGCCACCAAAGCCAACGGCTGCCTCCAGGTCCTCAAAGGCTCCCACCTCTGTGGCCGCATCGACCACGGCATGACCGGCCAGCAAACCGGCGCCAACATGGAACGCGTCAACGAACTCATGAAACGCCTCGAACTCGTCTATGTCGAGCTCAACCCCGGCGACGCCTGCTTCTTCCACGCCAACCTGCTCCACCGCTCCGACCAGAACAAGAGCGACCACGCCCGCTGGTCCCTGATCTGCTGCTACAACACCAAGCACAACAATCCCTACAAGGAAATCCCCCGCGGCCATCCCTGCTACAGCTACCTCGAACGCTGGCCCGACTCCAAAATCCTTGAAACCGGCAAACGCCAACTCGCTGAAATGGCCGCCAACCCCGCCTGAAATTTATTACTGGAACATCACAAGCCAAATGGTTCTAGTTAACCATTTGCCGTAGCACAACATTCGGGAGCCCTTGAATAAAAGCCGTCGGAGCATTTTTCATATTCTCTTTTGTCAGTCCTGTTTTTGAGTATTGGTTTTTATCGTCAGGCGTTAAAACGAATCCACCAACATCTGAACTCCAAACCCACAACCGGCAATCTGCATCCAACACAAAAAACCATCTTTGAAAATCGCTTCCCACTTCAGTTGCCCTTTGATTCATTGCCACACAATCAAAAAACACCACACCATTTGGACTTTTATAAATATGCAACGTGCCCGAAATGGTTTTTTCTTTGAATCCGTAGTCACCTATGTCATTGATCAACATCCCAGCGGAAATGGGTAAGATGCCTTTCGACGTATTGAGTGGTTTTGATCCTGAGTCGTAAACAAAGACACAGGCCAATCCTAAGCATGCAAACAGACCGGGGTATATGCAAAAGCGAATGAGGTTTTTGCTCATATTTCACTTACTTCCCCAGCCACCCCTCATCCCTCACCATCGCCACATGCGGCATCATCCACTTCACCTGCCCGACGCTCATCCCATCCACCCGCAATAAATCATCCTGCGATTTAAACGCCCCATATGCCTCGCGGGATGCCACGATCTTCTGCGCCAGTTCCGCACCCACGCCCGGCAGCAGCGCGATGGTCGCCGCATCGTCCTTATTCAAATCCACCACGGTCGGGCCCGGCACCGTAAACATCCGTGCGGACAGCGCGCCCATGCGCCACCCACCCGCCAGCAAACCCACCGCCGCAATCGACACCACAACCGCAAGCGCCAACACATACCGCCTGGACAAAACCCGACGCTCCGGCAGGGGGGCTGAATCCATGAAACACCACTCCCTCGCTTATCTTCAACCCGAAACCCGAAACCCGAAACCCGACCCTATCCTCAATTCGGGTCCATCATCTTCCCAGGGCTCACATTGTCATGCGGCTGACCCACATCAAAGTCCGCCGGAGGCGGGTTCAGCAGGTTCCGCTTGAACAACACAAAGTGCTTAAACAACGCCTTGGGCTGGAAGTCCACCGTCAGGAACCCCGCCAGCGGCATCTCCATGTTGGGATGATCGATAAAGTCCGACCACGCCACCGATTCGATATACGGCTTGCTCACCGCGATCTGGCACGCCGCCTCAAACCAGTGCCGCTGCACCTTCTGAGACCATGTCCCGCGCCAGAAGCCCGCATTGGGGTCCACCGGCTGCGTGAACTCCGGCACGGCGATCATCTCGCTCGTCACCGGCTCGCTGGGCACGCCCAGCGTCAGGTGGATCGGCTTGCCCAGCCCTGAGAACTGATCGATGAAATTCGTGAACTGCATCAAGTCCCGCGAGTATTGCCCCGGCACGGCCTGGCCCATCAGGTACTTGATCGAAAGCACATCAAACCCGATCTGCCTCTGCACGATCTGGTCCGCATAAATCTGCGGCGTCGTCGACTTCAAATTCGACGAGAAATATTCCCCAAACGGTTGGCGGATTTCGATCTGCACCTGCGCGCCCGGCTGGATTTTCTTCACCAGCATCGTCGCCATGCGCGTCAAATCCATCAACTGGTCCAGGTTGAACGTGAACTGGCTGTTCACATGCAGGCCTGAAACCACATTCCAGGTGGAAATCGCACTCTTGTACCGGGTCACCACGCGCTCGACGTGTTCATACACCAGCTCGCGCACGGTGTCGTAATCGTGTTCCCAGATAAACAGCCACTCGGGCACCTGCATCGTGTCGAAGCTGATCAGCGGCCCGCCGATCAGCGGCACCTTGTTGGCGTCCGCCCATTCCACCCAACTGTCGAACTGGTCAAACCGGTAGTCGCCTTCTTCCACCACCATCCGTTTCCACGGCAGGGGGAGGATGGCGAAATCAAAGTTCGCTGCGATCGCCTTGCGGTACCGCTCGCTGGTTTCATCGATGGCGATGGTCGTGCCCAACAGCCGCTTGGGCAGGCCCGGATCGATCTTGCGCCGGTTGAGCATCAGCTCGGAGTGTGACAGCGCGAGTTCTTCCGACCCATCCACCGCCACTTCCAGGCTGTCGCGCGCCAGCTTTTCGGCCCGCACCGGGTTGTCGCGCTGGTGGCACAGGGCCTCCACAAACAGCTTGCGTGAAACCTCAGCCCTGCGGATCGCCGGGTGGTCCGCAGCCATGTCGAATTTCGCCCATTCTTCCAGCTTTGCATACAGCAGCATCAGCCGGTGCCGGGCCAGTTCCATGTTCAGCAGATAAGGCTCATCCCGTTCGGGCAGCCGGGTCGTTTGCAGCGTGATTTCCCCGCAGTTGCCCACCCTGTGCTGCAAGGCCAGGCCCACCACCGAAGGCTCTTTTTTGTCGCAGATGATCACGCCGTTCTCAAACTTCACCGAACCGCGCACCGGAAAACTGTCCGGCCCGATCATATAGGCGTTGCGAAGCGGAAACTTCTCTGCCGGTTTTCCGTTGTCGTACACGCGGAACTTAAGCATGCTTCAGGGTCTCTCTCGGCGGCAGAATACGCCGGGCCACTTGTACAGGTCTCTCGCCAACACGCCAGTCTAGCGGCTCAGTATCAACAATCAGCACAAGGATTTCAACTCCCGGCACCACAATCCCTGTTAAAAGGATACAACTTTCACCAAAAATTCCGTCCATCCTCCCACCGCCGCATTTTAAAAATGTGCCGGCCTGGGGCTGGTTTCTGAATCTGCCTCGGAATCCCGCTTGGTCTTCCAGGCCCAAGCCGCCGCCGCAGGTTGTCCCAGGCATGCATTTAATCCACCTTTATAAGTGAGTTGCACTCCGGATAATCTCCCTCATCGCCTGCTTCAGCCATTCTTCCGCCCAACCTCCAGCTCCCACCCAAAAAGGAACCCGCCATGACCCTCCGCAACAACTATTTTCAAGTCTCCCCAAACGCAGTCAAAGCCCTCGGCAGCCTCGGTAAATACTTCGATGAAGCCGGCATCGATCACAAATTCCGCGCCCTCGTCGAGCTGCGCGTCTCCCAGATCAACGGCTGCGCCTACTGCGTCGATCTCCATAACCAGCAGGCCCGCGCCGCAGGCGAAACCCAGCAACGGCTCGACTGCCTCAGCGTCTGGCGCGATACCGGCTTCTACTCCGAAAAAGAGCGCGCCGCGCTCGCCTGGGCCGAATCCGTCACCCGCATCACCCTAGGCGGCCCCGACGACGCCCTCTTCCAGGAAGTCTCCCGTCACTTCTCGGAAAAAGAACTCGCCGACCTCACCTTCATCATCGCCACCATGAACGCCTGGAACCGCATCGCCATCTCATTCAAACAAAGCCCCAAGGCCCGCGGATAACAACCGCTCACCCTCAGCCGCCAACCAACAGTTAGCCCGACGCGCCAGCGAGGGTATTCGGGCGCCAGCCCGACCTCCCGCTAACCCAACAAAAACCACATCGCCTTCATCATCTCCAGCATCCCAACCACCTCAAAACAAAAGCGGGATCGGCACTCGCATGCCGATCCCGCTCATTCAAAATCGACCGAAATTTTACTTGTACCCAAACCGGTCCGTCAGCGTAAACGCCAGCGGTTCAGACGGCTTGGATGCCTTTCCGTCCTTGTCCGTGTACACCACGAACACGTAAAACTCCCGGCCCGGGCGCAATCCCGTGATCATCTGGCCGGATTCCTTCCAGCCCTTGCCCAGTTGCATCGCGCCCTTGCCGTCGGCATAAGGCGAAACCCACACGTCATACCCCGTCGCACCCGCCACGGGCTCAAACTCCACATGGCAGCGTGTCCCGTCGTACTGGTGTTGCGGGTCGGTCACGCGCTTCACCGTCGTCGGCGCGCCAACGCCTGCTTTGGCCAGCTCGGTGATCGGGTTTTCCAGTTCCGGAGCGCTTGTCGGCACCGGCATGCGCAGCCGGGAAAGCCGCACGGTTTCCTTGGACATATCCGCCTTGTCCGCGTACTCCGCGTTCAGGTCGCCCAGCAGCACGTCATCGGCCTTCACCGGCACCAGGTCATTTCCATAGATCGCCTTGTCCCGGCGCTCCACGATCACCTTCTCCAGCGTCAGCGGAAGGTCCACCACGCCATCCCCGCCATACGATCCCCACCATGATGTCCCATGCTCCCGGTAGGAGTCATAAGGCGCGCTGGAAGGCATCTGGAACTTCATATACCGCCACCCATCGAAGGCGAAGTGGCTCCACCCGTGGATGTCGTCGTTGTTCCAGTCTTCCTTGGTCCCCACGCTGATCCACTTTTCGCCCTTGGCGTCACGCAGGGAGTACACCACGCGTCCCCAGTCGCTCGACGCATGCACCCACATGCCCAGGTGGCTGGCCTTGCCGGGAATGGTGATCGGCTTCTTGGGTTCGATGGTGGTGAAGTAAGGCATCACGCCCCGGTCCTTGGCCGGCTTCTCCAGATGCACGGCCAGCGCCCGGGAGCCCTGTTCATCCGGCGCCTCCACGCTCTTGCCCGTCATCGGCGTTAAAAACCGTTCAATCTGAAGCGGCTTGTTCTTGGTGTATTCCTCATCGCCTTTTTCAACCACCTTCCACGACCCGTCCCCCAGGTTCGTCAGCTTCTTTGCAATGCCCGGGCGGGAATCGCTGTGGTCGCTGGCCCCCAGCGTGACTTCCGCATCGCCCGTCAATCCTTCCAGATACACCGGCGATTGATCCACCTTAAACGTCACCACGCCGTTGTTTTCCTTCAGCAGCGTCACGTTGTCGTTGGGGTCGTACAGTTCAAGCGTCGTCCCGGCGGGCACCTTCACGCTCACGTCGCGCGTCCCGCGGATCGTCCACGCCACGTGCACCAGCTTGCCGGTCTTGTAGTGTTTGTACTGCTGGAGATACGTCGATGTGCTTCCCGTGGGGATGTACTTGGTGAAGTTCGCCCGGTTCAGGTGCCGCGTCATCGTCGCGTAATGCACATACGCCGGCTTGGGCATGGCAAGCGGCAGCCGCCCGTTCCACCCCGCGCCGTAGTGGTTCTCGCCCCAGTAGTTGGCGCAGTCAAAGGGAGCGTTGCAGCTTTCAAACCGTGACACGCCGTAGCCCATCAGCACCAGGAAGTCGCGCATGCTGATGTCTGCTTGGCCCTGGACGCCCGTGTCCAGGTCCTTGGATGAAATGCACGTCCCTTCGATCAGCACCAGGTACGGGTTGGGCTTGTATTTCTTGATGTCCTTCAGGATGGGGTAGAGCCGGTTGAGCACCACCTGGTTCACCTGTTGTTCCGGCAGCCGCTCAAAGCCGGGCATGTCCAGCGCCACGCCGTCGATCAGGTCGCGTGATTCCGGAGCGAACATCAGGAAAATCACCGCGTTCATCGGGTCGCCGTAGGGCAGCAGCAGCTTCAGGTCCGGCCATTCTTTCCGGATCGCCTTGGCGCCCGCCATGTACTTGGCTTTCATGTCGTCGAACACGCGCTGGTCGTCTGCGGTCAGCTTGTAGTCTTCGCCGTAGTGAGAAGGCCAGATGCCCGTGGTGATGTTGCCGATCTGCGGCTCGGCGAAGAACGGCACATACGTCGGCCGGCTGATCACGCTCACCGGCGCCTTGTCTTTCTTAAGCACTTCGATCAGCGCTTTGCCGGAGGCTTCCGGGTTGGCCGGGTCAAACTTCGGTGCCCCCTGGTACCAGGAGTAAAAGCCGTTGAAGTACATCACGCCGCCGCTGAATGCCGACTCGGAGATAAAGTGCAGCTTCTCCGCCAGGGCTTTGATTTCCGGCTTGGAAAGCGCGTAGTTCGCAGTGGATGTCTCTGCGCCTGCCGCGGCCATCACATTGAGTTCATGTTCCGCCGTCGGCGTCACGTGTCCGCCTTGCCAGGGCCAGAAGCCCCAGATCGCCCCGCGGCCTTCTTCCCAATGCTCCTTGTCGCGCGTGTTGGGGTGCAGATACGCCACGTTCCGCTTGTAGTTGGTCGTCTCTCCGTTGATGGTGCAGCTCACCGACAGGTCATGCATGCCAAACCGGGTCAGCCCCAGTTTCACCGGCACCTTCACGGGCATATCGCTTGCCGGCAGCACCACGTCCGTCACCGGCCCGCTGGTCACATCCTTGCCGTCCTCGCTCTTGGTGGAGAACGACACCCGCGCCACCGTGCTCTTGCCCGTCTTGTTGCGCAGTTCCACCGTGTACCCCGGCACTTCCGGCTTGGTCCACACATGCCCGAAGCGCTCGGGTTTCACGTCCACTTCCACGTCCGCTTTTTCCAGCGTCATCGCATAGATCTGCACGGAGCTGGGCAGGCCGCCGCCGTGCCAACTGTACTCCAGCGGGTCCGGGTACGCCCGGTAATACTGCACCTGCTTGGTGATCTCCAGCCCGATGCGAGGCAGATCCGTAAACCACGAAAATGCATCCGGATCAAGCGGAATCACCACGTGATGCAGCCTGCCTTTTTTGCCGTTGGCCAGCTTGATGGGCACCCATGAATCCTTGGATTCGCCTTTTTCATCCATCGCCGGCACCTTGCCCGCGAAGTTGAACGGGTGCCCCGCATCAGGCCGGTAAAACTGCGCAGACACCACCGGCACGCTGTCGGGCCGGTCATCGCTCACCGCCATCAGGTGCAGCGCCTTGTACCGGCCCTGTGGCACATAGAGGCAGATCCGCGAAGGGTCGATCCGGTCCGCCGAAATCCATCGTCCACCGAATGTCCCGAAGTTCGATGCGATATACCCCGCGATGGACCCGAACCGTGTCCAGCTTTGCCCCACGTCGATGTGGTCGTTCTTCGCCGTTCCCGGGCCCATCCCGGGGAACTCAAACGGCACGCCGCCCACCACCGCGTTTCGGTCCCACGTCGCGCCCGCCTGTGCGCCCGGCAGGCTGGCGGGGTCGATTTTTTCACCTGCCACTGCCGACGCGTTCAAATGCCCCGAAATCGAAAGCGGCTCAAAGCGCCCATCCGCTTCCTTGTACGCCCGCCCGCGAACCGACACCAGTTCAGACCCCGGCGACACTGTCACCCGGATCGGTCCCGACCGATCGATCCCCGGCTCCAGCGCTATTTCGCCGACGAACCGGCCGTTCATCCACAGCCGGCATTTGTCGTCTTCCATCACCCACCGGAGCGTGAACACCACGTCCTCCGTCTTGGGCACGCTGGCGATCTGCTCCTCAATCGTCTTTCGCATCTCCTCAGACCACGCCAGGCTGCGTTCCGTCACCGGCACCAGGTACAGAATCCCATTGATCGGGGTAGGGGGCTTGGGGGTAACGCCCTGCACCGACGCGGCATAGCTCACATAATTCCCCGTCGCCGGCAGGCTCGCGCTCACGCTTACCACCTGCGCCGGCTTGCCATCCTGCGCCACCGACGTGATCTGCGCCGCGCAATGCGCCGAAGCGCCCTTGGCGGGCTTGAACTTGAATGCCACCACCCATTCGCTGGGCCCCTTAATCCCCGTCTTCCTGTCCAGATACAGGTACTGCCCCGCAGGCGGCCCCAGCGTCTCCTGCCCCTGCGCGCCCTGCACCACCGGCGTCGCCGGCGTCAGCTTCCATTCCTTGGCGTCTTGCGGCCACGCCGGGTCAATCGCCAGCACCCGTTCCAGCACCTTATTGGTTGTGCCTTTGGAAGAAACCGCTGTCGGCTCCGCTCCCCAGACGGGCGCAACACCCTGCAAACCCGTCAATCCGGCCAGGATCAAAACCGACGCCGCCACGCTCAGGCCCACTGATGAACGCACCATGTCTTTTGTCCTTGTTTGATGATGTGAAACCCGCCCGCAATCCACTCAAGATCAACGCATTCCCAACGCTCAAACCATCGTTTCCGCAATCATCACGGATTGCCCGCACTTCAACCGACGCCCGATGTTCACTGAAAGTTCCAGAGACAATACTGAACTTTCACACAAGTAACCAGTCTTTTATTCAGTTACGAAATTCTTACACCCTCACACCGGTGCCGTCCCTCTTGCCCCGCGCGGCCAAAAAAACAACCCACCCGCCTCACGCCAAAAACCCGTTAGCCCGACGTGCAAACGAGGGTCTTCGGGCGCCAGCCCGACCTCCCGAAAACCGCCCAAAATCACACACACACCACTAAAAAGTCCAACCCACCGCCTCGCATAAAAAACCCCGTTAGCACAACGCTAGAACCAGTAATTCTGGGTGGCATGCTCTCGTTTTCGTGAGCATGTCTTCCTCTGTATCTGCGCTTTTTCTAAAGGGCCAAAGGCCCGCTGCTTTGACTTTTCCGCCTCTTAACTTCGCGTCTTCGGGCGCACCCAACCTCCCGGAAAGCTTCACAAAAACCCCGCCACACCCCTCAACGCCAACCACCCCGGGTGGCACGGCACGGCCCGCAGCAGTGCTGTGTCCGGGGCCGCACGCCAACAAAAAACCAACCCCAATCTTCACCCATCACTCAATCTGCCAGATCATTGAAACAACTCAGCCATCTGATCATCCACATACTCGGCATAGGTGCCTTCCGCGTAGCCTGAATTGTCGTAAAGATTCCGCGCCATCCGGTCGGTGTCGCCCCAGATCGCCGCCAGATGCATCCACCGCGCCGAGCCATCCTTCAGCAGCGCATTGGAGCCTTCCGCTCCGCCAAAAGGCAGGTTGCTGGCCGCGTGGTTGGACCGGTACATCTCATACGGCGTCCCATCCTGGGGGCTCGCGTAAGGCGAACGCTGCCGGTCCATCAGCATGATGGATTTATTGCTTTGCGCCACCCCCCACGTATTAGGCTGCTCCACGCGCCAGTTGAAGAAAAATCCCTTCCATTTGCGGGGAAAGCGCCAGTCTTCCTGGTAATACCCGCGCATGCCGTAGGTGCCCCAGTGCCAGCGCAGGTCGCCGTAATACCCCTGGGCATTGAAGCTGCCGTCCATGTGATTGCTGCCAAAACCCGCCTTGAGCGAATAATCCGTGCCGCCCCAGCGGTACTCGCCGCTCCCGGCCCAGTCATTTTTGCTCGTCTGGTACCGCGGGTCCGCCGACGGGCACGCAGTGATGCTCTTGGGAATGTACTCCGCCGCCGCCTTATTGGCCTCCCACATCCACGAATAGGTCATGTATACGTCGGAATACCACGTATCCATCTTCTGGCCCTGTCCTAGGCTGACGATGCCGGGGTAATACCCTTTGGTGTCCGTCGCATGGACATTAAGGGAAACGCCGTATTGCCTTTGATTTCCGAGGCACAGCGTTCTGCGTGCCGCTTCGCGGGCATTGCTCATCGCAGGAAGGGTCATCGCCAGCAGCACCGCCACGATGCTGATCACCACCAGAAGCTCAATAAGTGAAAATCCCAAGCGGACAGGGCGTTGTTTGATTTTCATCGCGGCTCTTTCTTCTAATTTAATCTGAGATAGGAACGTACTTATTTAATCCAGCCTACATTCCAGGGCTACAACCGCAAGCGGCGATTTCATTCACATGTTTGTTAAAACCGATTCTTGAGGCATCCCTTCCGGTAGGGTGGCGCCGAGTCCACGAGGCCCACCACGCCGCACCCCAGACCCGTTGACACATCAGCCACCAAAACCGCACCACCTCCACACCGGTGTCAACTCTAAAACTCCAATGCCCTCTCACGCCAAAAAATCGTTAGCCCGACGTGCAAACGAGGGTATTCGGGCGCAGCCCGACCTCCCGCTCACGCCCTTAGGCATTTCGTCCTGCCTTCACAATGTGAGCCACCGGCAGCCAGCAGAATTGCCCTTTCACCGCACTCCAATCAAAATTCCCGCATTGCGGAAATGAATCTGCATTCCAGTAACTCAACGGATTCTTCTCGTCCTTCGTAATGGCGCAAAAATAGACACGGTCTTCGCAGGTTAACAGCACCTCCAGAAATGCCTTATTGGCCTCGCTAATTTTCAATCGACGCCACGATCCGAACCGCGTTTCATCCTGCCGATCAGGGTGACCGTAAAACGCCGTGTCTAATTGATAGACCTTTTTAAATTCGGGCGTTTCACAAATGTAGTGATCGCCCTCGTACTCTCGATGGCTTTTCGTCCGATGCAGATGGGCCATCCGCCAGCACAGTTCGAGCTGGCCTTTGATCGTCGAATTGTAGGATTTGTTTTTGCAGCTCTCGGCATACTTTTCGTGCAGCTTGGTTTCCAGGAAGACCATTGCCGGCTTGGGTTCTCTTACGAGAATCGCGCCGTCGGGGCATCCAAATCCTTCATTGCCGAAGTTCAGCTCGCTGTAAATTGTCATTTCCGGATGTGTTCCTCTCAGGTTCGCAAATGGATTGGCCATGCCGTCGGGAAATTGCAGATCCGCCAGAAAATCACCGGATTCCGTCGGTAAAGCCACAAACATGAAATAAGACATGATCCCCCGTTCGCCATAGCATTGAAATCGTATGCGGTCGGAAACGCCCAGTTTCTCAAAGAATTCGGCCATCACATCTCTCCATTCCCGGTAGGGTGGCGCCGAGTCCTCGAGGCCCACCACGCCGCGCCCCAGACCCCTTGACCCCATCAATCACCAAAACCGCATCATTCTCAAACCGTTGCTCTTTTTCTACCTTCTCCTCTAAGCTCTGTCGCTTTCCTGCTCTACTGCACTTGTGTTCATCTATTTATTATTGCGGTTCTCCGCAATCGGCCCACCAAACCCGCACCATCATCAAACCGGTGCCCATCCTTATCTTCATAATCTTCCCCCACGCAGGCGACCCACTTTCCTCACCCTTTCCGCCTCTTCACCTTCGCGTCTTCGCGCCTTAGCGGTAAAAGTTCTGCTCCGCTGTCGATCCTGATATACGGATTCAGCTCAAACGTCCGCAGGCCAAACTACGATAGATCGCCTCCGGGCCTTCATGCCTGAAAAACACCCAGCCTTCCACGCCCTAAAAACCCAAACCACAAATTAAAATCGCAAATCTTGCCCTCAGCCCCGCTTTCCCACGCATTTCACCCCAAGTTCTTCCCATTCTGGTAACAACGTTCCTTGACGCTCCCCCCCATGACAAGTAAATTGCCCATGCGTACCGTTGATTCCATGTGTCCCAAGAGGGAGTCGGTTTTATGGTTGTACAGCGACGCTGGCTTGCCGGAGTTTCTGCATCGGTGATTCTTGCCGCTTCGCTTACGGCGTTCGGCCAGGCCAAGCAGGACCCCAAATCCCTTTGGCAAGACTTCAACCATTATGTCCGCGTTGCACGGCCCGACATGGCCGCCGCCACCGGCAATTCTCTCCTGGCGCTCTACCCTGAAGGCAAAGATGGCAACCGCCAACTGCTGGAAGTGGTCGAGAACGCTGGCGATTACGCCGATTTTGAAGCCACCCTCGAACGCGCTTCCCGCGTCGAGAAGCTCAAGCCCATCGCTGACAAAGTCATGAGCCGCCTCCAGGCCGCCCGTGTCGAACGCAGCAAGGAACCCGAACGGATCGTCGCTGACATCAAGCGCCTTGGCGAAGGTGAACGCGCTTACGCCAACGCCCTGGCCCGCCTGCGCGCCGCTGGCCCATACGCCACGCCGGAATTCCTCAAGGCCCTCGCCGACAAGGAAAACGCACGCCTTCACCCGTACATCATGCAGGCCATGGTCTCCATCGGCCGCCCCCTGATCTACCCGCTCTCTGAATCGCTCAACCAGCTTGAGCCCGTCACCCAGAGCCAGGTTGCCCAGGTTCTCGCCGACATCGGCTACCCGCTTTCCCTCCCGTACATCAAGCGCTCCATCGAAAACCCCGCAACCGATCCCGCTGCAAAGCAGATCCTCCAGGCGGCCTTCGACCGTATCTCCGCGCCGCTCAACCATGTCCCCGGCAACGCAACGGCTTCCGAACTCTTCCTCACCCTCGCTGAAAACTACTACAAGGCCAGCACCATCGGTGCCGCAGCCCCCGGTGTGGAATCCAGCGCAGGCACGGAAAACGGGATCATCTGGGAATACGACCGCACCGCGGGCCTCGTTCCCATCCCCGTCCCCAAAGCCATCTACGGCGACGTCCTGGCCATGCGTGCTTCCCGCGCCGCCCTGGAACTCAACCGCCAGCTCGACCGCGCCCTCAGCCTCTGGCTCATGGCCAACCTCCGCCGCGAAAACCGGCTCAACGGCGGCACCGACCTCAGCTACTCCTCCAAGTGGCAGGCCCCCATGTTCTACGTGGAAATGGCAGGCCCCAGCCGCATCCATGACATCCTGGAAGGCGCCCTTAACGACAACGACCCCGTCCTGGCCCTCGACGCCATCGACGCGCTCTCCAAGACCGCAGGCACCGCAGCCCTCGTCAACAAAGAAGGCGGCGTCCAGCCCCTCCTGCGCTGCCTCTCCTACCCCGACCGTCGCGTCCGCTTCACCGCGGCCTTCGCCCTCTGCAACGCTCGGCCCACCGCGCTCTTCCCCGGTGCCAACCGCATCGTCCCCGTTCTCACCGAAGCCGTTCGCCAGGGTGATGTGAAGTACGCTCTCGTCATCGGCCGCGATACCGAAGACGCAAACAAGCTCGCCGCCGTCGCCACCGACATGGGCTACCAGGTCGTCGCCGGTGACTCCCTTGACGCAATCGCGCCCCAGATGGCCACCATCCCCGGCGTCGACATCGTCCTGGTCCACAAAGACCTCACCAACCTCCTTCGCACCAAGCAGCGCTTCAACGCTGACTACAAGCTCGCCGGCGTCCCCGTCATCGCGCTCGTCGAAGAAGGCCAGAAGCCCGAAGTCACCCGGTCCACCAAGAACCTGGGCACCGTCCTGGTCATGAACGAAACCTCCAAGCCCGAGGAAATCAAGACCGCCGCCGAAGGTGCACTCAAAGCCCTCGCAGGCCGCCAGATCACCGGCGAAGAAGCCGAAGTCTTCGCCACCCGCGCCCTTGGCATCCTTTACGAAATCGGTTCCGACCGCGCCAGCATCTTCAAGGTCTCCGAAGCACGCAACGCCCTCGTCGAAGCTTTGAACGACCCCCGCGAAAAGGTCGCTATCAAGGCCGGCGAAGTCCTCGCCCTCCAGGATGACCCCGAAGTCCAGCGCGCCCTCGGCAACGCCGCCCTTGACCCTGCCCGGCCCACCGAACAGCGTCTGGCCCTCCTGGGCTCCCTGGCCACCAACGCCCGTTCCTACGGCAACCGGCTCAGCGAACTCCAGGTCGATAAGCTCATGCAGCTCATCAAGTCCAGCACGGGCGACCTGGCCATCGCCGCTGCCCGCGTCCACGGCGCCCTCACTCTCCCGACCAGCGACGTGGTCGAGCTGATCGCCGTCCCCCAGGCCAAGGCCCAGTAATCGGTCCTCGGTCCGCAGTCAACCCAAGTTGAATCCAAAAAGCGGTCGGGCTCATACGAGTCCGACCGCTTTTCATTTCACCACCCAACTCCTCACCGCCGACTCTTTCCACACCCGCATCAACCGCAGCTCCCGCCGTTCATAACTCCTTATTTTTGATTTTTACTACCACGTGGTAGTACCACACGGAAAAGACCTCCTCATAGAGCTCAAAACCACTTCAAAAATAGCTTGATTGGCGTGCGGAGTGCCCTCACGTTATCTTGTTGAGCCCGGTTTTTGAACATAAACCCGCCATCTGGGAGCCAGAAAATGCCCCGAATCCAGCCAATTCCAGCGATTTCCTTCGTCCCGCCCGCCTCAGGTGACGTATCCGCCCTCATCGCCCCGCCCTACGACGTGCTGGATGAAAAAGGCAAAGCGGCGCTTTTGGCCAAAGACAGCCACAACATCGTTGCGGTCGATCTGCCTCACTTGCCCGCCAAAACTGTTGGCCCTGACGAGACTTACAGCAAGGCTGGCGAGCTCTACCGCGCTTGGATCGCTTCCGGCGTGCTTAAAAAGGCTTCAAAGCCAGCGCTTTTTGTCTATCAGCAGACATATACGGCTAAAAATCAGGTGTTTAAGCGCCGTGGGCTCATCGCCAACGTCGCCGTGAAGCCTTTCGGCAAGGCAACCGACGGCCTTGGCGGCATTCATCCGCACGAACAGACGTTTTCCGGCCCAAAAGAGGACCGGATGAAGCTGATGAAGGCCACAAAGGCGCAATTATCGCCCATTTTCGGGATGTATTCCGACCCGCAGGACCAGGTCGGACCACTGCTTGCCAAAGTCATAAATGCCGGTAAGCCTGCTGTTTACGCCACCAGTTCCGGCGACAGCGTGCTTCATGAGCTCTGGCCCGTCGAAGATCAGGCCGCCATCGCCGGCTTCACCGCAGCAGTCCAGGCACGGGAGATCTTCATCGCCGACGGCCATCACCGGTACACCACCGCATTGAACTATAAGATTGGACTTGAAAAAGAGTTAGGTTCACTTCCTGAGGACCATCCGGCCAACAACTGCCTGTTTGTTCTGATCTCCCTCCAGGACCCGGGCATGATCATTCTTCCCACGCACCGGGTGCTTGGCTCCATGGGCAAGTACTCGTTTGAAGCCTTCAAGAAGGCCAGTGCACCTTATTTGAAGCTGGCGCCTTTCGCCGGTAAGTCTTTATCTGAATTTGAATTGGCGCTTCCGAAGGCGGGCCCGCACGCCATCGGGCTTTATGACCCGCGCAACCCCGGGCAGACGATGTGGATCGCCACAACTCTTGATGCCGACCCACTTAAGGAATCGCACAGCACGATGTCCAACGCCTGGCGCCAGCTCGATGTCGCCATTGTGCAACACATCTACGTTGAGAAGATCTGTCAGGCCCAACTCTGCAATCCCGGCCAATCCGTGGCATGGAAGTTCCCGCACACGGCCGCCGAGTTTGACCACGACACCCATGCCGATGGCTATCAGCTTGGTTTGATGGTCCAGCCGACTCCTCTTGATGCCGTTCGGCTGGTGAGTGAAGCGGGCGAACTGATGCCGCAAAAAAGCACTTTTTTCTATCCTAAGCTAGCCACTGGACTTGTCATCAATCCATTGGAAGCTTAAGCTGGGACCCGTTGTTTTTACCGGGCCTCAATTTAATGTGTTTCCCTTGAATGACTGGCAATCAGTCAGCAGGATATTCCGTGAAAATTCCGAAATACTGGGCGCGTGGGACGTATTCTGATTCAAGCTCAACCAAAGGCGAAATATGCGCCTGGGGTTGGTCTGATATAAGCCAGGACGATGCCAAATCAGCCGCCGTCGAGCGCGCTAAACGGATCAGCCAGGCGTTAAATGACCCCGATCGGGATGTCAAAGGCCTTCGCCGCGGGCAGGAATATGAATACGGCGCTTATCCGCTGCGCGAAGAAGTGATTGAAACGCTCAAAGACGATGCCGGAAATGTGATCGCCATGATCACCCGGAATCGGTACGGAGCGCTTGTCCTAAATACCACCCAAGTCTGTTTTGTGGATGTAGACTTTCCCGAGCCCACCTCCGCCGGGCTGGGTTTCTTTGACAAAATCAAGTGGTTCTTCAGTTCTTCAATGTACAAGGAGGCCAGCGAGGCGCTGGCGAAAAAGACCACCGATTCAATCGGTGCTTGGGCCAAGGCCCACCCTCACCAATCCTTTCGGCTCTACCGAACCGCAGCAGGTCTTCGGCTGCTGTTTACCGACCGGCTTTACGACCCCGTATCGCCTGAAGTGAACCAGTTATTTGAACAACTGGGCAGTGATCGTCTTTACAGGGCTCTGACCAAAAAACAGGAATGCTTCCGCGCGAGATTAACGCCTAAGCCATGGCGTTGTGGCGCGAGTTCGCCTGGAAACGGGTACCAATTCACCGCTGATGGCGCAGCGGGTGGAGTTAAATCAGAGCACGAGCGCTGGACGGTTGCGTATGACAAAGCAGGAGAAGGGTTCGCCGTGTGTGAGCTTCTGAATTCATATGGCCAAGCGCCTGCTGACCCTGGGATTTCCCGGATGCTCTCGCTCCACGACGGCTATACGGTCAAGCGTCCGGGGCTGCCGTTGGCGTAATGGTGCTGAGGGTCCATTGGCCTGAGCCTGCCTCGGCGAGAGTGCAACGAGTATGGCCAGCCAGACGCCAGCGGATATCGAGCGTGATAAGCGAACCCGTCCAAGCGATTGGAGTGAATGTGCCGGTGTCGGCCTGAAGCACAAAACCCCGGCCGCTTGAGACAGGACCTTCGTAAGTGAGATAAATTTTTCGGTGGGGGTCCAGAGGCGTGAGGGGCCAATTGGGCTGGGCCAGCCAGAGACAGGGGGGGACGGGAACCCGAAAGGTGGTGAGGCCGGCGTTCTCAACCCCTTGAGTGAGCGGGTTTTGCAGAAGCCAATCATAATGCGCCCCGGCAGATGTGGTATGCCAGAGAAGGGTGGTCAGGAGAAGTTGAGGGGTGTGCCTGGGCATTGATTTTCGGGTTAAGAAAACTGGCGCTCCGTGAGAAGTGCTTTACAATACCGTACAACAAGGAAAAGGATTTTCCCATGCGCCCCACACGGATGAATCGGGTTGTGTTGATTGGATTGTTTGCCAGTGGTCTTGCCTTGAGCGGTTGCGCCGATCGCACCCTCTACGAAGGCCAAATGGCATTTGACGACAGGAAATATGAGCTCGCCGAGCAGAAGGTGACTCAGGTTCTCGCCGAGGACGATACGGAGTGGAAAGCTCTGTATCTCCTGGGCAAGATTCGCTTGGAGCAGGGCAGGTCTGCTGAGGCGATTGTTCCGCTTCAGAAGGCACTGGCCCTTGTGGAAGACGAATCCGAGCCCAAGGAGCAGGTGCTGGACGCACTTTCTGAAGCGTACCTTCAGCAGAAGCAGTACGACACGCTGGCCAATCTTCTCCAGCACGCCGTGAATGAAGATGGCGAGTTGACCGATTATCTGCGCCAGGCAAAGTACCTGGGCAAGATGGGTGACGCTGACGGTGCGCTGCTGGCTTACCGTAAGGCGATCCGGTTTGCCGGTCCCAAGAACGATCAAGCCTATCTGGCGCTTGCGGACTACATGGAAAGCATCGGTAAGACCGACCAGGCGATTCTTGCGGTGCGCAAGGCGTTGTACATCAGCCCGGGCAACAAGAAGACCATGGAACGCCTGCGCAAGTACGGGATCGTTCCCGGGCCCGCTGCTGCGGTTCGGCCGAGTGATGATGAGTTTGCCCTGGGCACGCTGAATAAATAACGCCTCAGGCTTTTACGGACAATCAAAATTAAAAACACGCCTGAAAAAGGCGTGTTTTTAATTTTGTTTCTTGGACTTCAATGGGGGACTTACGGCTTGCGCTCGAGTTCGACATCCAGGGTGACGGGTGTGGTGCCGGCTTTGATCAGGCGTTCGATGGTTTGGTACTCAACACCGGCATCAATGACGAGGATGACATCGTGCTGCGCTGGCATGAATGTTTTTTCGTTGAGCCGCAAGGTGAGCGAACCCCAGCGGATGAGCCGAAGGCGTTCGTGCTGGGGGTACTCAAAGACGTTTTCTTTTCGGAAGTAAATGTAAGGCAGCAATTTTCCAGTGGTTTTATCGCGTCCGGTGATCTGAAGCGGACGATTACCGATGTATTCAAATACGTGTTCCTGAACGCCGGGCTCGAGTACGATGGGAGTTTCCCTGCGGCCTGGGCCGTAAGTCAGGTCGTCATTGAATGCGTCTCCATGGCTGACCATCACAAGGCCTGCGGGCAGGCCTGCGGCTTCGAAGGTGCCGTTGGCGTCGGTTTTGCCGGTCCAGAGCGTTGTGTAATCCCGCAGGCCCATGGGAATACCGGTGCGCTCAAGAGGTGTGAGATCAGCTCCCGGGCCCGCTTTGACGGCGACAATCTTATTCACGACGGGCTTGCCTTCCTGGGCGATGACCGTGCCCTTGAGGGTCGCGGAACCGGGGGCAAGCGTAATGGTTGTATTCACGACATCCGACTGGCGTGCAGCGGGCGGGAGGATTTTGTAAACCGGGGCGCAACCGGGGGTGACGACCTTAAACACGATGTTGGCGTCAGGCCTGAAGCTGTTTTCAAAAGTGCAGCGGCCTTGAGCATTGGTTTGCCGGCTGGTGGAGCCAGTGGCCCAATAGTCGGTATTGATGGTGACTCTGGCAAACGGAAGAGGCTTGCCATCGGCGGTATTGACGGTGACGTTGAGCGTTTGGGCTTTTTGAAGCGTTAGAGAGGGGACATTGTCCAAATGAGCGCCAAAATAAGCGCTGTCTTGAATGGCGGGCGCGCCTGAGCCCAGAAGCCCGTTGGCGGACCAGCCAGCCAGCCATGAGATGCCCACTGGAGTGCCTTTGACCTCTTCGCTGAAGAGCCCTTGAGCATCGGTGAGACCAGCAATGGGTCTGGCACGCCAGCCGGTAATGGGTTCGTTCATTTCCAGAAGGGCAATGATGTACGCGTGCGCAACGGGTTTGCCGCTGGGGTCCACTGCGCGCACGGCGAACCTGTGCCTTGCAGCAACAGGGATTCTGACTGTTGACGCCGATTGGGGAATCGGCATGCTGATGCTTTGATAACGCGGGTCTTCGACAGAGACGGCGTGATCCATCGTCGGCGCGTCGGGAAGCGTAAATGCCGCGACACCAGATGACGAGGTTTTAGCCGTGGTGGTCAGCCCCTCAAAAGCGGCGTTGAGCGTGAGCCCGACGTCGGGCATTGGGTTTCCTTCAAGGTCCACGGCTTGCACTGTGATGTGCCTGTTTTTTTTGTCGAGATTCAGTGGGCCTGCGGTGCGTTCGAACCAGATTTGAGACACCTTCAGGTCAATGCCGATGTCGTCAGGAATGCCTACAGCGTCCAGATAGACACCCAGGGCGTTTTGCCTGCCGGTGAGCCCGCCGACGAGCCGGGTATCGATGCGGAGTTCGCGTTCTTTGTCGTCGAGGATGACTTCATCGGTGGCCCAGGCTGCCTGCTTGAGAGCATCACGTTGATCGCGATTCCAAAAGCCTTCTTTATTTTCCACCAGCTCAATCAGCCCGAGGATGGAAAATCTGGCCTTCCCGGGCTGGTTGAGCGGTTTGCCGATCTTGGTGAGCCGGCCTTTGTATCGGACGACAACGATCGGATAGACAGCGGTATCAATCGGCTGGCTTAGTGGAGAAGTGTGGTACGACTCCATGACGCCCTGAGAGCTTATGGTGAGCTGATTGTTGTCCCATGAAACGCCTTGAATGAAGGGCCAGACGTTGTAGCGCCAATAGTGGACCCAAATCCCCGAAGTGAGGATTCGGAGGCGGCATGCGGGATCAGGTGTGAGGGCGGGAAGTTCTGGTGCAAGGACGGGCACCTGAGGGAAGAGAGTCGGTTCAGGTGTGATGTGGAAGCCGCCTTTGTCTGGGCTGTAGCGCAAGGCGTACTCTTCCTGGCTTGGCGCCAGGAGAACGGTGTGGAGCGGTGGGGCCTGGCCGGGGCGAAGAATGCGGACTTCAAGCCGGACAGGTTCCTGAGGCGGGTTATTCCAGGTGAGCAGGCCGGTTTTATCAAATCGGGCATCGTAGAGTGGAACTTTTAAGCCTTTGTAGGTGGTGATGGTGACTGTGGCGTCTACGGGCTTGTTGAATTCGTCAAGGAGGCGGGCCTTGATGGGCACGCCGCTTTGGAGTGTGATGGGGAGCTTGAGCTGGTCTTGGGTTGTGCTGCCGGTGATTTTGGTGAAGCTGGGGACGTACCTGGGGTGGGTGATGCAAAGCGTGTGAGTGCCCGGGCCAAAAGGGCCAGTGCTAAAGGCGCCGTCTTTGCCGGTGGTGACGGTGGGGATGCGATAGAGATGGGCATTTTTGTCAAGGATGGACGTGGGAACGGTGACGTGCGCGCCTGAGACTGGTTTGCCGTCGGGGCCAGTGATGACGCCATGCACCATCAGACCTTTGCGCATGACCAGAGGCACGCTGGAGGTGGCGATGTCTTCGGCGGTAAACGTGAGCCGGTTGCCGCTGTTATCCGTCAGCGGGCCGGACGCATAATCGGGGTGGTGAACTCGGACGATGTATTGGATGGTTTCGCCAGGGCCGGGCTCCGCAGGTACAGGCGGGGTTTGAAATTGACCGTTTTCATCTGTGATGGCGATGGTTGTCCAGCGGTCCGGGTAGACCCTGCCGGGATATGAAACAGCATTTAAAACGACGCGTGCGATCGCCACGGGTTTGCCATGGGTATCGACAACCCGGCCGCTGAATGAAGTGGACCGGAGCATCATGAAGGACATGCTGGGCTTGTCGCCACGTTTGGAAGGAAGCGAGAGCTCGACGGGGATGAAGTCCTTGGCTCGAGGAACGATTTTTTCCGAATAGGCCCAGTCATTCAATTCGGTGTTGAGCGGGGTGGATTGGTCAGTGGTGACCACGCCTTTGTCGTTGGTTTTGTAATGACGGGTGAGGTTTTGCCAGTCGTTCCAGACATCGATGTCGATGCCGACCAACGGCTTGCCCTGGCTGTCCGTGACTTTGACGTCGGTGTAGGTGCTGGCGTAGCTGACGTCCTGCTGATTTTCTACGGGGTCTTTTTCGATGCGGAGCTGCTTGATATCGCAATATGCGTTTGGCTCGGCGCCACGGAGGCCCATTCGGAAGAAGCGGTATTTGTTTCCAAAGGAAGATTTGCCACGGGGGATTTTTCGGATGTCGACCCGGAGTTCATGAAATTCGCCGTCGGCATTGAATTGATTAGCGGGAACGGCGACGAGCCCGCCCAGGCTGGGGCCGGCGCCTTCATCAAACCAGAGGCCATATTCCCCTGATGACCTTAAGCCTTTGGCCCGGTATTGCAGGACAAGAATGGGGTATTGGCTGATGAGGGGCTCATTACCCAGGGGGATGTCCCAGATGACACGCTGGCCCGGTGCACCGACGAAGAAATGGAGCCCTTGCGGCGTGGGGAGGCACTGGGCCACCAAGGCGTTTTCGTCGTAACTGCCCTCAACCCATGGGCGCGAAAGATTCAGAATGAGGCACTTGGCGGGGTTGGAGTCAGCGATTGTGAGAGTGTCGCTGTGGGTGATGTAATCAGGCTTTGCCGGTGTGGGGCGCTTAGCTGCGGCGGTGGGTTTGGTTTGAGCAACAGCGGCCAGACCAGGCACCAGACAGGCCAGGAAACACAAGACGATTGCAAGCGGAAAACGGATTGGCAATGACTTTTCCTTGTCGGATTCCAGGTTGCCAATAATTTAACACAAGGGCCAGCAATGCAGGAAGCGTTGATAAAGGAGGCTTGGATTACACCTTGAGAAAGTCTCAAGATAGATTTGATATGTGAGCGTATAAAGCTCTTTTTTCGAGTCGTAATAGGCACTTTTCAGAAGTTCGAACTGCAAAGATAAAAGTGGAGTGGCTCTTTTATTTGTTGACGATATGATGGGAACAAAGTTTAAATCATTGTTTTTGATTTAAGCAAATTTCTGGGTCTTCCCGAGGGAATAACATGTTGCGTAAAGATTTCTGGGATGTGCTTGACCATTCATTGGCTTCCAAGCTTGGTGAACTACGGAATCGTTGGGTTGGTTCGCTGAACCGGGGGGTTCGCAAGTGGCGCGGTGAGCGTGGCAGAATGACGCCTGGGGCTCTGGTGGAACAGTTTGAAGCCAGGCTGATGATGACCGGGACGGATGTGCGGGTGATCGATGATGGCGATGCTGGATATTCCTCCACGCCGGGATGGATCGGATACGGCGGGCAGGGATATCAAAATGATGTGCACTACACCGCTAAAGGTGATGGAAGCAAGAAAGCAACGTGGCTGTTTACGGACTTAACCCCAGGAACCTATAAGGTAGCTGCGGCATGGTCTGCGCAGGCCAATCGGGCAACAGATGCGCCGTATGTGGTCACAGACGCGACGACCGGTGAGGTGCTGGCGATAACGAGTGTCAATCAGGAGCTGGCGCCGAATGATTTTTCAGACAGCGGAGCGTCATGGGAATTGATCGGTGATGCGCTGGTGGTGTTTGGGTCACAGGTGTCTGTGACATTGAGCAACAGCGCCAATGAATACGTTATCGCCGATGCGGTTCGGCTGGAGCGCACAGGCGACTTGCCTGTGGGCACGCCGGAATTGCTGGTTGTGGTCAACGGCCAAGTGCAGTCGACAGGCAAGAGCATTGATCTGGGAGATGTATATCAAGGGCAAACGCAGGATCGGACATTTACCGTCACGAATCTGGGGACTGCAAACCTGGAACTGGGGTCAGGCGGCATTGGGGTGCCGGCTGGTTTTGCATTGAGCGATGAACCCGAAGGATTGATTGTGGCACCGGGTGAGTCGATCCATTTCACCATTTCGCGCGTGACCAGCGAGATCGGCGAATCGTCAGGGGTTGTCTGGTTCACGACCAACGATTCGGATGAGGCAAAGTTCGAAACAACTTTGTCGAGCCGAGTGACAAGCACTCCCGTCGTGATCGATAACAAGGCGAGCGGTTTTTCAACCGCGGGAACCTGGATTCACTATGCCGGGCAGGGGTATGCCGGTTCGGTGCACTACGCTGCCGCGGGCAATGGTTCGATGACTGCGACGTGGACTTTCACCGGGCTTGATGCGGGCATTTATGAAGTGGCTACCACATGGTCGGTCCATGCAAACCGGGCGACGGATGCTGCGTATACCGTGCGCGATGTGAATTCCGGGACTGAACTGGCTGCAATTGAGGTCAATCAGGAAATTGCTCCTTCAGACTTTTCCGATGGCGGGGCGGCGTGGAAGGTGATCGGATCGCATGTTGAACTCAAGGGTTCGGTTTTAACCGTCACCCTGGATAATGCAGCCAACGAGTATGTAATCGCCGATGCCGTGCGGCTGGTGAAGGTCGGTCAAGGCGCTGTTGAACCGGAGATTGAAGTTTCATTTTCCGATGTTGGAAACGTGATCTCAGGCGCAACGGTCGCCTTGGGCAACATCACTCTGGGTGCACCCGTTACGCGAACGATGACTGTGCACAATGCCGGCCACGCGGAATTGAATGTTGGGGAAATTACTCTTGCGCCGGGGATGAAGATCCTGGATTTAGGCGAAGGGTTTGTTGTGGCGCCTGGCGCGAGCGTGGATTTGACGGTGGAAATTGACCCCACCGGGCTTGGGAAAGGCGGCGGCGTAATCTCGCTTGCCACGGATGATGAAGATGAAGAGACGTTTAATACCGTGGTGACCTGGACCGGCGTAGATGCTCCACGGGTTATCGATGATGGAGACGCTGGTTTTTCAACTACTGCGGGCTGGACGTATTACCCGAACCAGGGTTACCAGAATGACGTGCGGTACACCGGATTGGGCGACGGCAGCAAGACGGCTACCTGGACATTTAATGACCTGGCGCCAGGGTTGTATCGCGTAAGCGCGACGTGGTCTGCCCAGGCGAATCGGGCAACCAATGCCCCGTACACGATTACCGATACCGGGAATCCTTCCAAGGCAGTTACGGTTCTGGTGAATCAGGAATCTGCTCCAGGGGACTTGAGCGAAGCAGGGGTGAAGTGGAAAGACCTTGCTCAGACGTTTGAAGTGACTGGTTCTACCTTAACGGTGACCTTGGGCAACAATGCCAATGAGTATGTCATCGCCGATGCGGTGCGGATACAACGTGTTGAAACGTTGGTGCAGGAACCAAACATTCTGGTAACGGATGCAGAGGGGAATCCGGTAAACCAATGGGATACGGGTACGACCTATCTGGGGGAAGAAGTCACCAAGACCTTCCATGTGACCAACATCGGCAATGCGAACCTGGTGTTTGGGCCGTCGGCCATCACGTTGCCCGCCGGGTATGAGTTGACTGCGGGGCTTGGCAAATCCGTGCTTGCTCCCGGCGAATCGACGAACTTCACTGTGATGGTGGTTCAAACCGTCGGTGAATATGAAGGGGTGCTGGTCATCAGCACCAATGACCCGGATCAAGGAGATTACGAAGTATCGGTTTACAGCAATGTGATCGTGAATCCCGCTGTGGACCTTGATCTTCTGCGGGAATATGTCGGCATCTATGGTGATTTTGAGATGTCGGGCCCGATTTTTCAGGGTAGTGATCTGACGTTCAGCGCTTTCCCGGAAGGGTTTGACTTTGGGCAAGGCGGGTCGGGCTTCAGGATGGCAGGCTTTGCAGCGACTCAGGACAGCGGCCCGCCGGAGTTCGACTTTAATGCGCTTGCCCTTTCGTACGAATGGACGGCGACGCTGGATGGAGTGGAGATCGCATCAGGTGACCATGTGGAACTGCTGGTGGGCAATGTTGACGTTGGGACTCTGGATGTGACTTTGAAGGTCTATGCCTTCACTGGAACTGCTCAGGAAGAGCTGGTGGGCGAATACAGCAGCCAGCACGTGGTGGAATATGACGATGTGACGCTGGTTCCAGATAGCTTTGGAAACACCGCCACCGGTGCGGGCAGCACGCAGAGCGTGTTCTGGCCGTTGGAGTTTGAGGGGTTGAACGAGGCGGGTTTTGATTTCTGGACCATTGTGTGGGGAGATGGTCAAAGCGATTCGGGAACCGGCGTACCTGATGAATCGATCGGACATATCTACACAGGCCTTGCATTTGGCTATACGAAGAAAACCGCTGTATTCACTGGATTCCGTGGGAATAACGTGGAAGTGTTTCAGCGTGAGTTTGTGATGCGCAACATTCCTGAATTGTCCTACACCGTGACAAGGGTGGAGGGTACGAACAAGTTCCGGCTGCACGTCAATAATCTTGGCGACTTCACTACGCCCAACAGCAAGAACGTTTCATTTGACTGGAACGGAGACGGAGTTGATGACCAATACTGGACAAACAGCGTCCCAGATTATGACTTCCAGCCGACACGGGTGGGGGATTACCGTTCGACGCTCACGCTGAGCTTCCTGCAAACGGGCCCCAGCGGTTCGCTGCAGGTGCAGACGTTGACGCGTTCGATTCAGTTTAATGTCGATGGGTTGCCTCCTACGGTGACGGTGACCGAGTCTGGCGTGAATCGGTCAGTGTTGATTTCATCCCTTGTGCCGATCCGCAAAGTGGAGGCGGAGTGGAATACCGGGTCCACGTCCACATTGTTGACGCTCTCAGGCTCCAACAACAGCTATTCGTTCTTTATCCCGGGCTCCACAGATGTGATCCAGACAAGCGGAGTGCTAGGCAACGCCGGCATTCAAGGGTTGGTGAGTTCGCAGTACAAGCTCTGGGTGACGACTGATGCGGGGAAATATCTGGCGAAGGATTTCACCAGCAGCACGACAGTGCCGGTGTATACGCTGGGGGCAGCGTCGTTCCAAGTCCTGGGCACGCAGCCGGGCATATATGCGACTGGAAATCTTGCGGTATATCTAGGCGTCAGATATGGGAGTTCCACTGCGGCAAACACCTGGCTGGATATTCCAGACATCGTTCATATCGAGTGGGGGGATGGTAACTTTTCAGAATGGCATCCCAATAACACGCAGGAGTATCCCCATCAATATGCCAAAGCAGGCTCCTACGTGGTGACTGGGTGGTATGAATATCCAAACGGCACAAAAGGCACCATTAATTCGCTATCCATGCCGGTATACGATCAAACGCACCTGCTTTATCCTGATGTGGGGATTGGTGGCGCCAAGGCGACGCCGGTCGATTTTGACAGTGTTATGGTGCGATGGAACCCTTATGAAACCAGGTGGGCACTGCAAGATGTCGACGTTATGGTCTATCGAGCAAGCGATAACTCGCTCGTGCAGAGTTTTACGGCCAATAATCTCGCAGATGGAAAGTTGTTCATCCATGGCTTGGTAACCGGCGATAAGTACACGGTTAAATTAAGTGCACCGACACAGTTTTCGGGCACGCAGGTAGTGACGATCAACAACGTGGTGATCGATTCACCCGATGTCGCTATTTACACAAATACCGGTACGAAGGTTAACGACGCCTACCTGGCTGATGGAACTGGAGCGTACACGATTGGAGCACTGATTCCTTATTGGATGCTGGGTGCAGGTTCCAGTTTGAAATTAGATATTTCTTCCCTGTTGGCCGGCAACAACACAAAGGTCAGCTTGGGGGGAGCTCCGTATCCAGCTCGATTTTTTACCCCTGCGATGGGTAATCAAGTGTTGTATGCATCGGGGCAAACGATCACCAAACTCAATGAAGGCTACTCACTTACATACCTACCGACTGGTGTCGAGGTGCGGTACCAGATTCTGGCGCCAGAAACGGCTTGGAGTGAGCTGAAAAATAAGATTGATATCACTTTCCAGGCCCCCGGTGGCTCAACCATGCTTGGATCGGTCCAATACTCCTCGATCAAATTCGCCCCTGTGACGACTTATGACGGGCAAACACGCACCTACTCTGCTACGAGTACCAATACCAATCCTCTGGTGGTGTTCAGTCCGTCGGCAACGGATGAGTATCTGAGTACGCAGGCATTGGGACCTCTCTTTCAAGGGACGATTATGGCGCAATGGTACGAGCCGTATGACAACACCACGTTGACGTTTGGCCCAGACGGTCAGCCGACGCGAGAAGGATTGATTGCAATCGACTTGCCGGATATCAGCTTCGACCCGGCCGCCACTTGGTCGATCAGGATGTCGCACTTCAACAATGTGGTGAACACGAACGGCGATAAAAATAACGGGCGCGAGGTGCTGTTGTTTGACCAGAATGGCCATTTGTTGACCGCTTATGACCTCTGGGACTATTCCAGCGACACCTTCGACGTAACCAGCGTGGTTAACGCTGGGTTCAAGAAGTTCTGGCTGGCCGTCGATTCAGCGGATCGATATTGGGTTCAGATTGGAATGAACTCAACGAAACTGGGTAACCAGACTCGAAACATCGATATCCAATCGATTGGGCTGCTGTTCTCGGACCCGAGTGTGGTGAACAACAGCCGCAACCAGATTTCAATCAGCCAGGAGGCGTTGGAGGAGCTGCTTACTCCCGCAGGGCAAGCCCACACTAATTCACAGGTGCAATCACTATTGGCAGGTGCAGAAACCAGGCTGAGGATGATCACCCTGGGAACACAAGCGCCAGCGGGCTCAAACAATCCCTTTGACGGCATCGGGATTTATGCCGGCAACCTGGTGTTGGGAGCAAACACAAATGTTGTTTTTGCCCACGGGCTGTTTGCCTTGACCGGCACGCATTCCAAAGAAATCCAATGGAATGGCAGAACCGTGGTGCTGGTGGATGCAGAAGACCCTGAATTGCGGTTTTTGCGTGGAACCGTGAGTGCGAATATCGGGCTCCACTTGGTGGAGGAACCGATTACGTTCGCATGAACGACTATCGGTAGGAAGACCGATTAGTAACAAGGCACGGCATACGCCGTGCCTTGTTTGTTCTGAAGCACTGTTGGCGCATCCCTTAGGTCAGGGCTTGAAGATGAAATTCAAGAGTTCACGCCAGATGGTGAATTCCAGCTCTGCTTTGCTGGCGGTGTTGCCGTGGGCGGATACGCGAAGGGCTGCGTGCCAGCCGGCGGCATGGGCGCCGACGATGTCTTTTTCAATACTGTCGCCGATGTAGAGGATGCGGGTAGGATCAGTGAGGCCGGCATTGCGTTGAGCGTGTTTGAAAATGGCCGGATCTGGCTTTTCGATCGCAAGGTCGCTGGAGTAGGTCCGGAGGTTAAAGAAGGGGAGGAGGCCTACGCCGGCGAAGGCGCGATCCATGCAGTGGCCCGGCCAGGCGGTGTTGGCAATCACGCCGAGATAGAGCCCTGCCGAGGTGAGGGTTTGAAGCATTTCGTGCGTGCCGGGGTAGAGCCAGTGCCGGTAGCGTGGGCCGGTGTAGGCGTGCGAGAGGCAGGCGACGACTTCTGGGCCGAGGTTGACTTTGAGGGATTTAAGAACCGCTGCCATGAGGTGGTCGTGGTTGAACGCGGGGCCGTGCTGAGCGGGGCAGGTTTTCTCGCATTCAGTGAGCGCGTGGAGCAGCTCTTTTTGGGCAATGCGGGCGTTGTAGGAGAAGAGGACGGCGGTGAGGCGGTCGAGCCTGCCTGCTGAGACGGATTGCGGCGTGGGGGCGTCCGGTGGGGCATCGGGGAATGGAGGCTTGGTGTAGAGCGTATTGCCGGAATCAAAGAAGACGGCTTGGTAGTGGGTCATTTGAGATCAATCCAGAGAGGAAAGTGGTCGCTCAGGTGCGTGAGGCCGGGGGGCGCATCTGGGGTTCGTGGATCAGGTTGTACTGGTTTTAGACTCCCGTGGCCAATATGAAAGAATGCCCGCGCAAGGGCGGGCATTCAGGTGGGATAACAGGAATTAGCGACCGGGAATTACAGAACAATCTTTGATGCCGCGGGGGCGGCGGCAGGGGCCGGGGCGACGCCTGCGGGGGCCTCATCGGCTTCGCCGGACATGGCCTGGTCCACGGCGCGCATGATGTCGAGGTAGTCCATCTGGGCGAGCTGGTATTCGCGCAGGGTGGCGTTACGCGAAACCGTGCTTTGAAGCGCTTGAAGCTGCTGTTTTTCCGCGGGCTCAATGGGCTTGCCGGTCATCTCTTTTTCAGAGATTTTGCTCATGAGGCGGTTTAAGTCGTTGATGAGCCGGAGGGCTTCGGTGTCCTTCTGGAGCTTGGTTCCGGCTTCAGCGACGCGTTGTGTGGAGGCGTGCTGCTGGATGAGTTTGCCAAGATCAGAGGCCGCTTTGAGAATTTGCTCAGTGGTTGCCATAGGTGATCCATCGTAGCATCGTTGAGTCGTCTTTACACGTGGGCATGGTGGAACGGGTATGAAACACATTGTCGCTGGGTTGTTGTTGGTTGCAGGCGGGTTGGCAGGATGCCAGGGAATGCCGGAAGAAGAGTCACAAACACAGACGCTGGCACAGACTCAACCAGCGGCAGCGCAGAGTGAGCCCAAGGCAGTGAAGCCCAAGGCAAAGCAGACTGATTCCGGGCCAAGCAGGCAAGAGCGGCTGGCCCTTGTGGCGCGGGCGAAGAAACTCCTTGAGACGCCCAATGAGACGCCGGGGCGGGAGTTTGTAAACAAGCTTCGGACCGAGCCCAATCCGGAAAGAATGAAGCTGATTGAGGATGTGGAGTCGCCCATTCCAGAAAGCCGGATTTGGGAATACGAGAATTTCAAAGAAGCGGTGCGTTACGGGGAAGCAGGCTTTACCTGGCCGCTACCGGCAGTGGTGACGGTGCCTCGCGTGCCTGTGGGGGCCAAGGTGGTGATGGACGGTGACCTGGGCGAGCCTGCGTGGGAAAAGGCCATGACATGGACAGACAGCTACAAGTTCAATGATCTGGAGAAGTCTTCGACGCTTAAAACCACATGGAAAATGCTTTGGGATGCGGATTATCTGTATGTGGGTTTTGTCTGTGAGGATGATTACATTGTGAGTTCAGGAAAAGAGCGCGACCAGAAGGTTTATTCAGGGGACAGCGCGGAATTATTCATCAGCCCAGACCTCCGGTACCGAGGGTACTGGGAGATCGTGGTGGGCCCGGATAACTGTGTTTATGACGCGATTGAGTCGAAAAAAATCCTGGAATGGGGGCCGGATTTGAACCCTGCGGAGAATATGCCGGGGCTCATTACCTGCGCGCGCAGACATGGGCCTGATGAACCGGCCGGGTACAGCGTGGAGATGGCGGTGCCGTGGTCGGCGCTGCTGGCGCAGAAGAATCAGCGGCCGCGCATCGGAGATCGATATGCGTTCATGCTGGCGCGGATTGAGCACTCCATGCGTAACGGGAAACGCACGGGGGATGCTTACGCGCCGGTGCCACTTTTGGGTTGGGCGCACAATATCTGGAACATGATGACGATGGAACTGGGAGGGTGAGGCTCCGCCGGTCGGATTGGCTTACAATCGTGGCATGGCCAAGCGCGCAAACAAGGTGGATGTGTTTCCCGTCAGCACCCGGCTGGGTGTTGTGTGCGGGGAGGAACAGTACCTCAAGGAATTAAAGATCAAGGCGCTGAAAGAGGCGTTGGAGTCGCGCCATGGCGAAGTGCAGCAGTTTACGTTTGATGGCAAGACGGCCAGCCTGTCTGACGTGCTGGATGAGGTGCGCAGCTATTCGCTGATGCAGACGTACAAGCTGGTGGTGGTGAACGATGCGGACCTGTTCATCTCCGGCAAGCGCGCGGGTGATGAAAGCGAAGGCGACGCAGATGATGATGATGATGCGTCGGGCGGATCAGGCAGCAAGCGTGAGGCGCTGATGCGCTACGCGCAAAATCCGGTGGACCATGCGACGCTGATCTTTCGGACAAACAGATGGAATACGGGAAAGCTGGATGCGCTCATTGAGGCGCATGGCGCCATCATCAAATGCGAACCGGTGTCTGAAGCGACCGCGATGAGCTGGCTGCAGGAGCGCGCGGTGGAGGTGCATGGGCGCAAGATTGAACCCAGGGCAGCGGGAACGCTGGTGGCGCGGTTGGGGACGGATTTGATGCAGTTGGATACTGAGCTTGCGAAGCTGGTGACCGCTGCGGGGAAAGACCAACCGGTGACGCCGGATCTGGTGGAGCGGATGGTGGGCAAGAGCAGTGAGGAGGAAGCATGGGCCGTGCAGGAGGCGTACATGCGCGCACTGGTGGACGGCCCGGCCAATGCTATGGAGAAGCTGCATGAGGTGATTGGGCTTTCAGATCAGCCCAAGGTGCTGGTGTGCTATTTCGTGGTGGACCTGATGCGCAAGCTGCACATGGGCGCGGTGATGAAGTCGCGCGGGGCGGGGGATTTTGAGATCGTTCAGAAGCTTGGCTTTTTTGGCGACCGGGCGCCTCTGCTTGGGGCGGTGCTCAAGAAGCTCAACCCCAGGAAGACGGCGATGATGCTGGATAAGGCAATCGAGTTGGACATGCGCAGCAAGACGGGATTTGGAGATGGGACGAGTAATAATGAGCCGCCTCGCGGTTTGGAATGCCTGGCAGTGACGCTGCATGAAATTGCCCGAGGGTAGAGATGGTGATGCGCGAGGATTGGGTGGTGCGGCATTTGGAAGTGACCGGATCGACGAATGTCGACGCGGCGGAGTTGGCGCGGGCGCATGATGGGCAAGTTGTGTTGGTGCGGGCGGATCGGCAGGATGCCGGGCGCGGCCGCGCGGGGCGGAGTTGGGCTTCGCCGATGGGGGGCGCATGGTTCAGTGTGGGGGTGCCTGTGCGGGAGACGGAGCTGGAGCGGATGATAGCGGCGCCGCTGGTGGTCGGGCTGGCGGCGTGCCGCGGGGTGAACCGGGCGCTGGGGCTTGCTGGGGTGCGCGGTGTGGAAGCAAGGATCAAATGGCCCAATGATCTGGTGATTCATGGGAAAAAGACAGGCGGGGTGCTTTGTGAACTGGTGGCGGGGGGCAGCGAGGGAGGGCGGGTGCTGGTCGCAGGGGTGGGGGTGAATGTGAATTTGAAAGCAGCAGATTTGCCGGGAAATCTGAGGTTTCCAGGCACCACGCTGCGTGAAGCGGGGGGGCGGGAATTGGATGTGTCCGCTCTTGTGATGCGTTGCGCCCGTGGGATGGTGAGGCTGCTGCGTGTGCTGGCTGAGCGAGGTTTTGAAGGGGTGCTTAAAGAAGCCGTCGAAGCACGAATGGCGTGGATGGAGGATGATGTGGTGCTGGACCTGGGTGACGGCGACATCCAAGGCAGAATTGTCGGTGTGGATGAAAGTGGGAGGCTTAAGGCTTTGGTGGATGGACGTGTGAAGGTGTTCGACAGCGGTGAAGTTCGTGTGATGGGAAGAGGTTCGTAATGGAATCAAAATCAAATGAATGGTCGGTTTCCGGGAAGCTCGTTGGCCTGAGGCTGGACCTGGCTTTGGTGGACCTGGCCGGGCTTTCACGCAGCCAAGCCAAGCGGGCTTTGGAAGAAGGACGTGTGACACTGGCCGGCTGGGTGATGAAGCCCAAAGACAAAGGCCGATTGCTGGAGGAGGGGGATAAGCTGGAATTACGCGGGTTTACAGCTGATGCTGATTTAAAGCCGGTTGCAAGCGAACTGCCCGGGCTGAAGGTGCTGAGCGAAGGGCCGGGATGGATCGGCGTGCACAAGCCTGAAGGCGCGGGGGTGCATCCGCTGACGGATGGCGAGGTGGGAACAGCGCTGAACCATGTAGTGATGCTCAAGCCGCAGATTGTTGGTATTGGGGAAGGCGGACTGCGCTCCGGCGTGGTGCATCGGTTGGATGTGGAGACATCCGGCGTGCTGCTGTTTGCCTATGAGCAGGAAACCTGGGAGCGTCTGCGCGACGCGTTTAAGAACCGGCAGACGCAAAAGCTTTACCGGGCATTGGTGCACGGAAAGGTGCCGGACGTAGGAAACATGCGCCTGGAGCTGGACCTGACCGTGGCGGCCCACAAGCCGGCACGCGTGAAGGTGGTGTCGGAAGAAAAGCGCGCCAACTATAAGCCGAGCGATGTGCGCAGATGCGCGATGGTTTATTCAGTGGTTGGGCATAAGGGCGATAAGACACTGGTGGAGGTGGACCTGGAGACGGGTTTTCTGCACCAGATTCGGGTGATGATGGCGCACCTGGGCCACCCGGTGGTGAATGACCCGGTGTATGGGCCGGGGGAGGAAGAAGGGCGGTTAATGCTCCATGCGCAGGAGTTGATCGTGCCTGAGATGGCGGTGCATGTGGTGTCGGAGGCAGGCGGAAGTTTGTCGGCCTGAAGGGATCCTCGTGTGTGGTGCAGGACATGCTTTCGCGGACGAAAGCATGTCCTGCAGAGTGGATTGTGTTTAGAGGGTGGTTAAGGCTTTTCAAAGGCCATGGCGATGCCCATTCCGCCGCCGATGCAGAGTGAAGCCAGGGCGGTGGAGTAGTGGCCTGAGGCGATGTGGTGGGCGATATGCGTGGCCAGCCGTGCGCCGGATGCGCCGATGGGGTGGCCCAGGGCGATTGCGCCGCCTTGGGGGTTGACCTTGGCGGTATCCAGATTGAGGGATTGGATGCAGGCGAGGGATTGCGCCGCAAAGGCTTCGTTGAGCTCTATGGTGTCGAAAGAGTTTGGGGCTTTGCCGAGTTTCTGGCTGAGCTTGTTGATGGCGTCGACGGGACCGGTGCCAAAGAGCTTGGGCTGGCAGCCTGAGAGCGCCCAACCGGAGATACGGCACATGGGGGCCCAGCCTTGGGTTTTGGCGTGAGCCTCGGTGGTGACCAGGAGGAGCGCTGCGCCGTCGTTAACGCCGGAAGCGTTGCCCGCGGTGACAGTGCCGGTGGGGCTGAAAGCGGGCTTGAGCGTGGCAAGCTTTTCAATGACGGTGTCAGGGCGGGGATGTTCATCCTGAGTGAGCTTGCCGACGGGGGTAATCTCGGCGGCGAAATGGCCTGCGGTTTGAGCGGCGCCGGCGCGGGATTGGCTTTGGACGGCGAAGGCGTCCTGGGCCTGGCGGGTGAGATTGAATTTGGCGGCGAGCGCTTCTGCGCCGGTGCCCATGTGCTGTTTATCAAAGGCATCGGTGAGGCCGTCGCGCAGAACGGTATCAACAAGGGCGCCATCGCCCATTTTGTAGCCGGAACGGGCTTTTTCGAGCACGTAGGGAGAGTTGGTCATGGATTCGGCGCCGCCTGCCAGGACTGCGGTGGCGTCGCCGATGGCGATGGATTGGCAAGCCAGGGCGATGGCGTGCAGGCCCGAGCCACACATGAGATTGACGGAGAGGGCTGTGGTGGTGATGGGGCAACCCACACCCAGAGCGATCTGGCGGGCGATGTTTTGACCAAGACCCGCGGAGAGCACATTGCCGATGATTGCGTGGTCGACAAGGGCGGGGTCAATGCCGTCGAGCGCGGCCCTGCCCGCTGCGACGCCAAGGTCTGTGGCGCTGAAGGTGGCCAGGGAGCCAAGGAGCTTGCCAAACGGGGTGCGCCTGGCGCGGACGATGACGAATTGGGTCATGGGTTACTCGGGGTTATTCAGGGATAAGGCGGGATTGATCCACGCGGAAAACGCCCTTGATGCAGGCCGGATTGCGGACGCAGATCTGGATGTGGTTTTTCTCGTGGAAGCCCGCGTTTTCGTAAAGGGGTTTGCCTTCGACGAAGACGGCGCGGACGGTGTCGAAGGGAGGCAGTTCAGGTTTGCCTTTGCGGTCATCATGAATGATTTCGATAACTTCACAATCCAAATATCGGAAGATCAGGTCCGCACTATTGCGAAGCGGCTTATTGCGCGGTGGGGCAGAACCTGCGCTTGCATGCGCTTTGATGACGGACGCATGAGCTTTTGCAACGGTTTTCAGGAAAGCAGAATCAAGGAGATTGAGGCAATGTCCCAAGTCGATAACAGCGCCGATCACGGCAGGCTTTCGGATTTTGGGGCCGCCATTACGGGCGCCGACGGACATCATTTCCAAAGCGAATTCAAATGCCCGAAGAGGGTTCTGTTCCCAGAAGTAAATGCCATGCCCCAGCCAGTCATAAGTATTCTGACTGGGTTTGAGTATTGATTCACCTGCGAGCACTGATTGAGCGACATCATGGTCACAGCCGTGAAAACCAAGGATAAATGCCGGAAGCCTAGCAAACATGCGGGCCGATCCTTAGTGCTTCGCGGAGACTTTGATTTTTCTTGTGCCGGATTTTTGCCTGGGTTTGCCTGAAACCGTTTTAGAGGAAAGATCCTGAACAGAGCGAGAGCCGATGCGCTTCAATAATGCGATAGCTTCTGAGCGAGATTTAGAGACCCGCTCACCTAATTCAGTCAATGATTTGACTTGAATGGCAACGTCTTCTTCAGTGGTCAGTGGCTTATGAGCAATCTTCATATAGGTTTGATTATAACGGTGCCTGAGGCAAAGTCGCGCTTGGTTTTTTGATGCGCATGCTGGTTTCAGGCAAAGCATTCCGCGGGCATGAGCCTGGGGTTTTTGATGATGGGTTTAAAGCCCATTTGAGCGAGGATGTGCGTGTCGATATCGATACCCGGGGCAACTTCAATGAGTTCCAGCCCTTCGGGGGTGAGTTGGAAGACCGCGCGTTCGGTGATGTAGAGGACCTTCTGGCCCAAGGTGTGAGAGCGTTTGCCGGAGAAGCTGATTTGTTCGACCGCGGAAACAAACTTTTTGACCGGGCCTTCCTTAACAATGTTCAGCTTGCCGTTTTCGATGGAAACCTGGAGATCCCCCGCAGTGAAGGTGCCGCAGAAAGCAAGGGCGCGGGCGGATTGGGTGATGTTGACGAAACCGCCTACGCCGGGGATGCGGGAGCCGAACTTGGAGACGTTCACGTTGCCGTGGGCGTCGATCTGGGCAGCGCCAAGGGCGGAGAAGTCGAGGCCGCGGCCATCGTAGAAGTCGAACTGGGAGGGTTGGTCGATGATGGCCTGGGGGAAGCGTGAGGCGCCAAAGGAGAGGCCGCCCATGGGCATGCCTCCGATGGGGCCGGACTCGATGGTGAGGGTGAAGTCATCAAGCCGGTTTCGTTCTGCGGCGATGCGTGCGATGCCTTCGGGCATGCCGATGCCGAGGTTGACGATGCCGCCTGTGGGGACTTCCTCAAGCGCACGGACGGCGATGATGCGCCGTTCGTCGCTGGGGAGCGGTGAGACGGGTTCACATTCGTGATCGATGGGGCGGGGTGAGACGAGATCGGCGTTGAAGTCGCAGGCGAAGGTCATCTGGTGCAGCGAAGGGTCGGCAACGACGATGTGGTCGACAAGGATGCCGGGGACGCGGACTCGGTGGGGGTGGAAGGGGGTTTTAGAGATGGATTTAACCTGGGCGATGACGATGCCGCCTTGATTGTGTGCGGCCTGGGCAAGGGGAAGGATGTCGCCGATGAGGACTTCTTCTTCCATGCAGAGGTTGCCATTTTCATCCGCGGAGCTGGCGCGGATGAGGGCGATATGGATGGGGAAGGACTTGTACCAGAGGTAGGTTTCGCCGGCGAGGGAGATTTTCTCGACGATGCCGGGAGGGGAGATGGAATTGAGCCGTCCGCCTTGCAGGTCTGGATCAATCCAGGTGTCGAGACCGACTTTGGTGATGACGCCGGGGCGGCCGGCGGCGATTTCACGAAAGAGCTGGCACATGACGCCCTGGGGGAGGTTGTAGGCCTGGATTTTGTTTTCGTTGGCGAGCCTGCCCATTTTGGGCGCCAACGACCAATGCCCGCCGATGACGCATTTGATGAGGCCTTCGTGGGCGAGGTGATTGAGGCCTTTGTCTTTGCCGTCACCCTGGCCTGCGGCGTAGATGAGGGTGAGGTTTTGCGGGGAGCGGGTGTTGATGAAGCGCTGTTCAAGGGCGCTGGTGAGGGCTTCGGGATGGGTTGCGCCGACGAACCCGGAAGTGGCAATGGTGACGCCTGAGGGGATGAGGGCGACGGCTTGTTCAACCGTGAGAATTTTAGATTTACGAGTGGGCATAAAGGGAACCTGAGTTTGTGGTGGGGGAAGTTTACTAGACTGTCAGACAATCGTGAACACATTTAAAAATGAAATCGGATTCAAGGGAGACTCCCCAGGCGCGGGAGAGCCGTGGTATTGGCCGGGAGCGCTGTGTGCCCTGGTGATTACCGCGACGGTGGTGTTCCAGATGCTGGTGCCGGTGACCCCCGACCCGTATTGGAGCGGCGACCCCCGGGTGCAGGGCCTGAGCACGCAGATTACCGAGATCACACCTATCTGCGGGATCGTGATGAACATGGGGGTGATTCTGGTTGCGTTTGCCGGGCTGGTTGCGCACTGGATGAAAGGGGGAAAGCTCAGCGCGTGGGTGCTGTGGCCGGCAGCCCTGGGGGGCCTGGCAGCGCTCTACGTGGGCGGGCAGGAAGATGAAGCTGTGCGGTCGCTGGGGTGGGCGGCCGGCGCGTTTGGCGCGGCGGCGGTGTGGCACCTGGCCCAACGCGGCAAGGAACGCGCGCTGGTGGCAGGGGCGCTGGTGGGCGCGTGCCTGATGGTGGCGCTCAAAACCGGAATGTACGTGTTGGTGGACTTCCCCAGCGGGCAGACCTTTTTACGCGAACATATGGCGGAGATCTTTCAGGCCAGGGGATGGACGCCGGACTCGGCCCAGGCACAGGCCTATGTGCGCAGAGCGTCACAGATGGAGGCCACCGGCTCTTACGGGCTTTCAAACGTGTTTGGATCGATGATGGCGGCATTGGCATTTGTGGGAGCTGGGGTGGCTGCCGGCGTATGGAAGAAGGCCGGGGCCAGACGTGCCTGGCTGGTGGCGTTGGCTGCCTTGGGGGCGCTGGCATGCGTGGTGTTTTCGTTTTCCAAAGGATCCATGGTGGCGATGGCGGGGGTGGCGGGGTTTGCCGTCGTCGCGTGGTGCGTGGTGCGGTATTGGCCCCGGCGACCGGCGTGGGTGGTGCCCGCGGGGGCGGTATTGCTGCTGATTGCCGGTTTTGGCGTGGTGATTGTGCGCGGAGCCGTGGTGGGGCCGCCTCAGACGATCAAAGGTGAGCGAAGCTTGTTGTTTCGGTATCAGTATTGGGTGGGGGCCGGAAGGCTGGCGACGGAATTGCCTGCCGAGAAATGGGTGACGGGCGTATCGCAGGAAGGGTTCAGGTCTGCTTATCCGCGGGTGAAGGTGCCGATCAATCCTGAAGAGGTTGCAAGCACGCATAACTATTGGATCGATTACACGCTCATGCTGGGCGCGGGAGGCTTGGCGTGGTCGCTGCTGCTTACCGGGTGGGCGATACGCGGCGTGGCACGGGCGCAGCGGGTGCTAGGGGAAACCGAGGTTACGACCCCCGCGCCGGGTTTGGATCGGCGTGGGCTGAGGATCGGCGTGTTGCTGGCCGTTGGGGTGTTCGCGCCGGTGTATTGGTTCCAGCAGCCCATGTTGCTGCCGGAGAGCCTGCTGCTGCTTTTTGTGGGTCTGGGAGCCATGGCGGTGGTGGTGGGCGTGGTGACAACAAACGGGTGGTTGGATCGCAGGTTAATAGCATGCGGGCTTGCACTTGGAGGCCTGGTATTGCTGTTCCAGGGGCAGATCGAGATGACATTCAGCACTGCGGGCGCGGTGGCGCTGGGGTGGCTGGTGGTGGCGCTGGCGGGGAGCGATGACGCTGTCGATCGGGAGAAAACCCAAACCGATGCAGGGACATGGCTGGGCGCGCTGGCTGCGGTGGTCCTGGTGGCCGGGGCATGCACCTGGATGGCGGCCCGAGGGACGGCAATCATGGCGCAACAAAAGCTGCTGGAGCAGGCCGCCAAGCAGTTGCCCAAAGATTTTGGCAAGGGGATCGAAACCTTGGCCAAAGCTGTGGAGACGTATCCCAATGGCCCCAGACCGGCGCGAAATCTGATCGACCTGGCCAGCGAGGCAGCGGCGTATGTCGGGTCAACCGGTGACAAGGCCGCAGCGGCGAGCTGGTTTGCATTTGCCGATAAGACACTGGGCATTTTGCCTGAAAGCGTGCGCAAAGGCCCGCAGGTGACCCGGTCGGAATCGCGCCTGCGGTTTACGCAGTTTCAGGTGACGCGCGATGCTGCCGCGCTGGCTGAGGCCAGGCGGCTGCTGGAGCGCGCCGTAGAAGGCTCGCCTTACGACCGGAACCTTCAGGAAGACATGGCCCGGTTGTGCGAAGCGCAGGGAGACAAGGCCGGCGCCAAAGCGGCCCTGGAGGCAAGCCTGAGGCTTTCAGAGATGGGTTACCTGGATGAAACGCGGGTGTACACGCCTGAGCAGCGCGCTCAGGTGGAAGCGAAGATCAAGAGCCTGGAATGAGTCGAGTTACACACCCAGCACGCTTGAGCGATGAAGATTGTCAAGCCGAAAAAGGCCAAAGCGTGTAGAATATCCGGTGCGTTTTGACACAAGCCTTTGGAGCAGCGAACGACATGCGGATTCTTCTTGCCAACCCTCGCGGATTCTGTGCCGGCGTGAACATGGCCATTCAATGCGTGGACGAGGCTTTAAAGCTTGTAGGGACGCCGATTTACGTTTATCACGAGATCGTCCATAACCGGCACGTGGTGGAGAATTTCATTAAGAAGGGCGTGGTGTTCGTCGACTCAATCGATGAAGTGCCGGCCAACTCGACGGTGGTGTTCAGCGCGCATGGGGTGAGCCCCGAAGTGCGCGCCGCGGCCAAGGGACGTGGGTGCACGATGATCGATGCGACCTGCCCGCTGGTGACGAAAGTACATATGGAAGCCATCCGGTACGCCAAGCAGGGCTACAAGATTCTGCTGGTGGGCCATGCGGGGCATGATGAAGTGGTTGGTACGGTGGGCGAGGCGCCCAATGCGATCACGATTGTGGAATCCCCCGAGGATGTGCAGGAACTGTCGTTCGATGGGTCTGAAAAGATGGTTTACCTGACCCAGACGACGCTGAGCATGGACGATGCGACGGTGATCATCAATGCGATCATCAAGCGCTATCCGAACATCAAGGCTCCGCCGTCGAGCGATATCTGCTACGCAACGACCAACCGGCAAACAGCGGTGCGCCACTTGGCCAAGGATGCAGACCTGGTGCTGGTGGTGGGGAGCAAGAACAGCTCCAACTCCGTGCGTTTGACGGAAATCTCCAAGAACGACGGGACCAACGCCTATCTGGTGGACGACGTGACCGAAATCAATCACGAATGGTTCAAAGGCGTGGACACTGTGCTGGTGACCGCTGGCGCATCGGCGCCGGAGCACCTTGTGAAGGAAATCCTTGACGATCTGACTGCCCGGTTCGGCGGGACGATCGAAGAAGAGCACGTCGTGGAAGAAGACATGCACTTTGAACTGCCGGTGAGCCTCCGGGTTCTGCGAAGCAAGGCCGCAGCAGGCAAGGCCTGAGATCGGCTTCACGACCTGAAAAATACCATTAGAGAGCAACCCCAGGGCGAATAGGTCTGGGGTTGTTTCTTTGAGTTTAGGAGGTTGGGAGGCTTGTGGATGTACTGCGCGGTCGGATTGGATTGGTTTTCAGCGCACCAACATCCAGTGGAGCTGGGCATCCTTTGCGGGGGCTTTTTCAAATTCAACCGTGAAGCCTTCGGGGGTTTGCTCGGTGATCGCCCGGACGGTGAGCCAGGAGAGTTCCAGAAACACGGCGTACTTGGCGTCGGGCTCAGGCCGGGGGAATTTGACGACAAGCTTGGTTTGGCCTGAGGGAACGAGGATGGCGACGCCGCGGAAGTTGCGGGAAGGAGTTTGAGAGCCGGAGAGGCCGGCGACGTTGAAGGCGCCGCCGTTGATCTGGAGGCCGGTGCCTTCGATGTTGAAGACGCCGGTGTCACGGTTGACGGAAAGCTTGGCTTCCTTTTCCTTGCCGTATTTCCAGACGATGGGGGTCTGGGTGGTGGGCTGGTAGAAGACCATGCCGCTGGTGACGTCGCCGCGGAAGACGATGCCGTTGTTGGCTGCGGTATCGAAGACGAAAATGTTTTCCCAGGCCGGCTTGCCGTCGTAGCGCTTGATGGCGTCGGCGAAGGTGGCGGGGCCGCCTGCAACGGTCATGACGGTGGAGCGGGTGATGTGCCCGTGGTTTGCGATGTCGATGACCGGGGCAGGGAAGGCGCCGGGGACGGATTCAAAGAGCCATGAGCGCAGGGTGATGGGGCGGAAGGGGTCTGGCCCGACGGCCTGGACGATGGGGTCACCCTTTTCAAAGTCATTCGGGGTGCCGGTGAAGGGCGCCGGGGAGAGCTTGAGGGTGCGCTTGGTGGACGAGTAACCCGCAGGGACATTCACCACGCCTTCGGAGACGTCATACGCGTTTGCACCGGGGGCGATGATGTACTTGAGCGGTTTATCGTTCGTATCGGTGGTGTAGTTGGCGTCTTTGTAGAGCGTGGGGGAGCCCGCGGGCTTTGCACCCCACCAGTGGCGGACGATCTTGATGTCCTTGGTGCCGTCGGCGTTGATGGTGACGCTGTGGATGAGGTACCAGCGGAGCTGGCCAGAGTCGGGGATGGCTTCGCCGGGCTCGGCAACGGCGAAGTACCAGCCGGCGTGGTTGGTGGAGATGGGGGCGTCGGCGGAAGCGCGGATGAGCCCGCCCATCTGAAGAGACGTCATGCCGATGGAGTTCGGGCCGACGGTGGTGGGGTAGGTTTTGCCTTGATAGACGCCGTTTTCGGAGGTGGGGGCCTGATCATCCCACCAACTGGCAGGACGGACGATGCGCACGGAGCCCTGCTTGATGGATTTGGTTGGACTGAGATTGATGATGGGCCGGCCGGAGCCGAGGGTGTTGGCGGCGCTTGCGCCGGATGCGTAGATGAGGGTGTTGGTTTTGGCGTCGAAGGAGTCCACCTTGCCGATGAAGGGGTTGGTGTCGCTTTCGATGAAGCCCGCGTAGATGACGCCGTTTTCGTCGCCCGCGGTGGAATGGACGTCGCCCATGTAATTGAATCGGGCGTCGAGGAGGTAGTTGTCGCCCTGGGAGTAGTTGTGACGCCAGATCATGAGGTCGAAGGTCTGGTTCTCGTTGTGGGAGTAGGTGTCCATGCGGACGAGGTTGACGTGGTTTTTGTTGGAGAGGATGTTGCCTTTTTTGATGGGGCCTTCAGTGTCGCAGAGGAAGTACCAGAGCTTCTTTTCAGAGTCGAAGCCGAGGGATTTGACGTAGAGGCGTTCGACGCGGCCAGCTTCAAGATTGAGGAATTCGCCGGGGAAGATGCCGCGGATGGTGGCGACGTAGATTTTGGTGTCGGGGCCGCCTGGGGCGTCGAGCTGGACCCAGTCACGGTAGCTGTTGGAGCCGCGGAGGATGGTGTTGTTGAGCCAGAACATGGGCTGGTAGTTCCAGTGGGGAAGCGACTGGCCTTCGGGGAGAAGGAGCTGGCGCTGGAACCGGAGGCCGGAGGTCATGGGGGGCATGATGGCGCCTGCGTTGCGCAGATCGACCAGGGTGATGCCGGGGCCGGCGTACCAGTTTTTGGCAGGCGCGGGGGCCGCGGGGACGCGGATCTGGTCCTGACGCGGGGTTTGAGGGATGAAGCCGGGGTTGGCCTGCTTGGTGATGATGAGGGTGCCGCCTCCGGAGGAGAGGATGGCGTCCTGGGCGAGGGCGTAGGTTTCCTGGCATTCCTGGGCGGTTTTGACGGGGCCGAACTGCTCCAGGACGTAGAGGCCTTCGGGGAGGGCGATGCCCGCCATGGATTGCGGGGCGACCTGGGCGGCGGGCGCCGGGGCGGCTTTGTCCGGCGCGGAGGGTTTGGATTTAAACACGGGCGGCGGGGGAGCGGGCTGGGCGAAAGCGGGGATGGCGCTGGACAGCACAAGTGCCGCGGCGCAAGAGAGGAGAACCGAGCGGAAGGGGCGTGTGCTTTGATTCATCTGAGTCTGCATGTCATGAACCTTCAAAAGTGGGAACCGGGAATACGGGGTTAGTTGGTGATCATCCAACTGAGCGTGGCGTTGTCTGGGGCAGGCCGGTCGAACTCAACGGTGAAGCCGGAAGTTTTGCCGTGAGAGGTGATGACCCAGGAGGTCATCCAGGAGGGAGTGACGAGGATCTGCGTGCCGTTAGTTAGGGTTTGGGTCTCGACGGCGAGGGTGGTCTGGCCCTTGGGCACGGGGAGGCCGATTTTGCGGAAGTCGCCAGTGGGAAGCGTTTTGGAGGGCTGGCTGAGCTGGCCGTTCAAGAGGATGCTCTGGTCGTTAAAGTCTGTGTTGGCGTTGACGACTAGCTGACCTGCGGCATGGGTGCCGACGGAAACGTTGGACTCTCTGGGTTTGCCGTCGAGACCTTTGGATGTGTAGGCCTTCCAGGTGAAGATGCTTGAGCGGCCAGCGGCTGCGGGGTTATCGAAGCGAATGCCGCCAGAGGGGACATCGCCCTTGAAAAGGATGCCGTTTTTCACTGCGACTTGAATTTCGATGAGCGTGTTAAAGGCGATGTTGGGGCCCTTAAACGCCTGGCCTCTGGTGGCGATGTCGAAATTGCCGGCGCGAAGGGCTGCATAGCGGGCGATTTGGGAATAGTTGCGGATGTCCAGAACCGGCGAAGGGAAGGCCGCGGGAACGTCTTCAAAAATCCACGACCTTAGGCTGATGGGGACAAAGGGGTCCGGGCCGACGGCCTGGGCGATGGGATCGCCAGCGGCGAAGTCCCTGGGTGTGCCGTTGGCGGGACCGGGGGCCAGGCGCAGCGTGCGTTTGGAGGCATTGGGGCCGGCGCCGGGGCCAGTGACTGCATCGCTGGCGTCGTAGACGTTATTGCCGGGAGCGATGATATATTTGAGAAGCGTGGGCTTTTCAGGATCGCTGGTGAAGTTAGAGGCCTTGTAGAGCCGGCTGATGCCGGCGTTGGGCTTGGCGCCCCACCAGTGGCGGATGACGCTGAGGGTGCGTGCCTGGGGGTCAACGGCGCTGATGAGGTACCAGCGGAGAGCACCGTTTGAGCCGGGGATGGCTTCGGAGGGTTCGGAGATGGCGATGTAGTCCCCGATGTTGGCAGGGGTGATGGGAGCATCGGAGGTGAAGCGGACGGAGCCGCCCCAATTGAGGATTGCGCCGCCTGGGTTCATGATGAAGATGGAGCCCGCGGTGATGCACTTTTCGGGGTTGAGGTTGATGATGGGGCGGCCGGAGCCGAGGGTGTCGGCATTGTCTGCATCTGAGGAAAAGACGAGGGTGTGAGAAGCGGCGTCGAATGATTCGGCTTTGCCGGTGAAGGGCCGGACGTCGGAGATGGACCGGGCGTTCATGAGAACAGAGCCACCATCGATGGCGTGTGGCTGATTATCGCCCATGTAGTGGAAGCGGGTTTTAACGAGCTCGTTGGTGCCCTGGGAAAAGTTATGCCGCCAGAGCATCATGTCGAAGGTCTGGTTTTCATTGTGGGACCAGGTCTCGCCGTGCACCATGGCGGCGTTGGAGGAGGCGTAGAGGGGGGCGTCTTTGGGGATGATGCCGGTGGTATCGACGGTGGCGAACCAAGACCTGGTCTGGGTGTCGTAATCGATGGATTCAACTGTGGCGCTGGGGCCGGTGGCATCGCGGGTGGTGTAGAGGGTCTGGCCGGGGAAGAGGCCTTGGACGCTGGATACGGGGAGCTTGAGATTGGAGCCTTTTGCAGCGCCGGTGGGGGTCGAGCCCTGGTAGGAGGAACCGCCTCGCAGGAGGGATTGCCGGGCGAAGAGGAGAGAATCGTGCGTCCAATGAGGGAGGGATTGGCCGTCGGCGATCTTGAGCTGGCGCTTGATCATGAGGCCGGTGGAGCTTGGCGGAAGGATTTCGGGGTGGCGCAGGTCGATGATGGTGTAGCCGGGGCCAGCGCGCCAGGTTTTGCTGGCCGGGGCGGGGGGCTCGGGGATGCGGATCTGGTTTTGGAGCGTGGAGAGGGGACGCCAGCCAGGGGCGGCGGTGATGGGGATGAGAAGCACGCCGCCGCCTGCGGCGAGGATGGCGGCTTCGGCGGAGGCAAAGGCCTTGGCCGCATTTTCAGGGGTATCAATGGGACCAAATTGAGACAAGACGTAGCCGCCTGGGATGGCCTTGAGCGCGGGCAGGTCAAGGGTTTTGACGGGGATGCGGGCGCTTTGCGCGCTGGCTGGTTTTGATGGGGCCAGTGCGCCAAGGAGCGCCATAAGGAGTAGTGGTGTGGTGCGGCGTTTCATGAAGCGGGTCCGGGGGGAAGTCTTGAGAGCTGGGTTTGAATCCCGAATGCAAGAGAGGTGGGGCCATCCTAACTTGGAGGTTGAAACGTATAGACGACGGCCCAATGAGACACAGCACGGGGGTTGCGACCCGTGCTGCGCCATCCCGATCGGGGGGCTGGATTACCGGACCAGGAGCCAGTGGAGTCTGGCGTCCTTGGCCGGGGCTTTTTCAAACTCAACGGTGAATCCTTCAGGGGTTTGCTCGGTGATGGCACGGCCTGTGATCCAGGTCGTTTCAATGAAGACTGCGAACTCCGCGTCGGGTTCGGCTTTGGGGAACTTGACGGTGATTTTGGTCTGACCGGAGGGGACGGCGACGTTGACGCCGCGAAGGTTGTTGGCAGGGGCCGCAGAGCCGGAGATGCCTGCGACTTTGGAGACGCTGGTGCCGACTTCAAGCCCATTGGCCTGGAGCTTCATCACGCCGGTGTCGCGGGTGACGGCGATGGAGGCCTCCTTGTGCTTTTCATAGTTCCAGACGATGGGCGACTCAATGCCCGGTTGGGCGAAGACGATGCCCTTTTTGACGTCTGCATTGAAGGCGATGCCTTTTTCGGAAGCGGAGTCGAAGACGAAATAGTTTTTCCAGGGCGCTTTCTGATCGTAACGCTTGTCGATTTCGGCCATTTTGGCTGTGCCGCCGCCGACGGTGAAGATGCTTTGACGCTGGATATAGCTCATGTTGCGGAAGTCCATCATGGGCGCGGGGAACGCGCCGGGGACGGCTTCAAAGAGCCATGAGCGCATGGTGATGGGACGGAAGGGGTCTGGCCCGATGGCCTGGACGATGGGGTCGCCCTTTTCAAAGTCGGCGGCGGTGCCGTTGGAGGGGCCAGGGGCGATGCGGATCAGGGACTTGGGGTCTTTAACGGCTTCGGAGACGTCGTAGGCATTGGCGCCGGGAGCAACGATGTAGGAGAGGGGCTTGTCATTGGTGTCGGTGGTGTAGTTGGACTCTTTGTAGAGCGTGGGGGAGCCGGCGGATTTTGCGCCCCACCAGTGGCGGATGATCCGGATGTCCTTGGTGCCATCGGGTTTTTCGGTGACAGAGTCGATCAGGTACCAGCGGATCTGCTTGGAGGAGGGAACCAGCTCGGATTCTTCGGTAACGCCGAAGTACCAGCCGATGTGATCCTGGGAAACGGGCGAGTCTTTGCTGAGCTGGATGAGCCCGCCCATGCGCAGGACCTTGATTCCGATTTTGTCTGGGGCAATGGTGGAGGGGTAGGTTTCGCCCTTGTAGACGCCGTTGCCTGCGGGGTCGGCTTCCACGTCCCACCATTCAGAAGGTCGGACGATGCGGACCTTGCCCGCTGTGACGGCCTTTTTGGGGTTGAGGTTGATGATGGGGCGGCCGGAGCCCAGGGTGTTGGTGAGCTTGCCGTTACCGAAAGTGAGTTCCTGGGTCTGGGGGTTCCAGGTGTTGACGACGCCGGTGAAGGGATTGGTGTCGCTTTCGATGAAGCCTGCGTAGATGACGCCGTTTTCATCGCCGGAGGTGGAGTGGACGTCGGACATGTATTTGAATTTGACGTCGACGAGGTAGGTGTCGCCCTGGGAGTAGTTGTGACGCCAGAGCATGAAGTCGAAGGTCTGGTTTTCGTTGTGGGAATAGGTGTCCATGCGGACAAGGTTGACGTGGTTTTTGTTGTGGAGCAGGGCGCCCTTGGAGACGGGGCCGTTGGTGTCGGCGACGAAGTACCACATCTTTTTGGCTTGATCGAAGCCGAGGGACTTCACATAGAGGCGTTCGACGGTGTAGTCGCCGGAGTTGAGGAATTCGCCTGGGAAGAGGCCGCGGATGGTGGCGACGTAGAACTTCTGGTCTTTGCCGCCTGGGACGGCTTCCTGGAGCCAATCGCGATAGCTGTTGGAGCCACGGAGGATGGTGTTGTTCATCCAGATCATGGGCTGGTAGTCCCAGTGCGGGAGGCTTTGGCCGTAGGGGAGATTCAAGGTGCGGTTGAGGGTGAAGCCGCGGGCCATGGGTAGGGTGAGGGAGCCCATTTTGCGCAGGTCGACGACGGTGATGCCGGGGCCGACGCGCCAGGATTTGGAGGCGGGGGCCGGAGGATCAGGAAAGCGGAGCTGGTTTTGAACGGGCTGGGGGGTGGCCCAGGAAGCGGCGGCATTGGCGGGGATGATGAGGACACCGCCACCGGCGGCGAGGATGGCGTCTTCGGCTTTCTTGAAAGTGGTCTGGGCGGCGTCTGGGGTGTTGACGGGGCCGAACTGTTCGAGGTTATACGCGCCTTGCGGGAGGCTGCTGGAGGCGGGGGCGGCAACAATGGGGGTTGCGGGAGCGGGCTTGGGTTTTTCCGCAGGTGTGGTCTGCGCAAAAGCGGCTGGGCTGACGAATGCGGCGATGAGGGCTAAAGCAACATGTGAGAGCCGGAGGGTGGGCATTGAGTGATTCCTGGAATCAGAAGGGTGGAACTGAAACGACATTATGTCATGACAATAAATTGGAGCAAGAGGCGTGAGCGGCGGCTGGGATGAGGGTGGGGAACCGGGAAAAAGCAGGCCGGGAGCGGGGTGAGGATCAGCGGACCAGCAGCCAATGGAGCCTGGCTTCCTTGGCGGGGGCCTTCTCGAATTCCACGGTGAAGCCCTCGGGGGTTTGCCCGGTGATGGCCCGGGGGGTGATCCAAGTGGTTTCGATGAAGATGGCGTAGTCGGCATTGGCCTCAGGCTTGGGGAACTTGACGGTAAGCTTGGTTTGGCCTGAAGGAACCGGGATGTTCTTGCCGCGGAGATTGGTGGATTGGGTGGCGTCGCCGGAGAGGCCGGTGACCTGGGTGACGGGCGCGGCAACCTGGAGGCCTGTGGCCTGGAGCTTCATCACGCCCGACTCACGTCCGACGGTGAGGTTGGCTTCCTTGAAGTCTGCATAGTTCCAACTGATCGCCGCTTCAGTGGAGGGTTGCATGAAATGGAACCCTTTTTTCACATCGGCGCGGAAGAGGAAACCGATCTGCGAAGTGGCTTCGACATCCATGATGGTGTCGAAAGCAGACTTCTGGTCGTACTGACGCTTGGCATTTTCGGCGTAGGTGGCGCCGGCCCCGGAGCCGATTTTCATGACCGCGAATTTCTGGATGGGGCTGAGGTTGCGGATGTCCATGACTGCGCCGGGGAAAGCGCCGGGGACGTTTTCAAAAAGCCATGACTTAAAGGAGATGGGACGGAAAGGGTCTGGCCCGACGGCCTGAACGATGGGATCGCCTTTTTCAAAGTCGTTTGTTGTGCCGGCGACTGCTGAGGGAGAGAGCTTGATGGAGCGGTCGAAGCTGGGGGAATCCTTGACGCCGTCGGCGACGTCGTAGGCGTTTACACCCGGGGCGATGACGTAGGTGAGGGGCTTGTCGTTGGCGTCTGTGGTGTAGTTGGATTCTTTATAAAGCGTGACGGATTTGGCGACCTTTGCACCCCACCAGTGGCGGATGATTTTCAGGTCTTTGGTGCCGTCGGGGTTCACGGTGATGGAGTCGATGAGGTACCAGCGGAGCTGGCCGGACTTGGGGATTTTTTCTCCGGCATCGGTAACGGCGAAATACCAGCCGGCGTATTTGTTGTCGACGGGGGCGTCTTTGGAGAGGCGCATGAGCCCGCCCATGTGAAGAACGGATGCGCCGATTTTGTCCTTATCGATGGTGGTGGGGTAGGTTTTGCCCTGGTAGACGCCGCAAAGCGCGGGGTCTGCCTCGGCGTTCCACCAGTCGGCGGGACGGACGATGCGGACGGTGCCGGTGGTTACGGCCTTTTTGGGGTTGAGGTTGATGATGGGGCGGCCGGAGCCGAGGGTGTTGTTGGCCTTGGCGTTGCCGTCGTAGATCAGGCGGCCGTCGGCGGGGTTAAAGGACTCAACCTTGCCTTCGAAGGGGTCGACATGGCTTTCGATGAAGCCTGCGAAGAGGGCGCCGTTTTCATCGCCGGAGGTGGAGTGGATGTCGCCCATGTATTTAAAGCGGGCGTCGATGAGGTAGTTATCGCCCTGGGAGTAGTTGTGACGCCAGAGCATGAGGTCGAAGGTCTGGTTTTCGTTGTGGGAGTAGGTGTCCATCCGGAGGATGTTGGTGTGATTCTTGTTGTGGATCATCGCGCCTTTGTGCATGGGCTTTTCGCAGTCGGCGATGAAATACCACATCTGCTTGGCCTTGTCGTAGCCGAGGGATTTGACGCAGAGGCGTTCGACGGTGCCGTAGTCTCCGGAGTTGAGGAATTCACCGGGGAAGACGCCGCGGATGGTGGCGACGTAGAACTTCTGGTCTTTGCCGCCTGGGATGTCTTCCTGGAGCCAGTCGCGGTAGCTGGTGGAGCCGCGGAGGATGGTGTTTTTGATGGAGATCATCGGGTCGATGTCCCAGTGGGGGAGCGATTCGCCGACGGGGAGCTGGAGCGTGCGGTTGATGGTGAAGCCGCGGGCCATGGGTGTGGTGACGGAGCCCATTTTGCGCAGGTCGATGACGGTGATGCCGGGGCCGAGCTTCCAGGATTTGGTGAGGGCGGGAGCTTCGGGGGTGCGGAGCTGGTGCTGAACGGTCTGAGTGGCTGTGAAATTGGGATCGGTGTTGGCGGGGATGATGAGGACGCCGCCGCCGGCTGCGAGGATGGCGTCTTCGGCTTTTTTGAAGGTGGCTTTGGCTGCGGCGGTGGAGTTGACGGGGCCGAACTGTTCGAGGGAATAAGCGCCGTTGGGGAGGGCGGAGGCGGCCTGGGGGACGACTTTAGGAGTTTCCTGGGCGAATGCGGGTGCGACGCCAATGGTGGCCAAAAGCGCGGCGGCGATTTTCGAGAGATGAGTGATGCGCATTGGAACCCTTCCGGTAAGAGGTCGATTTATCGTAACGGATTGTCATGACAAAAAGACAGACAGGAGGGTAGACGTGAGGGGCGTGAGGAAGTTCCCAATGGCGTGAATTATTTGCGTGCGACTTTGCGGCGTGAGATAGAGGCGGAGGCTTGATAAAATGGCTTGGCTCATGTCTTGAAAGGGCTAGTTATCAAGCCCGCATGCGATAAACATTTGAACTTTCCCATGAATGCGACTTATGAAAAATAGATCCGGTGGCCGGGTGCGTCTTAAGAATACGCTTGGTTCCAAATATTTCGGGCAATCGAGCCGATGTGCGGTCTTTGAGGCGCTGGAAGAGCGCCGGGTGCTGTCCAGCATTGCCACAGAGGCAGCGGATACGTCGATCCCGGTGGAACCCAATCCTTATGCCGAGACGGTCATCACCGCTCAAACGCCGGTGGCGCAGCGGTCGTACATCGATGCCAGCGGAAATAAAGTGACACTTGCATTGACTGGCCCGGGCACATTGATGCTGCAACGGGAAGACGCAGCCAAGGCGGATGCGGCGGGTTATGTGCTGACGGAAACCACGCTGGCTTCTTCCTTCACGATAACGGTGACCAAGGGAGCAGGATCGCTGGTCGATACGACCACGGTGGGCTCGATCAATATTCAGAGTCCGCTGGGCTCTTTGCTGGGCACAAAGCTTAATTTGCTGGGGGATATAACGAGTTTTCAGGAGATCAGGTCACTCACACTCAATGATGTGATTGGAAGCGGTCAGCAGATCATCCAGGTGGGGGGAGAAACGACCGATAAATCCGTTCTGGTGTTTGGCCGGCTGGCGGATGTTTCAATCTCGGTCTATGGTGCCGTGACTTCCTTTAAGGCGCTTGAGTGGCTGGACGATGTTGATGGCGCAGATAAGTTTTCCGCCTATTCGCTGGGGACGTTCACTCTGACGGGGAAGGCGGGGACCAAGCTGGCCGCCGGTTTTAGCGGCGATATGGAAGCCGATATCAACTTGTGGCGGTTTGAGGACGAAGCAGTACCTGTGCCGGTGGCGGCTTTGATCAGCATCGCCGGGCATAGCGACGGCAGTTGGGATTTGGGCGCACACAAGCTCAACTCGGCGGTGGTGAAGGGCGATGCCTCCGGCACCTGGAGGGCTCACGCGGGATTTGGCTCCCTGACCATCGGCGGCAACGCCACTAACCTGGCTGTGGACACCATTGGAGACATTGCATCCATCAGCATCAAGGGTGATGCGGATCAATTAAAGCTGCCAAGCGTGGAAAATCTGGGGGCCGTCACGGTCGGCGGGAGCTTAAGCAACAGCACGCTAAATGCCTACGGCAACACGGGTGCATTGTCGTTTGGGGCGATCATACAAAGCCAGATTTCCGTCGGCGGAAACTTCGGCGCGGCCACCATCAAGGGCGCAGCGGATCAATTGAAACTGTCGGCAGAGAGTCTGGGGGCCTTCACCGTGGGTGGAACCCTGAGCAACAGCGAACTGCGTGCCCACCACAACATCGGAGCCTTATCGTTTGGCGGGGCAACGCAAAGCTCGCTTTACGCCGACGGCGACATCGCATCGTTTGCGGTCAAGGGGTTAGTTGAATCGGTAGAGCTTTCCAGCGATCGAAAGATCGGTGCGGTCACCATCAAGGGCGCAGCGGATCAATTGAAACTGCTGGCACAGAATCTGGGGGCTTTCACGATGGATGGAACCTTGAGCAACAGCGAACTGCACGCCTACAACAACATGGGTGCCTTATCGTTTGGCGCGGCAATGCAAAGCGTGCTTTACGCCGAGGGAGACATCGCATCGTTTACGGTCAAGGGGCAAGTTGAGTCGGTAAATCTGACCAGCGATCGAAAGATCGGCGCGGTCAGCAGCGCGAACTGGCTGGGCGGCGGTATTTGGGCCCGTAAGATCGCTTCGATCACCACGCGGGGGCAACTGGCGACTGCGAAGGCTGCAGGCATTACGGGAGACTTCACCGGTGGGATTTGGGTGATCCGCGGCTTATTTAATGAGGGGACGACGCTGCTTGGGACGGTTACGATTGCAGGAGGGCTCAATGAGGCTACCTGGTCGGTGGAGGGCAAGACAGGACCGTTGACGTTTGGTTGGATGAATCAGAGCTCACTGAACTTTGGCGGTGATGTGAGTTCATTTACCAGCAAGGGTGCGGTGACGGAGACGTCCATTGAGGTTTACGGAATCATCGGGGCGATCAGTGCGGCGAGCTGGACGGGCGGGCTGATCGGTGCAGCCAAAGTGAGCTCGCTGACGACGCGGGGACAGGCACAGGTTTTGACCAACGGTGTGGTCACCACGCCGTTTGATGCGGGTGATTTCAGCGCCATGGTGCGGGTTGCCGGCGCGATCGACAAGGCAGGGCAGATATCGCTGGGTCCGGTTTCCATCAAGGGCCTTTTGACCGGCCCTGAAGAAACAGAAACTCCGATCTGGGCGATCCGCGGCGGCGTGGCGACTATCACCGCCGGGTCGCTTTTGCACTTTGGCCTCGCGATCGAATCTGGTAGCGCTAACCTGGGGAACCTTGGTTCGCTGACCATAGCCGGGGCGGCGGTGCATGTTGCGATGCGCATTGAGGGGAAGATCGGTGCGGTGAATGTCGGAGCTGCCGACACCGTGGAAATCATTACCGGAAGCGATCTGGTCTCCTTCGCAAGCAAGGGGCGGACCCGGCGCACAGTGCTGGCGGCGCCGGAGGGGATGATCGGGACGGTGTCGTCAATCACATGGGACCAGGGGAAGATCATGGCGCGAAAGATCGCATCGGTGGCGATCACGGGGCAGTTGCAAGTAATGAGCAACGGCGTGGTAACGAAACCCGCCATGTCTGGCGACTTCTACGCCATCGTGTATGCCAGCGGGGAAGGTGTGGCGGCAGGGGCGCCGGCGCTGGGCTCGGTGCGCATTACGGGGGTGATGACTCACTCATTGGTCGAGGTGAACGGAAATGCCGGGTCCTTCACGATTGGTGCGATGGATGAGAGTGTCGTGCGTGTAGGCGTTTCGCCGGATGTTCCGCTGGATGCTTTGCCGGATGCAGTGAGCCAGTTCACCGTCTACGGCACGGGAAAAACAGCAACGCTCGCCACCCTGGCCAGCTTCACGGTGACGTGGGATGGGGTCAATTTCCGGAATTCACGTGTGGCGGCGGGGATTTTGAGCAATGTGTCATTGAAACGGGTGGATCTTTCCGTGGAAGGCTTGAATGGTTTCGCTGCGGCAAAGCAGATTGGGACCTACATACGGCAGACGGGGCTGCCCAAACCGGCCGATGTGGTGCGGGTGAATAACCAGACGGCGCCCAATGAGTATGACGACGGTGGAGCGGAGTCGGGGTATGTGCTGAAGATTGTGGGGGAGTAGGGGGGCAGGTAAATCCCGTGTCCTGAGTCCCGCGTCAAGAGTTTAGAGGCCCTGGATTTTGCGGCCCAGGTGAAGGACGTGGGCGCGGGTGACGGGGTCGGTGCCGACTTTGGGCCAGGGGTGGGCCATGGCCTGGGCGCGTTCGGTGAGGGCGGTTCCGGTGAGATTAGCGGCGGATTGGGGCTTGGCGTTGACGGTGTTATCCAGGAAAGCGACGCGGCCGGCGTTGGGTTTGACATGGAGGGCTTCGGCGGGGCACTGGATGTTGTTGGACTCGATCCAGATGTCGGTGATTTCTTCGGGGACGAGGATGGCGGGGCCGGTTTGGTGGCTGATCTGGTTGTGCTTGAGGGTGACGCGGTTGCCGCCTGACTTGACGATGTTCCGGAAGACGACGCCGCCTGCGTTGTTGGAGGAGATGGTGTTGTTTTCGAGGTGGTGATCGGTGTCGCGTTCGCCGACGGAGACGCCGACGCCTTGATTGTTGGAGATGGTGTTGCCGACGACGATGGAGTGGGTGGTGCGCAGGCAGTAGAAGATGCCGTCTGCGCCGTTGTTGTTGATCTGGTTGTTGAGGAGCCAGTAGCGAACGGAGCCTGAGCCGGGGTGGAGCCCGCCGCCGGCGTTGTGGTGGATGGAGCAGTTTTCGACTTTGATGTCGGTGCACTGCTGGAAGCTGATGCCGTCACCGTGGAAGTGGTGGACGTCGAGGTCGGCCAGGCGCACGCGGTCGCAACCGATGAGGAAGACGCCGCCGGCGCGGCAGCCGTTGATGCGGTAGGGTTCGTTTTCGATGTTGCCGTCGAGGATGACGTTGGAGATTTGCGCGTCGGTGACCCATCCGGCTTCGACGAGTGAGTGGGCGTTGACGGCATAGCCGTTTTCGCCTGGGGTGTAATCGTGCTTGCAGGGGGTGTCGAGGATGAAGGCGTCGCCGACGCGATCGACGATGCGGCCGACGGTGGTGTAGAAGCCGACGGCGCGGTTATCGACGAGGTGGGCCGCCATGCCGATTTCAAAGAGATGGGGTTCGGCGACGCGGAATTCATAGAGCCCGTAGCCCAGGTGATCGAGGATTTTGGAGCGGACGCTGGGCTGTTTGCGGAGGGTGGTGTTGTTGCCGTGGATGGCGAGGTTTGAGCGCAGGTAGAGCGGGGCGCGCATGAGGAAGATGCCCGCAGGCAGTTCGACGGAGGGAAGGTTTTTGGCTGCGGCGTCGTCGACGATGGCTTGGAGGACCAGGTGGCCGTTGGGAATGATGGTGGTGCTCATGGGGGCTCTTTATTGGTGTGGTGGCAGGAGGGTTGAGAGCAAAGAGGGTAAGAGGATGCGGGGGAAGAGACAAGTTGCGCAGAGGGTGGTGCGGGGAGATTGATGGCGCTGTTATGACAGGTGCGACGAATTGGCCGGGGGAATCGTATTGGTTGAGGGAGAATTATTGTTATAACATAGTGGCTGATGGATTTGGGATATGGACCGGTAGGTTAAAAAGGGAATGGAGCAAGTTTGAGCAAGCGCGCGGAGAAAGACCCGTCTGAAACGGCTGGCCGGCCTCGTCTGCATTTGCAGGTGCGGGAGAAGATCATCGCGTGGATCGCCAAAGAACGGCTGGAGCCGGGAGAAACGCTGCCTGCGGAAATGCGCATGTGCGAACTGTTCGGGGTGAGCAGGATCACCATCCGGCATGCGGTGCAGGGGCTGGTGGCCGATGGCATTCTCACCCGGCGGCCGGGCGTGGGGACGTTTGTGTCAGGGCCGGGACAGGCCGGAAACACGGGCGCGAGCCTGCCTAATACGGTGGTGCTGATCATCAGCAATACGACGGGGTCTTTCATGCTGGATTTGATTTCCGGCGTGGAAGCGGGCGTGCGGGAACTGGGGATGGATCTGCAGCTTCAGATCAGCAATGACGATCCGCAGCGGGAAAGAATGCTTGTCGAGCAAGTGACCTCCAAGCGGCCGGGGGGCGTGGTGCTGTTTCCGGTGGACTCCGATGAGGCGTTTCACCCCAATTGCTTTCAATACCTGAAGCTGGCGGAAGCCGGCGTGCCGGTGGTGTTCGTGGACCGGTATCTGTCGCAATTGCCGATCGGGTTTGTGGTGGCGGGCGACGAAGAAGGGATGCGCGGGCTGACGGAACACATGATCGTCCAGGGGTATCGGGATATCGGCTACATCGACCATGCCATCAATGCTTCAAGCGTGATGGACCGGAGGCGGGGGTATGAAGAAGCCCTGCGCACGGCAAAGCTTACGCCCGGCGTGCGTACGACGGTGCACACGCAGCGTACGGCAGGCAAAGCGGATATCGAACTGGCCTATGAAGCAGTGCAGGAGATGCTGAAAAAAGGGAAGCCTTCGCGAGCGATCATCGCGTGCAACACGTACTACGCGCTGGGCGCCTATTTTGCGCTGCGCGACAACGGACTAAAAGTGCCCGACGATGTGGCGCTGGCGGGGTTTGAGGATGTGCCCGAAGCGGTGTCGCTGGAGACGCCGCTGACATCCTGGCGGGCGCCTACGGCGCAGATCGGGCAGACGGCGGCGTTGGCGCTGGGGCGGCTGATCAAGTTCCCTCAGGGGCCGGTGCCGAGGCTGAAGATCGCGGGCCAGGTGATGGCTCGAGAGTCGTCCATGGGGGCGGGGCAGAGGAAGGTGGGGCGGAGGTTTGGGGGAGGACGAGGGGATTTGTAAATTGAAATTTGAAATTTTTAGAAAAGGTTTGGAATTGAGAGCTTTGGGGTGGGGCGGTTTAGCTTAAGCGGTGGCCAGGGGGTTGATGGGGGTGCGGTCGGCGACCAGGACGCGGGGGAGGCTTTCGTGGTCGGCGAGGATCTGACCGTTTTCCAGTTGAGGGTTTTGGCGGCAGAGGTCCAGGGTTTTGTCTTTCTGGGAGGCGGCGATTTCGATTAAGAGCTGGCCGGGGTGTTCGAGGTAATGATGGGCCTGGGCGATGAGAGGGCGGATGAATTTAAGGCCGTCGGGTCCGCCTCGGAGGGCGAGGGTGGGTTCGTAGTCTTTGACGTTGGGGGGAACGTCGGTCCACTCGGCGTCGCTGATGTATGGGGGGTTTGAGATGAGATACTGGAACTTTTCGCTGGTGATGGCCTGAAGGAAGTCGGCCTGGCGGAATTCGATGCGGTCTTCGACTTTCTGCTCACGGGCGTTTTCACGGGCGATCTCCAGCGCGGGGGCTGAGATGTCGGTGGCGATGATCCGGGCAGCGGGCATGTGCTTGGCCAGGGCAATGGCGATTGCGCCTGAGCCGGTGCAGATGTCGGCGATGAGCGGGGCGGCGAAGCCGGGCGTTCTACGGGCGTGCTGGAGGACGTGCTCGACAATGGTTTCGGTGCTGGGCCGGGGGACGAGGACCGCGGGGCTGACCTTGAGCATCATGGAGAAAAAAGGCGCCTTGCCGATGAGGTAGTCGACGGGCTCGTTTTTGGAGGCGCGTTCGACAAGATCGCGAAATGCGGCGCGTTCCAGTTCGGAAGCGACGCGCTCGGTGTCTGTGTAGAGCCGGATGCGGGTGGATTCAAGGACGTGGGACAAGAGCATCTCCGCGGACACGCGGGGGCTGTCGATGCCCTTTTTGGTGAAGTGCTCAGTGGTCCAATTCAAAAGGCGCAGGGTCGTCCAGGGACGTTCTTGGGGCATAGGGTTGGGATTGTAGCTGGAATTGGTGAGGGGATGGAGAGCCGGTACCGTCACTGCCGCGCGCACGGGTTGGGGACGGATTCCGCCTAGAGAACAGATTCAGGGAGATTGGCGACTGAAGCGTTCACTTATGTCGGTGAAGGCGGTTGATCGGGAGCCGGCGGGACGCGGGCGCTCCCGGTCCAGACATAGAATCTGTCATGCGACACCGGCAGGTGCAATCCCTCCGCAGTCGAAGAAATGAAAAAGAAGAAGCTCAAAATGGGGCGGCTTACCGGTGGTGTCGCGTGTGTGCATGCCCAACCACCGGGTAATGGTTGCAATCCCTTCGGGAGGGTAAAGAATGCTGATATCCGATCGCGTCGGGAGATTCAGGTGGGGTGGGGAGCTGTGGCGATCAGGAGGCGGGCGGGTATACTTCTTCCTCGTTTAAGCCGTTCCTGTAGACACTGTTGGTTCCCAGTCCAGAAAGAAGAACGCCGCATGACGACGGTTGCCGCTGATCCGACTAACGCGACGCTGGTGAAGCGTGAGATGATCAATCCTGAGCTGGCGTTGTTTTACATTAAGCCGGATGTGGGGCCGCTGCCGGAGTTTACGTCTGGGCAGTTCTGCACGATCGGTTTGCCGGCGATTCCCAAGCCGGATGCGCCGGTGGGACCAGAGCGCGCGGATGGACGAGTGAAGCTGACCCGCAGGGCGTACTCGATTGCGTCTTCGCCTGATGTGAGGGACTGCCTGGAACTGTTTATCGTGAAAGTGCCTGACGGCGAGTTAACGCCTCGGCTGTTTGACCTGCCTGAAGGCGGGCGGATGTACCTGGACCCGAAGATCAAAGGGCATTTCACGCTGGATGACCAGCCCGCGGGCAAGAATCTGGTGTTCATGTCCACTGGCACGGGCCTGGCGCCGTTTATCTCGATGGTTCGCTATCACTGGAACAAGCCCGACCGGCCGTGGAACAAGCTGGTGGTGATCCACGGCGTGCGCGTGGCGGCGGACTTTGGTTACGCAGAAGAGCTTAAGGCCCTGGCGGCGCAGAACCCGGATTTTGTGTATCTGCCGGCAGCGACGCGTGAACCGGAGGGGTCGGCATGGACCGGCTTGCGCGGACGCACCCCGGCACTGCTGGAACCGGAACTGTTCAAGAAGTTGACCGGATGGGAACTGGAATCGCTGACGAGCCACGTGTACCTGTGCGGCAACCCGGAAATGATCAAGAGCGTGCAGGCGATGCTGGAGCCGCGCGGTTTCATCAATCACTCCAATAAGGTGCCGGGGAATATCCATTCCGAGCGGTATTGGTGATTGGTTGGAAAATGTCCTGCGCCCCGTGTCCCGCGTCTGGTCAGAGAAGAGTTAAAGATGTTCATAGTGGCAGCAAGCGGGTTTTGAACCGGCTGGGGCGGTGTCGCATTGCCTAAAACCTCATTGCCTGTAATATTTCGTCACATCGCACTTAAGACTTAATCAGGACTTTCAAAATGCAGATCCATGCCTGGCCGGCTCACTCCCTTAAACGCTATTACATGAAGTCCGAAAAGTGGAGCTTCCCGGAAAAGGTGGTGATCCATGCGGCACGCGGGCAGACGGTTTCGTTTCAGGCGTGCTTTCAGGTCCAATGCCAGTACCGGGCGGAAATGCGGGCGCAGGTGCTGGAATCAGGCGGGTTGGCGACAACACTGCGCGCGGTGGGGTATGTGCCGGTGGGGCACTTTAATAATCTGACTCCCGTGGAAGACCTCGATGGCGTGGGCCACATGCCCGGGATGGCGCCGGATGTGCTGCTGCCGACGAATCTGATTTATGCGGGCGATCGCGAGACACATTCGTATTGGATCACGGTGCAGGTGCCGGTGGACGTGGCGCCGGGTGAGCATGTGGTGAAAGTGAAACTGGTGGCTGCGGGCGAGCCGGAAGTGATTGCGCTGGTGGAGGCCAAGGTGGTGGTGCATGCGCTGGTGCTTAAGCCCCGGGCGCACTTTCCGATGACGCACTGGTTTTACGCCGATGCATTGATGGACTGGTACAAGGTGGATGCGTGGACGGAGGCGCACTGGTCGCTGGTGGCCAAATATATGGACAACTACGCGCGGCACGGATGTGATGTGATCTACGCGCCGGTGTTTACGCCGCCGCTGGATGGGGTGAAGCGGCCGACGCAGCTTCTGCATGTGACGACGCAGCCCGATGGGGGATGGAAGTTTGACTGGACGAATGTGAAGCGGTGGATCGCGATGGCGAAGGCCGTGGGGATCAAGCAGTTTGAGTGGACGCATTTTTTCACGCAGTGGGGCGTGAAGCACGCCATCAGGATTTATGAAGGCTTCGGACATGACGAGAAGCTTTTGTGGCCGGCTGATACCGGGGCGACGTCTGAGCTGTACAAGCAATTCCTGAATCGATTCATGCCGGAATTCAAGCGGTTTCTGGACGAGGAAGGGCTGCTGAAGGATTCCTATTTCCATGTGTCCGACGAGCCGCATGGGCCGGAGCACCTGACGAACTACATCGCCGCGGGGAAGGTGCTCAAGGAAGTGGCGCCGTGGATGAAGACCATGGATGCGCTCAGCGAGATCGAATACGGCAGGCAGGGGCTGACGGACATGCCCATTCCGGTGATCTCCAAAATGCTGGAGTACCGGGCGGAAAAGATTCCGTGCTGGACGTACTTCTGCTGTGCACCGCGTGGGCGGCATTTGAATCGGTTGATCGATACGCCGCTGGCCAAGACCCGGATGGTGGGTTGGCTGCTGTATCGGTTTGAGGCGCTTGGCTTCCTGCACTGGGGCTTTAACTACTGGTACAAGAGCCAGACCCGGACACTGATCGACCCCTACACCTGCCTGGATGGCGCGGCATGGCCGGGCTGGGCATACGGCGATACGTTTGTTGTGTACCCGGGCGTGGACGGGCCCATCGACTCGATCCGGTGGGAAGTGTTTTTTGAATCCATGCAGGATTACCAACTGCTGCAGACGCTTGGCATCAATCCTGAAGATGGGGTGCTGGCGAGCCTGGAGTCGTTTGAAGAATTCCCGCGAAGCGCGGAGTGGATTCTTTCGACCCGAAAGTGGCTGCTGGAACGGGCGAAATGATCAGTCTTGAAAAAGGTCGCTGAGATTCAAGAGGTGGCCAGGGAATACCTCGGGCGCAATTTGCGCAGAGCGCTTGAGGGTTTGAATGTTTTGGAACTGGCCTTGAGAAGGCGCACGTAAAACATCCAATGATTTGGAAGCCAGGTCCACAAGCCAAACTTCCGGGATGCCCGCCTGCGCATAAAGCGGTCCCTTGATTTGATTGGGTTATTCATTTTGCAAGGCGGCGGCGTTAATTCGGGTGCCAGAAGCAGCCTTTATTGACGCAGAGAAATGGGCCGGTGGCGTCGTCGGGGCTGGAACAGCTACCGGGGGCTTTGCGCCAGTCGGCGTCGGGGAGGTAGGGGGCGGAGGTGTTGATGGTGCCGCCTGGGCGGAGCATCTGGACATGGCCGTCGAAGTAGTAGAAGTTGAGGCCGTCTTGCTTGTGGCGGCCGTTGAGGACGGTGTAAGCCTCGGTGGTGGTGAGGTTCATGTCGCCGACCATGGGGCCTGCGGAGTCCGCCAGAAGGAAGGTTTCGTGGGTTTTTTTGATGTGGTCGCCGCGGAGCAGGCGCGTGCCCCAGGTGCCCACGCCGGCGATGATGACGTTGATGCCGATGGAACGGCCGTAATAGCCGGAGGTGACGTCGTATTCTTTGAGACCCCAGCTGGGGCAGCCTTTGTAGTGGTACTTGGTTTCGTCGATGTAGGGCTTGAGAAGGCCCATGGAGGCAGAGCGGCAGACGACACCTTTGCGTTCGGCCCCGAAGGCGATGAAGGCGAAACCAAAGGCTTTGTGGTTGGCGGCGCAGAGTTGTTTGTTGGCTACTTCCCGGCCGTGGCTTAAGGCAGGCAGGAGGATGGCGACAAGCAGGCCGATGATGGCAATGCAAACCAGAACTTCAACAAGGGTGAAGCCGGCGCGAACCCGATATGTGGAGCCTGAACGCAGAGGAACCCCACTCAAATAGATCAAACCTGCACCAGATGATAACTGGGCAGCGTCGAGCATGGCAAGAATTTATTGGTTTTAGGGCTCAATAGGGGTGCCAGAAACAGCCTTTATTGACGCAGGAGAAGGGGCCCGTGGCACTGCCGGGGCCGACGCAGCTACCGGGAAAGCTGCGCCATTCGGCTGCGGGAAGAAAGGGTGCTGCGGAGTTTTCGATGCCGCCTGGGCGCAACGCCTGGACGTGGCCGTCGTAGAAGTAGAAGTTGAGGATTTCGCCTTTGTGGCGGCCGCGGAGGATGGTGCGCTCTTCAGTGACGATGAGGTTGGCATCGCCCACTTCGGTGCTGGAGGAGTCCGCAGTGAGGAAGGTGCGGAATGGCTTTTTGATGTGGTCCATTTTCAGGACGCGGCTGCTCCAGGACCAGGAGCCGGTGATGATGGTGCTGATGCCGATGGAGCGGCCGTACCAGCCGGTGGCGTTGGCGAATTCTTCCTCGCCCCAGCTTGGGCAGCCTTTGTAGTGGTACTTGGTTTCGTCGATATAGGGCTTGAGGTGGCCCAGATAGACCGAGCGGCAGGCGACACCCTGGCGGTCGGAGGCGTAGGCTTCAAAGGCAAGGCCGAGCTGTTTCTGGTTGTTGGCGCAGAGCTGTTTGCGGGCGACTTCGCGGCTGCGTTCGATGGTGGGGAGCATGATGGCCATGAGGACCGCGATGATGGAAATGACCACGAGGAGCTCGATCAAAGTAAAACCGGGTTGGGATTTGCGTGATGAATTCATCTGGATAGAACCTGGGAAGTGAAAAAAGATTAAAGGTCAAGGCCGGAAATGACTAGCTACTGTAACCGGTTCATGGTGGGATTTGCAAGGGGAATCGACGATTTTCGAAAGAAGCATTGTCATGCTAGGTATAATAAGGCGGGCTCGATGATTTACTCCGGGAGGACGCATGATCTGGTTGTGGTGGGCAGAATTTCTGGGTTTGGTGTTTTTGGCGCCCGTGGCACTGGGGTGCGCGCTTCAAGGCCGGACAGGCTTCTGGGGTCGGCGCTGGGTGTTTTACATTTTGGCGGGAGCGTGGGTGTTGTTTTGGGTTGGAGGAGCGATCGGATTGGTGATTGCGCCGCGGTTTTGGGAGCAATGGCCGATCGGAAATGGTGTCTGGGGTTGGGCGACGTGCAGGGCCTGGCGGCAGGGGTGGTCCTTTGCGGGGCCGGTGATCGCAGGAGCCGGGGTTTGGACGGCGATGTGGGCCAGGCGCAAAGGTGTGAGGGCAGATCGGCTGGCGTGGACCATGGCGGCGATGCTCGCGCTTATGCCGATGACCCTTTGTGAACTGGAAGCTCAAGCCGCGGTGGTGGTTCAGCAACTGCGCCTGGAGGCGACAAAGGCGAGAGATGATTGCCTCGGCACGCCGACGGATGGGAGCCAAAGAGCGTTGGCGGCGGCGATGCAGTCGGCCTGGGAAGAGGCTCAGAAGCTACGCCAGGTTGAAGCGGGAAAGCCAAAGGATCGCCGAGACGACTATGCGTCGGACACCCGTCTGTGGTTGGTCCATCAAGCGTGGCTCAATGGGCGGCCGAATCTGCGCACGTCGGACAGAAAGGCTTTTGAGCGGTGGCATCATGCGCTGCGAATGGCGGAGATCATCTCGAAATTCGGGGTTTTGGAACGCATTTTCCTTCTGATGCCTTTTGGCGAATGGACGGACTTGGAGCGGTGCCTGCGTGAACAACCGGGGTACCCGTTTGATACGCACGGAATCGGTCGATTGACCTTGATGCCGGATGCGGGAACTGAAGTGATCCGGGTTTGCACTCGAGATTTCGGGGCCGCCGCAGACGGCAGCCCCAGGCACCTCCAGCCCAATGCGATACCCCTGCAGCCACAGGCACAAGAGGGGGCGACATGATGATGTATTTTTCGTTTTTGGTGCTTTGGGCGTGGGTGGGGCTGGCCTGCGGGTGGGCGTTGTGCTGGGGGATGGTCAAATGGAATCGATCAGCCGAGCCGGTTGTGATTCCCGGACGGCGCTTGGCGCTGATGGCTGGGCTGGTGGTGCTGGCATGGCTGCTGGCGGCGAGTATGGGCGGGGTGAGCCACTGGCCTGTGGTGGGATTGCCGACAGGGCTTGGGGTGGGAGTTTGGCTGGGGGCCCGGGCCCTTCGCCAGGGCACGATGCGGGAGGTGCGCGGGTGGGCTGTGGTGTTGGGATTGGCGGCACCGATGGCGCTCTACGCGTGGCACGGGGTGTATTTAAGTCGGGCTTCGCAGGCGGTGTCGCAAGGGCTTAGGGAACAGGCCGGCATCCTGGAGCGAGTCAACGGGAAATACCTGGAGGAATCAGCCATCGCCTGGAATGCAGGGCCTGAGCAAGGAAAGAAAAATCATGAGGCTGCGCTTGTGCTGGGAAAGTTGACAAAATTGGAGGACATTGAGGCGCTTGCGCCGCGGCCGATGGCGACAGCGATACTGGATACGCATCGCCAATTGGAATTGTTTCGCGCGGAAGCGGCGAAGCACTTGGCTGCGAGCTTAGAACCCGATTCGCTTTACAGGCCTGATGCGATGCGAGAGCTAAGCCGTTGGGTGTTGAACGACTGGGATAGCCACTACATGCACTTTGGTATGGTGCGGCCGTGGGTGGAATGGACGGCGGATGGAGGCTATGTGAATAGGGGCTTGCTGGAAATAATTGCTTACAGATATTGCCTGGAGGTGATGGTGGCGGCGGCTAAGAGGAAGGCATCCGGACAGGGGCTGCCGCGAAGCATGGATGATTTTGGCGGCTTGGGGGTGGGGTTGATGAATCTGGGGCAGGAGACACCCGTGGTGACGCTGGAGAACGATCAGGGCATGGTCACGGTGAGGGTGCGTCCGCCGACGGGGATGTCGCCGGTCCTTGAAAGAGGTAAGGGGGGCAAGCGCATGTGGGATGTAAAGATGATGTGTGATTTTGATGACGGGGGTGAGGTACAAGGGGATAAGAGATAAGTAAGAAGGCCACCCTGAAGCCTGGGTCGGTTAGAATGTGCCGTTTCTTAACCGGCTGGCTTTGATCCAGATTGCGGACAGGGAGCTGAAAATGACGCAGGCAGGCAAAGTGTTGGTGGGCGTGATCATGGGCAGCAAGTCCGACTGGGAGACCATGCAGCACGCGCATGAGTCCCTGGAGAAGCTGGGCATTGCGCATGAATGCAAGATCGTTTCGGCCCATCGGACACCGGATTTGATGGTGGAATACGCCAAGTCCGCGGAAGGCCGGGGCATTGAAGTGATCATCGCGGGCGCGGGCGGCGCGGCGCATCTCCCGGGCATGGTGGCGGCGAACACGATTTTGCCGGTGCTGGGTGTGCCGGTGGAGTCGGCCGTGCTCAAGGGTCAGGATTCCTTGCTGTCGATCGTGCAGATGCCCGGCGGCATTCCGGTGGGGACGCTGGCCATCGGCAAAGCCGGGGCGACCAACGCAGGGCTGCTGGCGGGGGCGATTCTCGCCAACAAGTATCCGGATGTGAAGGCGAAGCTGGCGAAGCTGCGCAAAGAACAGACGGAAAAGGTGCTGGCGGATAAGTTGCCGGTGTGAGTTGGGATGATGTCAGGTTGAGGGCATTCCTGGGCGGCCCTCACCCCAGCCCTCTCCCAAAGGGAGAGGGGGTCGGAAATAGAGAAAGTATTTATGAGCAAGCTTGATAAGAATGTGATTCTGCCGGGTGCGACGCTGGGTGTGCTGGGGTCTGGCCAGCTTGGCCGGATGTTTGCCATTGCAGGCCGGAAAATGGGGTACCGGGTGCATACGTTTTCGCCTGATGACGACACCCCGACGGGCCAGGTGGCCGATGTGGAAGTGAAAGCGGATTACAACGACCTGGACGCGGTAAAGAAGTTCGCATCGGGTGTGGATGTGATCACATTTGAATTTGAGAACGTGGCTTTTGAAGCGGCTAATGCGGCGGCCCAGGTGGTGCCGGTGCGCCCCGGCGGGGGGGTGCTGCACACGACTCAGCACCGGCTGCGCGAGAAGACTTTTTTAAGCAAGAATGGCTTTCCGGTGACCCGCTACGAAGCGGTGCGCTCGCTGGATGAGCTTAAAGGCGCGATCGGACGCATCGGCTGCCCGGGTGTGCTGAAGACCGCGGGCTGGGGCTATGACGGCAAGGGGCAGAGCAAGATCATGACCGCAGCGGACGCGGAGCCGGCCTGGAAGAAACTGGGGACGGGGGAGGCGATTCTGGAAGCGATGGTGGATTTTGCGTGTGAGGTTTCGGTTGTCGCAGCACGCGGGGTGGACGGGAGCTTTGCGCATTTTGGGGTGATTCAAAACGCGCATGCCAACCATATCCTGGATGTGTCGATTGCCCCTGCGCCGGTGAGCGCGAAGGTGCAGCGGGAAGCGATTGAAGTGGCACGCGGGATTTTGGACAAGCTGGAAGTGGTGGGGCTTTTGTGCGTGGAGTTCTTCCTGACCAAGAAGGACGAGCTGCTGGTCAATGAGCTTGCGCCGCGGCCTCATAACTCGGGGCACCTGACGTTTGATGCATGCGTGACGTGCCAGTTTGAGCAGCAGGTGCGTTCGATTTGCGGGTTGCCGCTGGGGTCGACGGCGTATTACGCGCCGGCAGCGATGGCGAATCTGCTGGGGGATGTGTGGGCCAATGGCGAACCGGATTGGGCAGCGGCGCTGCGCGATGGGGATGTGAAGCTGCACCTGTACGGCAAGGCGCAGGCGCGCCCGGGCCGGAAGATGGGGCACCTGACAGCGCTTGCGCCGACTGTGGAAGAGGCTGCTGCGAAGGTGGTGAGGGCGCGGGAGGTGTTGATGAGGAAGGGGTTGGGGGCTAGGGTCTAGGGGCTGGGGAAGACGTTGTGAATCAAGGTATGTGGGTTGTTGGGTGCGGGCGTGGGGTGGGCCTATTGCGGCGGACCGCAATGGAGAGTGGAGCAGTAGAGTTGGGAAGCGAAGGTAGAAAAGAGCACCGGTTTGATGGCGGTGCGGTTTTGGCGAGTCGTACGGCAATGGGGGAGGGGCGCGGCGTGGTGGGCCTCGAAGATTCGGCGCCACCCTACGGGACGGGGGTGTATTTTGCGAGGTAGGCGTAGCGGCGTTTGTGGCTGGTGAGGGTGAGGGTGCCGGGGAGGGTTTGGAGATGGTCGATTAATTCCGGGCGGTGGTGGACGCCGAACATGGCGAGCCAGCGTTTGAGGGAACCGGCGAAGAGGCGGGGCATGTGGGCCTGGTCCCAGAAGTCCACGATGTGGATGGATTTGCCGGGGGCGAGGTTTTGCGAGGCGATGGCCAGCGCCTGACGCCACTGGGGAATCATCGAGAGCGAGTAAGAAAAGAAGATTGCGTCGAAGGGTTTCTGGAGCCCAAAGAGCGATGTGCGGTCCCAGTTTTCAGCGAGGGCGAGCCTTAAGTTGATGCGTTGCTGGAGACCTGCGCGGGCGATGTTGGCCTGAGCCGTCCGGAGCATGACGGTGGAGGCGTCGATGCCGTAAAGCCGGGAATCCACGTGGGATTGGGCGAGCTTGATGAGGTTGCGTCCGGTGCCGGAGCCGACTTCCAGAACCCGGGCGCCGGGCTTGAGATTGAGCTCACGGAGCAGGCGGTCGCGGCCCAGGAGATAGGGCTTGCGGGTGGCGTCGTAGATGTGCCGGGTGAGCCGGTACATCTTGTCCATCTCAAGGGTGGGGGCGGCGGATTGGGAATGGGCCTGGGTCATGCGAGGGTGTAGAGGTGGAAGCCGCCATAAATGGCGGAGCGGTCTTGTTTGAAGAGTTCCTGGGAGCGGGCGTGGTGGTAGGTGAAACGGGCCATGAGCTTGGGGGGGAGGGATTTGGAGATGGGGGAGGTCTGGCCGGAGGTGCGGAAGATGATCCGGCTGCCGGGGCGGCCGACGCGGGCAACCTGAGTCCACATTTCCTGGATGACGTAGCTGGGCATCCAGTCCTGGCTGTCGAGGAAAACAAAGCGGTCGAGGCTTTTGTCTGGTTGGGAATTGAGGTAGCTGGTAAGGGTGTTGATGTGGGTTTCGATTTTGTCGACGTTGGCTTTGAGGAGGTCGTAGTTTTCAGTTTTGAGGTAGTCGGGGATGGCTTTGCGGGCGGGATCGTAGGTGCGGCCAAAGGCCTGCCAGGCGAAGTAGTTGTCGCTGAGGTCAAAGCCGCAGGCGAGGCGTTTTACGCGCTCCTTGTAGAGGGCCATGATTTGGCCGTTGGATTCCTCGGCCATGATTTTGTGCTGGCTGGGGGGGATGCCGAGGCTGTAGACGGCGATGGGTAACTGGGTGCAATATTTGATGACGGGGTTTTCAAACAGAGGGCCGTAGACTTCTTCAAACACCTGCTGGCGTTCTTCGGGCGTGCGGGAGGCATCAAGAAGCTTGCCGGGGTCGCGGCCGGCGAGGCGGGAGACGGCGTGGGTGGCGCGGATGAAAAGGCCAAGCTTGGACTTTTCATAGAAGCCGTTCTTGAAGTAGTTGATGCGGCTTTTGCCCATCATGCGGCGGGCCAGGGAGCCGGATTCCCAGAAGTCTCGGGTGACGGGGTCGAGATGGGGGGCGATGTGGGCGTGGTAATTGGCGACGTTGGATGGGGATTTACCCTGGCCAAAGAGAGAGTAGAAGTCTTCGTGAGTGGGGAGGTGCTTGAGGGCGGCGAGCTTGAGCCGGGTGAGGCTCATGTGATTTTTGTTGAGGTCGACGCCGACGATTTTTTCCGGGCCGGCGAGGAGGTAGTTGAGGAGATTGCACCCGCCTGAGGAGATGGCGAGGATGCGGCTGAAGGGGTTGATCTCCAATGCGGCGAGATCGACCTTGGGGTCTTCCCAGATCTGGTTATAGACAAAGCCAGAGAACCAGAAGGTGAAGGCGCGCTCCAGCAGGCCCTGAGAGCAAAGGGGGCTGCTATGGTGCACGGCGTTCTTCAAGTGCCGCTGGGTGAGTGTGGCCGCCTGTGGAACGTTAAGCGTTGTGGTGTTGCTCATGGTATGACGGATAAGGAACCATCATCACTTTAGGGTGTGATGAGCGGAAAGTTAGACTTCAGATTGTCGCAGGGGGGAAGAGGGGGGAGGAGGCCCCGAGTCCCGAGCCTGTTGTCCAGCGTTTGAGGATGAAGAAGTAGGGAATTTGGTGTTAAAACAAAAGAGGTCCGGAGGTTTAACCTCTGGACCTCTTTTGTTTTTCTTTAGATGCGGGATACGAGACGCGGGGCTCGGGCTCCGTTTTTCATCCGACCGTGTCGCCGGACTTTTTCACCTGGTTCTTGTCGAAGTAGGTGTATTTGGCGGTGGATTCATCGACCTGCATGTTAATCTCGGCGCCGGTGAGTTTTTCAGACCGGGCGACCTTGGTTTCGCGTTCAACTTCGGCCTCGGTCTTGTTGCGTGCCTCGCCGGAGAGCATTTTGGTCATGACCCAGAGGAGGCGGGTGGCGAGTTCGGGCTCATTGTTGCGGATGTCGCGGAAGATTTCGCGCGACATGACGAGCATGGAGCCGCGGGTGGTGGCAACGATCTGGCCGTTGCGGGGGAGGCTGTTGAGCAGGCCGACGTCGGCGATGAGCTGGTTACGGCCCATGATGCCGACGTTCTTTTCAGCGCTGATGAGCTGGAAGCGACCGGAGATGCGGCAGTAGAGCCGGGCATCGGCGTCGCCTTCGATCTTGAGCTTGTCGCCTTCTTTGAAGTCGACGAGCTTCATTTTGCCCATGAGGCGGAGGATGTCGTGATCGTCCATGCTGGCAAAGAGAGCGAGCTTCTTCATGGCGGCCATTTTCTTGGCGGACTTGGAGAAGGGATCGCGTGAGCCGGCGAGGACTTTGATGAGGATGCCGGTGATGACGCCGCCTCGGCTGCGGCGGTGGGCGTCGTCGACGATTTCGTTGATGGTGTCGTCGGTGCTGCCGGAGCTGGTTGCGCCTGCGAGGCGGGCATCGCTGCCGGCGAATTCCATCAGGCCGTCGCTGGCCAGCAAAAAGAGATCGCCAGGCTTGGTCTCACAGTAGGTGAGCCGGGTCTTGGGGATTTTCTTGATACCCTTGGCGGTGGCCGAGGGGCTTTCGGCGATTTCCGAAACGCTGCGGATGGCGGAGGAATCCGCGGTGGGGGCGGTCACGAGAGTGACTTTGCCGTCGCGCACATGGTACACGCCCGAGGCGGTGCCGTTGGCGATGAGCGCGTTGTGCCCCAGCAGGAGCATGATGGTGATTTCCGGCACGATGGGGACTTCCATCCCCTTTTGGCGGGCGTGGATGATGCGGCGCTTGAGCTGTGCGTAAGCCAGTTCCACAAGCATGCCGGCGCGGATCCGGTTGTAGTAGCTTGGGTCGCGGGCGAACTGTTCAAGGATCTTCCTGTGTGCGCTGAATACCTTCTTGATGGATTCCAGCATTTTTCCGGCGAGATACTCGCTGGGCTTGGAGTCGACAATGTTGTCGATGACGGCGAAGAGCTTCGCTTCATTGTCGATGAGATGAGTGACCCGATTTCCGCCCAGCTTGTGGAGCGCGTCGGTTGCTGCTGATGCGTAATGTGCCATACGTAAAACCTCCCAAACCCCAAAACAGAACTTGAACAAGCGGCCGACTTGGGATTGACCCGGTTATGAACCCGGACGATAGGCAACCCGGTTGGCCGCAGACGTGCATTATTGTTTATTATGGCTTGAAGGGTACCGGTAGAGCAAACGGCTATGGGGTGGGCCTCCGTGTGGGGGTTGTTGAAAACCCCGCCGCGACGAACCCTCAGGACTCAATCTGCGTAGAAAACACATATGCGTAACGCTCGGCCAGTTCCGTGGATTGCAGGGTTTTGGATAGCCGGTCTGGGGTGTGCACAGGCGCTTTTCGCCCAAGGCCCGGCCCCGGCGACCGGCGGCGCAGGCGTGGCCAATCCTCTCGCCGCGGTCCGTGTTCAGGACATGGTGACGGTGGGTGATGCGCATGCCCTTGCGCTTTTTACCCGGTTGAGCAAAGCCATCGGGCCGGTGGAAGGCAGGGCGAATCTTGGCCCGGGCATTCCCGTCAGAGGATTGGCGGGGGTGCTGGTGGAACTTCGCTACCGTGGCATGCGCATCGGGCATGGGCAGGCAACCGGCGCCGAGGTGCTGCCTAACCAGGACGGCACCGCCGACTTGGCCCAAGCCGGCGACATGGCCTTGAAACGAGCCATGGAAGTGGCGCGTGAGACACTGAAAGACCTGGCATTGATTCAGTTTCGTGAACCCATGGATCCGCCTGCCAATGATGGAAAGACGTCCGAGGCGACACGGTCTGCGGCAAAGCTGACCCTGGATGAGGCGCTGCCGCTGGTGACGCTGGACATTCAGGTGGCGCATACGCTGAAACCGGTGATTCTTGGGGATGAAGCGGCGAAGTCTTCCGCATTTGACCGGTTTGTGCCGGGGTATCACGGCCTTTATGCGTCTGCGGCGTACAAAGGGGAGCCCAAGCCCAGGGAATCATGGGTGTGGCCGGGGTGGGCGATCAGCCGAAACATCAATCCTAAAGATCAGATGATTTTTCTGGCCCGGCAGCTTGGGTTGTCTCATGAGAGCTGGGATCAACTGGGGCGGCCGCGCGGGCCGATGCTGATGACGTTCAACTGCATTCAGGTGGTGCAGGGGAGCATGGTGCAGCCGGGCAAACCCAAGCCTGCGCCAATGATTCTGGAACGGGGGAACCAGCCGGCGCCGTTGGCTGGCCTGACGGCGCAGCAGACGGATCAACTGGCGGACCGGGTGGCGGGGCACCTGCTGCGGCGTGTGAGGGTGGCAGGCGATGTGACGGGGGATTATTTCCCGTCGGGCAACCTGTACCGGCCGGAGGTGGCAACGCCGGAAGACCAGGCGATCGTGGCGCTGGCGCTGGCCCGGTACTGCAAGCGGCATGCGCGGGGCCCCGGGCAAGCCAATGCGCCCACGGTGCATGAAACGACGTTTCGGCTGATGATGACGTACCTGGAATCACAAGTGCTGTTGATGACCAAGGAAGAAGGCCTTCCCATCAAGGCGCTGGTGGCTTTGGCGATCATGGACGGGCCTGGGATGGAGGCCAAGAAAGACCTTCGAGACAAGCTGATCACCAACCTGCTGGCCCACCAGCGCGAAGACGGCAGATGGGTGGAGAAGGTGGTCGATAAATCCGGCCAGGCGCAGTTCCGGGAGATTCCCGCGACACTGCAGGCGATCATTCTTTCCGCGGTTTCCCGGTATTACCAGATCGTGAAAGACAAGAACCTGGAGCCGGGCATCGGCACGACCTACGGTCGGCTGGTGCTTTCGCTGGAGCTGAAAAACCCGGGGACGGGTATTTTGCCGTGGCTGGGGGAATCCCGTGGGCGCATGGAAGGCGTGATCAACCCGGACGCCTTGCGCGGGCTTGATGAGCGGCTTTCGCAGATCGCCGACCGGCTTCGGGAATTGCAGGTGATGTCGGCCTCGGATGATGGGCCGACGGATGTGGTGGGGGGGGTGAGTCTTGGCGAGCGAAGCCTGGGGGGCGCACCGGACCCGGACTGGCATACCGGCCAAGCGTTGCACTTTCTGGCGACCAGCCTGGATAACAAGCTGATTATTTCCGACGGCAGCCGGGCCCGGATGACGCTTTCATGCGCCTTGGCTGCCCGATATCTGGGGGTGCTGGCCTTCCAGGCGCCTTCGACGTACTACATGCAGGCGCCGGAAGATGCGCTGGGCGGGGTGCGGCTGGTGATGTGGAACAACAAGCTGAGCCCCGGCCCCTCGGCAGTGGCTTTGCTGGCGATCCTGGCTTACCAGGATGCGATGGACCGAGTGCAGGCGGCAGGGAAATAAGTTTGGGTGCATCAGAGTTTATGGGCAAAGTTCCCTGAGGATGAAGAGTACCGGTGTGTGGATGGTACTGTTTCAGGCGATTCAGTTGTGAGTGGGTCTTGAAGGTGGCGTGGTGGGCTTCGCGGACTCGGCCGCACCCTACGGGAGGGATTGCCTAATTTTTAGGCATCAGGGTTTTTCGTAGAGGCCGTCGTGCCTATCCCCTAGGCGCGTGAATGAACGTTGATCTGTCTGAAATGTGGAAATGTCTCGCAGGGTGAAAAAATCAGGCGTGTTTTCCAAAACTAACAAGTTTGGTTAAGTTTGGCACGCCCATTGCTTGTCTTGCTGGGTCTGGGCCGAGTTAGCCCAGAGGTTCCACAACCCATTGTCGAAAAACAATCTCGAAAGGAAGGCCGGTTTCGTGAAGACCAACAACGCCCGTCAGAACGCGATCAACGCCGTGACGAACTTCAAGTCCGAGAGCGCTCCTCTGAACTTCAAGGACAACGCAGCACATGAGCTCTTTGGCTGCAATGTGTTCAACGACAAGCAACTGAAGGAACGCCTGCCCAAGCACATTTACAAGCAACTGAGCAAGACCATCAAGTCCGGCGAAAAGCTCAACCCCGAGATCGCAGACTTCGTCGCCGCGGCGATGAAGGACTGGGCCATCTCCAAGGGCGCGACCCACTACGCACACGTCTTCT
>CAZIWA010000003.1:0-102310 GCA_964542875.1 uncultured Phycisphaeraceae bacterium
TTAGCGGAAAATGAGGGCGCGTTGGAGGGGGATGTGCGGTTTAATGGACGGAGGGACCGTTAGCCCGACGCGCGAGCGAGGGTATTCGGGCGGTGAGCCCGACCTCTCCAAGATATCATGCAGGCTGCATATCGGCCGTAATGCACTTAAATCTTGGTTTGCCTGAACCCAACGAGTCAAATTCTGGATTGATCCTGGCAGTCACGGATGTAGGAAATGACGGTTTCAAGAGACTTGGGATCATCAACGAATTCGTCCCAGCCTCTTTCGGTCCACCAGTGTTCGCGACGGTGCGAAGGAGCGGATTGTTCATTGAGCTTTCTCGTGCACCAGGCCTTGAATTGTTCACGGGGAATGTTGATATCCCGGCCAGGAGCAGTGACCACGGCATGGACATGATTGGTACGACAATTACATGCATGCAAAAGCCAGTTTCGGCGGGTGCAATGGTCAAGAATGGTTGATTCGACGAGTTGACGTTGAGAAGGATTCAGCGTGACTGTGTTTTCCGTCATGCGAAGGCGGGAATGAAGATGGACGAGAAGGTCTGGGTGCTGAAGGCGGCCATTTTTAAACCAACCACGTTTATCGCCGGGGAGCCATGTGCCGTAGACAGTCCAGGTTGCGAAGAATGCAATGGCCATCGGAGAGTGATCGTCAGGCTTGGGGGGTGTTTGTTGGGTGAGCGAGGGTATTCGGGCTGTTGCCCGAATACCCTCGCTTGCGCGTCGGGCTAACGGTTGTTTGGCGGTTTGGATGGTGAGCGGTTTATTGTGGGTGTTGGGGTGCTTGCTGGGCATACCAGGCGGCCCAGGCTTGTTTGATTTCCTGGCGGGTTTTGAAGTCTGCATGGATCAGAGGAATGACCCAATCGATTTTTGGGAGGCCACTGCGCTCTTTAAGAGTTGTGCTGTCGGAGAGATAGTTGGCGGCGAAGGCACGTACGAGCCAGTCTTCATCAGCGAGGTGTTTTACGGCTATGCCCTGCAGGCGATATTTGAATTCCTGGGCGGCAGGGCCAGGGTCGGCGAGGGACTTCCTGGCGATGTAGAGCGATTTGTAAGTGATGTCGTGGAGAGCGGTTTCGCGGTCGGAGAGGCCAAGGTCGATGTCAGCGACATCGATGGTTTTCATCAGAATCAGGATTTGCATGGCTTTCCAGCGGATGCGAGCGTCTGGGCTCGTGAGACAATTCCGCCGGAGGACCTGGGCGACTTGATTGCGAAGCGAGGAAGTGGCTGTTTCCGAGTCATTAAACGCCCAGGAGTGATAGATCCATAGGCCGGTGAGGACGGCTTCGGGGTCTGAGCTTTTGAGGATGGGGAAAAAGGCGGCGGGATCATTTTTGATGCGCTTGTGCGCTTCGTTCATCGCGAATTTGTTGGTGAGATCGAAATACTGCACACCTTCGCGCCCTTCGGCGCCGCTGAAGCCGTTGTCAGTGACGATTCGGTTGGAGCCGGATTCCCAGTGTGACCATGCCTGTTGATCCCGGGTATGCATGGCCTGGATGAGTTGGTCGTTCGTTGCGTCTTTAATGGGGGTGGCACAGCCGGTGAGGAATGCGAGGGTGAGAAGGAAAAACAGAGCGCGTGGCATGGTGGAGTCCCCTGGTGAAATTGATCGTTACTTATTTGGGGCGAAGCTGGAGCGGCCGCGGATGCCCCAGTGGCCGTTGACTTTGTCCAGAATGTAGAAGCCAGTGGTGGTTTCGATGACGCTGCCATCTTTGCGCTGACGGTTAAAGGTGGTGGCGAGGTGGATTTTGTCCGGGCCGGCGTCGATGACGAGGAGGCGGGTCCATTCGCTGCGCCAGTAGTCGGCGGGGAAGGGGTGGTCGACGGCGTGTTTAACTTCTTTTTGGACGTCTGCCGCGGTGTTCAGGACGGTGAGCTTGTCGTTTGCCACACGGAATGTGGGATAGTGGAACATGTCCATGTAGTCGCTGAAACCGTCGGCATCGCCGCCACCCATGGCGCTGGCGGCAGAGGCGTGCCGGATGAGGAGGGCGAGGATGGCCTTTTTGTCGTCCGGTGCGATGGGGGCGCAGCTTGGGAGGGATTCCAGCTTGACTGGGGTGGTCTGCGCACGGGGAGGGTGAGCCGGGGCGCTGTATGCGGGGTTGATCGGCGGGTCGTTGGTTTTAGAGGTGGAACAACCGGAGAGGGTGATAAGCAGGAGTGCGGCGCAGGCGACAATGGTTTGGTTGGTGGTCATAGGTGGTGAATATAAGGAATTGCGACGTGACTTACTTTTGGGTTTGGAGCCACTTGTCCCAAGCGGCCTGCGTTTTTTTCAAGCGCTCGTCGTCGTATGTTTTGTAGACCCATGAAGCTGAGGTGGGAAGGATGTCCGGCAAACTGGCGCGTTCTTCCGGTGTGGTGGTGTTCCAGAGTATGGTGGCGGCCACTTTGCGGGAAACCCAGTCGTCGTCGGTCAAATGCTGGATGCCGATGGCCTGGTATTGGCGCAGGTCTTGATAATTGACGTTCTTTTGCACCAGAGACCAGTCACGCGCCGTGCGGGCCAAGGCGTTGGCAGCAGCTTCGTGCATGGCGTTTTCACGGTCTTTAAGTGCCAGATCCACATCCTGGGGCGCTACCAGATGCAGGATCACAATGATGCGCAATGCCGTCCAGCGTATGCGGGTGTCGGGGTGCTGAGCGCAGGCAGCGCGGACAGCGGTGGCGACGCGATCACGAGCACCGGGGACTTCCCTTGAATTGGTGGTGTCTGCCCAGCGGGCATAGATAAAGAGGCCGGTGAGCACCACTTCGGGGTCTTTGCTGGAGAGCAGCGGCAGGAAGGCGTCAGGGGTGGAGAAGACGCGCTGGTTGATCTGGCTGAGGACTTTGTTGCCCGGGTCGGTGTCGAGCATGGTGGAGTGATGGCGGGACGAAGGCCAGGTGTTGCGGTCATGTGAGGGGGTTCGCTGGCTGCCGCCATACCAGATGGAATGGGCTTGGTTCTCTCGCAGGTTGACGGCCTGCATGAGTTCTTCATCGGTGGCGTCGGCGGGTGTTGATGCGCAGCCAGTGAGGAGTGCAAAAGTGAGGGTTAGGAAGAGGAGAAGTATGCGTGGCATGGAGGTGTCCCGGGAGTGTGTCAAAATAATAGCATAGGGGGAGCCGGGGGAAGGATGCACGGGGAATGGTGGTTTTGAGGCACGGATCAGACACATGACAGGCACATGACGGCTTCGGGCCGTCATGTGCCACCCGGAAAAGAAAAACCCGGCTTTGAGGGCCGGGTTTTTGTGGATGGAGCTATTTGATTGATCAGACTGCGCCAAAGACGAGGGAGACGTTGTGGCCGCCGAAGCCGAAGCTGTTGGACATGCCGTACTTGACCTTTTTCTCGCGTGCGACGTTGGGGACATAGTCCAGGTCGCAATCGGGATCGGGGTTTTCGTAGTTGATGGTGGGGGGGATGGCGCCGGTGTGGATGGCCATGGCGGTGATGATGGCTTCGATGCCGCCTGAGGCGCCCAGGAGGTGGCCGGTCATGCTTTTGGTGGAGCTGACGGGGACCTTGTAGGCCTGTTCCTTGAACAGGTTTTTGACGGCGCGGGTTTCGGCCATGTCACCCAGGGGGGTGCTGGTGCCGTGGGCGTTGATGTAGTCGATGTCGGTGGTGTTGATACCGGCGTCTTTGAGGGCCTTTTCCATGGCGTAGGCAGCGAAGCGGCCTTGCTCATCGGGGGCGGTGATGTGCGAGCCATCGCAGGACTGGCCGTAGCCGACGAGTTCTGCGTAGATGCGTGCGCCGCGGGCCTTGGCGTGTTCGTATTCTTCGAGTACGAGGGTGCCGGCGCCTTCGGAGAGGATGAAGCCGTCGCGGGCTTTATCAAAGGGGCGGGAGGCGCGCTGGGGTTCATCATTGCGTTCGGAGAGGGCGCGGAGAGCGATGAAGCAGGCCATGCCCAGGCCGGTGCAGGCGGCTTCGGAGCCGCCGGAGATGATGATGTCGGCTTCGCCGTAGCGGATGGCTTTGGCGGCTTCGCCGATGGCGTGGCCTGCGGATGCGCAGGCGGTGGCGACGGCAAAGTTGGGCCCGTGGAGGTGGTAGTGGATGGAGATGTTGCCCGAGGAGGCGTTACACATGAGCTTGGGAACCATGAAGGGGCTGACCCGATCCGGTCCTTTTTCAAGCATTTTGGCGTGGCCTTCGGTGAACTCTTCAATGCCGCCGATGCCGGTGCCGATGATGGCACCGCAGCGCCAGGGGTCTTCCTTGGAGAAGTCGATACCGGCGTCATTGACGGCGTCGATGGCGCTGTTGAGTGCGAACTGAGCGAAGCGGTCGATTTTGCGCGCGGTGCGTGCGTCGATGTTGGGCCCACCGGCCCAATCGGCGACTTCACCGGCGAACTTGGTCTTGTGCCGGGTGGTGTCGAAGCGTTTGATCAGGTTAATGCCCGACTTTCCGGCCAAAAGGTCTTTGTAGACCCCGGGGACAGAAAGGCCGAGGCTGGTGACCCAACCCATACCGGTGATGACAACGCGACGTCTGCTGCTCATAGTGCGCTAGCTCTCTGGCATAAAGCAAACCCCCCGGTCGGTTTGTCGCCGGGGCGGCTGTGCTTAGTGTTCCTGGCACCCTGGATTATAGGCGCGTACGCCGATGAATCCGGGGGTAAGCATTAGAAGGGGTAAACCTTCCCGTGCTTACTTCTTGTCCATGTGGGTCTTGATGTATTCGATGGCTTGGCCGACGGTCTGGATCTTTTCGGCTTGCTCATCGGGGATGGTGGTTTCGAATTCGTCTTCGAACTCCATGACGAGCTCGACGGTGTCGAGGCTGTCAGCGTTGAGGTCGTTGACGAAGTGGGTGTCGCGAGTGATCTCGCTTTTGTCGACGCCCAGTTGCTCGGCAACAATGGCGATCACCTTTTCTTCGATTTCCTTCTCGAGGTCAGACATCGGTCGTCTCCTTGGTGCCGGTTAGCAGCCGGTTGTTTGGCTTTGTCCGGGCGATTTGAGGCTAGAGAATATAGCGTCGGATGGGGCTTGTGCCAAGCGCTTGACGCTCAAAAAGCGGGCACAACAGTTGTTTTGGATTTAGTACATGGTCATGCCGCCGTCGACGGCGATCACCTGGCCGGTGGTGTAGCCGGCTTCATCGGAGGTGAAATAAGCGACGGCAGCGGCGATTTCCTCGGGTTTTCCGAAGCGTTTGACGGGTGTGTGCTCGACGGCGAGGTCCTTGACCTGCTGGGGAAGGACGGTGGTCATGTCGGTTTCGATGAAGCCGGGAGCAACGATATTGGCGGTGATATTTTTCGCGGCCATTTCCTTGGCGATGGTCTTGGTAAGACCCACGAGGCCTGCCTTGGCGGTGGCGTAGTTGGCCTGGCCGGCATTGCCGACGAGCCCGGAGACGGAGCCGATGTTGACGATGCGGCCGAACTTGCCGCGCATCATGGGGCGCAGAGCCTGACGGCAGGCGATGAAGACGCTGCGGAGGTTGACGTTGAGAACCTGGTCGAACTGTTCGTCGGTCATGCGCAGGACGAGGGTGTCCGCGGTGATGCCGGCGTTGTTGACGAGGATGTCAAGGCGCTTGTGGGCATCGACGACGCGTTCGATGAGAGCTTCAACGGCTTTGCCGTCGGCGAAGTCGCAGGTTTCGACGGAGGCTTTGCCGCCTGTGGCTTCGATTTTTTCTTTTACGGCCTGGAGTTTGTCTGCGTTGCGGGCGACGAGCACGACGTGCCGGCCCTGCTTGGCGAGGGCGATGGCGATGTGTTCGCCGATGCCGCGTGACGCGCCTGTGACAACTGCAACCCTGGTTTCTTGACTCATGATTCTTCCTTAGCTTTTCCGTTCCTTGGTGGAAGGGAAGGGTTGATCAATCAATGGGCGGAACGCTGGTCGATTTGACGCCTTGCTTCGACGAGGAATTCGATGCCGAATTCCTTGATGCCTTCTTCGACGAGCTTACGCCAATCTTCTTCGGATTCGGCGTCGGGGCGGATGCCGCCTCGGCTGGGAGGGGCCAGGCGGGTCATCAGGGAGAGGGCTTCAAGGTCGTTGTTGAAAAGTCCCAGTTGCTGCATCCGGGTGACGGTGCCTGCTGCTTCGACCAGGAGGACGAGCCGGAGGACGGCGCGTTCGCGCCGGACGCGCTCGTCTTCATCGAGTGTCCGGAGTGCCTGGTTGGCTTGTTTTTTGATCTTGTTGCTCATTGTTTGGCCTGGCCCTTGTCCCGATCCGGAGGGGGATCGGTGAGGAAGTTATTCGGGTTCCGCGAAGTTTTCGACTTTCACACCCTTGTCGATACGGCGCATCATGCCCGAAAGCGACTTGTTTGGCGAGAGCTCAACAATGCGAGCGCCAGGTTTTTTGGCGATGACCCAGCGGACGCACTCTTCCCAACGGACCGGGCTGGTGAGCTGCTGGATGAGTTTTTCCTTGATGCTGCCGGGGTTGGCTTCATCGTGGGCGAGGCCGGTGACATTGGAGAGAACGGGGCACGCGGGCCGGTTCCACTGGACTTGATCCAGGGCCTTGGCCAGGCGCTCGGCAGCGGGTTTCATGATCGGGGAGTGGAAGGCCCCGGCAACCTTGAGCGCGGTGGCCTTGACGCCCAGGCCGCTGGCGACGGCGAGCGACTTTTCACAGGCCGCTTTGCTGCCGGAAATGACGATCTGACCGGGGCAGTTGAAGTTGGCGCAGACGAGGACTTCGCCTGATAAACCTTCAAGGGTTTTGGAGCAGACTTCGTTGGCCTGGGCTTCGTCGGCGCCGATGAGGGCGACCATGCCGGAGGCGACGGAGGTGGCGGCTTCCTGCATGGCTTGGCCACGGAGGGAGACGAGCTTGAGCCCGGTGGCGAAGTCAAAGGCGCCGGCAAGGTGGAGTGCGGTGAACTCACCGAGGGAGAGGCCCGCGGTGGCGCTGGGGGCGCCAAGCTTGCCGGCAGCATTGAGCGCGCGGTAACAGGCGATGGAGGTGGTGTAGATGGCGATCTGGGCGATGTCCGTCCGGGCGATGTTTTCTTCCGGGCCTTCGGCGCAGATCTTGAGAAGATCAAACCCCAGAACTTTGCCGGCTTCCTCAAACGTGGCCTGAGCCACGGGGTGCTTGGCGGCCCAGGCGGTGCCCATGCCCACATGCTGCGCGCCCTGACCGGGACACAGAAGGACAAGCTCATTGGCTGCTGGTTGATTCATGGGGGCGGGTTTCGGGTATCGGGGTTGGAGTTACGGGTGGGAAAGAAGAGGGATTTAGAGGCGCCAGAGGCTGGAGGCCCAGGTAAGCCCGCCTCCCAGGCCTACGAAGAGGACCAGATCGCCTTTTTTGAGGCGTTTGGCCTGACGCAGTTCATGGAGGCAGATCGGGACGCTGGCGGCGGAGGTGTTGCCGTAGCGATCGATGTTGATGTAGAGCTGATCGACGGTGAGGCCGGATTTATCGCGTGCGGCTTCAAGGATTCTGGCGTTGGACTGGTGGGAGATGACCATGGCCAGGTCGGAGGGCTGAAGGTTTGCGGCCTTGAGCGCGCCTTCGATGGCGTTCTGGAGGGTTCCCACGGCGAATTTGAAGACTTCGCGGCCGTTCATCTGAAGGGTGTTGAACTGGCCGTTGAAGATTGATTTACCTTCCTGGGGAAGGTCTTTTTCGTTGCGGGGGACGTAGAGGTCGACCCAGCCGTCGCCGTTGGACCCGGTGGACTGATAGAGGCAGCCCTGTGAGGGGTCGTCGGTGCGGGTGAGGAGGGCGGCGGCGGCGCCGTCGCCGAAGAGGATGCAGGTGCCGCGGTCTTTCCAGTTGACGATTTTGCTGAGGGTTTCGCCGCCGATGACGGCGATGTTCTGGTAGCAGCCGGAGGACATCATGCCGACGGCCATGTTGAGGCCATAGACGAAGCCGGAGCAGGCTGCGGAGATTTCGATTGCACCCGCGGGGACAGCGCCGACTTGCGCGACGACGCGCGCGGCGGTGGAGGGGCAGGTCATTTCGGGAGTGAGGGTGGCGAGAATGAGCAGGTTCAGTTCGGAGGGTTTTTTGCCTGCATCATTGAGTGCGCCGGTGAGGGCGTCGGCGCAGATGGAGCGGAGGGACTGATCATCGGTGATCACGTTGCGCTGCTTGATGCCGGTGCGCTGGGTGATCCATTCGTCGTTGGTTTCGACGCTCTGGGCGATGTCATTGTTTGTGACGACGCGGCCGGGCACGCCCATGCCGGTACCGGCAATGGCGACGCCAAAAGCATTGCGGTTTTGCCCATTGGCGGGCAGACCTGCGTGCGTCATGGTTTATTCCTCGTCCTTAATGGGGTCGAGTTTGGCCAGGCGTTCGACGATGGCGTCGTTGACACCCAGGCGCGCAAAGACCTGCGCGTTGCGAATGGCGTTATAGATGGTGCGGGCTTCGCTGGAGCCGTGGCATTTGAGGAAGATGCCGTTGGCGCCCAAGAGGGGTGCTCCGCCGTATTCGTGGTAGTCGTGCTTCTTATAGATGGTCTTGACGACGGGCTCGAAGCGGAGCATGAGCTCGGGGTCTTGTTCGAAGATTTCGCGTGCGATGAGCCGGAAGAGGCCTGAGGAGAGGCCTTCGGCGAGCTTAAGGACGACGTTTCCGGCGAAGCCTTCGGTGACGACGACGTCGGTTTTGCCTTCGAAGAGCTCGCGGCCTTCGACGTAGCCGACATAGGGGAGGGTGGAATCGGCGCGCATGAGCTTGCCGGCTTCCTTGACGAGGGCGTTGCCTTTGGATTCCTCACCGCCGATGGAGAGCAGGGCGACCCGGGGGTTTGGGATGCCGATGATCTTGTTGGCGTACACCGCGGCCATGTGGCCGTACTGGTGGAGGTGGTGTGCTTTGGGTTCGGGGTTGGCACCGACGTCGCAGACGACGATGGGGCCATGGAAGGTGGGGATGGTGACGGCGATGCCTGGGCGATTGACGCCAGGGAGGCGGCGCATGGACATCTGGGCGGAAGCGACACAGGCGCCGGTGTTGCCGGCGCTGATGATGATGTCACAGCGTTTATCGCCGGCGCGCTTGGAACCAAGCCAGCCCATGCGAACGATGGAGCTATCGGGCTTGTTGCGAAGCGCCGTTACGGGCAGTTCGCTCATGCCGATTACTTGGGTGGTAGGAAACACCTCAATGCGTTTCTCGCTCTTGAGCCCGCGCTCGCTGATGCCTTCACGGATGATCTCCTGATCACCAATGAGGACCAGCGTATCGCTGGGGCCGAGGAGCTCGACCGCGTTCAGACACCCTGTCAAAATGGCGTCCGGGGCGTTATCGCCACCCATCACGTCAACCGCGATGCGCACGATAGGACCTCGTTATTCTTGGGTTGCGGAGGCAACCTTCAGCTTCAGGCCCGGGCGAACATAGCCACAGGCAGCGCAGGCCGCGTGCGGCAGCTTGGCGCTGGCGCAGTTGGGGCACTTGACGTTACCGATGGGCTTGAGAGCGTTGTGAGACCGGCGCATTTTGCTTTGCGACCGGCTTTTGCGTTGGCAAGGAAGCATTGGCGTAACCCTTTCAATCGTCTGGCGAATCCCTGTAATAAGCCCGACGCACGAGCATGCGTAAATGTAAAAACAGGCTCAGTAGTGTAATCAACCTCAGCAAACTGTCAATCGTGTCGATTGCATCAACCCTTATAAAACCCGATCGCAGTGGCGATAAGTCGGGTGCGCAGCGGCGTTCCCAACAGTCTCTCAACAAGCCGATATCCCGGTGAACGCTATGATGTGCCCAACCACTTTCAAATGGGGCGAATGTCATGACACAGGGGCCAGAAAGCATGGCGTTAAAGCCGCAGGATCCAGCGGATTTTGTGTGCATCCGCTGCGGCTACCCCCTGATACATACGGACCCCAAGGGCACTTGTCCCGACTGCGGATTGAGAGTGGCCGACAGCAAGGATCAGGATTCGGTGGCCAGGGCGGACCGAGGCTGGGTGCTGAACATGATCGTGGCGATCAAATGGTCCGGGTATTTCTACATCGGGTTGTTTGTGTATGGTTTTTTGGGGCTCACCGTTTGGGTGGCGGCCTTTGGGGTGATATTCAAAAAGGCAATGAGCAGCCGAGCCAAGGGGACTGTGCCTGATCTTTCGGGGATGCAGTATGTCACAGTGCTGGCCGTGGTTGCGAACTTTTGCGCGATGGCGGTGTTTCTGGTGCTGATGGAACGCCTGACGCGCAAGGAGCCAAACCGAGAGCTTTTGCCCAGGCCCGTCGAGGGGTGGCGGGCCATCGGGAGGATTGCCGTCTGGGTGTCGGCGGTGATGTGCGTGATCTGCATGCCGATAAAGGTTTATGTCGGGTTGACCACGGACTACGCACCGGCTCCGGGGACGAAAATGGGGCCGTGGCCGGTGTTTGTGACTTTGCTTTTCCTGATCGAATGGGGGGTGCTGGGATACGTTTTTTGTTTGATTCCGTATGACTTTGCCAAGCGTCTTTCATCGCCGACGCTGCAGAACCAGGCCAAGCGGGTTTTGATTTATGCCGTGGTGGCATGGGGCGGGTGGATGATCATGACGCCCATGGCAATGGCGGGGACGCTGACGGGAAATTCGCGGACACAACTTGTAGGCGGGTGTATGAGTTGTCCGTTTCTGGCCATTGCTGGCGTGGCGTTGATTGCGCAGTTGGTGGAAGGGATCATGCTTTCATTCGGGATTGTGACGCGGGTGGAAGAAATGATTAAGCGTGCGGAGCCGCCGTCTCCTATTTCGGTTGAGATGCCTGGACAGGGGCCGGCAGAGGATTCAAGGTAAAAATGGATCAGATGAGCAGCGGTACAGGGAACACAGGCGACGCGGGTTTGAATGTCGCTATGCCCTGCATCGGCTGCGGGTACGACCTGCGCGGGCTGAGCAAGGAGGGTAACTGCCCCGAATGCGGGCGCAGGGTGATCGACAGCCAGCCGGGTTCGCCGGAGGTTTATAAGTCGATTCAGGATTCCGACCCGGCCTGGGTGCGCAGAATGGCCAGCGGGCTGCGCTGCGTGACGGCTTACCTGGCCATACAGCTTGCGTTCTGGGTGGTGCTGGTGGCTTTATTCGTGCTGATCGCCGGTGTGGCGATCTGGGTGATGGCCGAAGAAATGCATCGGGATATGAGCTCGGATGATTTGTATGTGCTGCTTTGGACGGCAGGCGGGGTTCTGGCGCTGGGGAGGCTGGTGAGCATGGCGCCGGGGGTATTGGCGATGCGGCGCATGGGGGCCGCAGAGCCGGGCCGGGAGAAGCCGGTGCGGTGGGAGTCCTGGCGCAAAGGCACGGTGGTTCTAGGGCCGGTGATGGCGGGCGTGATCATTCTGGAGATGCTGACCTACCTGCTGATCCTGGTGTTTGCGCACCACTTTACAACCGGGTGGAGCCACATTTTGCTGGGGTATTACATGGTGTGGCCGTGGGTGCAGACAGGCATGATCTGGGGCATTTACGGATGCGTTTATGGTTCAACAGAACTTGCCGGGCGGTTGGGGGATGAAGGCTTAATCAAAGATGTGAAGAAGGCACGGAGGATGTTTGAGTATTTTGCGATTGCCAATCTGGTGCACCTGGCGGTCCTGTTTGTATCGTGCCTCTCGTGCCTGGGGATTTTTTCATTTCCCGTAGTACTCGTGCTGATGGGCCTGACCGTGGTGAATATGGCCAGGGTCTACCCGCGATTGGCAAGGGCTGTTGAAGGGCAGATCAGGCAGGATGCCGGCAGTCTGGCGGAAAGAGGATGACCCTGGAAGCACAACCCTCGGCTGGAGTTCCTGGTGAGGGCGCAACTGCGCCGATGCCTTGCATTGGATGCGGGTATGACCTGCGCGCCAGTGACCCGAATGGGAACTGTCCCGAGTGCGGCACGCCGGTGTTTAAATCCTCCGTTGAGGACTCCATACATCTGGCCGACAGGCCGTGGGCCCGGCGTGTGGCTTTTGGGGCCCGGCGGCTGGCGTATTGCGTGGCGGGGTTTTACATTTTGCTTGGTGTGCTGGTGACGCTGTTTGGCACTGCGGTGGTGTGGGACATTTACGCGGGCGCTTCCGGCACTGCAGATGACTTCTGGGGTGTCGTCGCGTTGTGCGTGGCCTGGGTGCCGGCGTTTGTGCTCAATTGTATTTTCATCCAAGTCGTTTACCTGGTGAGCGAGTTTGAACCGGGCCGAATGATGCCCAGGCCCGCGGAAGCGTGGCGCAAGTTCTTGAGCTGGGCGTGGGTTGCCCTGGTGTTGATCCGGATCGTGGAATTCATCGCGGTGCTGGCGCGTATCGCTTTCACATGGGATTGGCTTGATGTGCCGCTGACTGTTTTTCTGACGGCCGGCTTCATCTTTGAGGTCTACGTATTCATCGGATGCACGAACGTGATTGCGGATTGCGCGCTGCGCGTGAGGGAGATGTCGACCCAGCGTCAGGCGGTGACGCTTCGGAAATTTTCCATCGGGCTGGTGTGGCTGGTGGCGCTGGCCGTTCCGCTGGTGTCGGGGATGGTGTTCAACGGCGGGTCTAATGTGGTCATCATCATGTGCTTTGGTTCATGCTGTCTGTATATGCCTGTATTGCTGTTGATTATGTTCGTTTACACCCTTATGGCCGGGGTGCTGGCGGATGCGGCGGCACGGGCGATCGACAAGCGGCTTGAAGAGACGTGAAGCAGCGGGGGGACGGGGGAGGGCGAATCCGGAAAAATGAGCGTGGGGCAAGGCACGCAGGGGCGAAAAACTATATGATTTTCGCGATCCTTCTGTAACGGGGCATTTGATATATCCGTGGATCAATCAAGTCATTTCCCAGCGCCCATTTTGTGCAGGGCCTGGTTGATCGAATGAATCGTGCACAGTGTTTCTATTTTTTGAGTGAAACAGCCTCCCATGACCACAATTCGCAGCGCAGTAACCAATGACTTTCGCGTTCCTCTGGCAGCAGGGGAGGGCGTGGACGCGGTGCATGCCAATCCGGTGTACTCCTACGCGCTAACCCTGCTGAGCTCCGACTCGGGCCATATGGGCGTGGGCGGGGCGTTTACGCTTGGGTCCGGGAATGACCTGGTGTGCGAGCTGGCGCATGAGCTGGCCCGGTCGCTGGCGGGGCATGAAATCGAAGCACTGATGGCCAAGTGGGGCAGTGTGTCCCGGCAGTTGGCCAACCATCCGCAACTGCGCTGGCTGGGCCCCCACAAAGGGGCGATTCACCTGGCCCTGGCGTCGGTGACCAATGCGTGCTTTGACCTGTGGGCCAAGCATCGCGGCGTGCCGCTTTGGAAGCTGCTGTTGGATTTATCGCCTGACCAGGTGGTGGCGCTGTTGGACCTTTCGTACATCGAGGATGTGCTTTCGGCCGCTGATGCCAAGGCGATCCTCCATGAGGAGTTCGTGGGGCGTGTGGGGCGTGAAGGCGTGGTCGCCGCGGGTTACCCGGGGTATGACACGTCGGTGGGGTGGTTCAACTATGACGATGCGAAGATCGTGGAGAACGCGAAAAAGTCCATGGAAGCGGGCTTTACGGCGATGAAGCTGAAAGTGGGCTCCAAGGACCTGACACGCGACATCAAGCGGCTGAGATTGATCCGTGATGCGGTTGGGCCCGGTGCGACGCTGATGGTGGACGCCAACCAGCAATGGACCTGGCCGATGGCTGAACAGGCGTGCCGGGAGTTTGGCAAGATGGGGGTTTATTGGATCGAAGAACCTACTCATCCCGACGATGTGCTGGGGCACCAGCGGCTGGCGCGACTGACGGGGGCGGTGAAAATTGCAGCGGGTGAGCACATCCCCAATCGCGTGGTGTTCAAGAATTACATGCAGGCCGATGCGGCGCAGATCATTCAAGTGGATGCGATGCGCGTCGCCGGGGTGAGCGAGTTCATTGCGGTGAGCCTGATGGCGCGCAAGTTCAATCTGGAGGTGATTCCGCACGTGGGAGACATGGGGCAGCTACACCAGCACCTGGTGTTGTTTAATCATATTGCAGCGGGGTTGCCGTGCCGGTTTTTGGAACATATTCCGCATCTCAATGAGCACTTTGTGCATCCCGTGGTGATCAAAGCGGGGCGCTATGTGACGCCGCAGGCGCCGGGAGCGAGCTTTGACGTACACGGGGTGAGTCTGGCGTAAGTGAGCGGGAGGGGTTTACCAGCCGCCGCCGGTTTTGAGGCGGGTGAAGACGGATTCGTCGACGCGCTGGACGAAGGTGACGAGCTTGCCGTCGGAGCCGTAGTCATTGATGAGCAGCGCCCAGCGGCCTGTGGAAGGCCCGGGGGTGGACTGGCAGACCAGGAGCCGGCCGGGAAGGTTGGGTTGCCGGGGGCTTTCGGCGTAGTAGAGGTAGGGGTTACCGGTGGCTGGGTCGACGGCGGCCTTGCTTCCTGTGGGAAGCTGGGAGAGGCGGGCCGGGAGTGCGCCGGTTTTGAGCTGGTAAAGGATGAGTTCGCCCGCAAGGTCGTGCAGGTGCATGGCGGTGGGGTTGGTGTTTTCCTCGTTGGTGGAAGATGCCTGCTCCTGCGGTGCGGGAGCAGGTTGGCCGGTTGTGCCGGAAGAGCAGCCGGTGAGGCCAGTGGCGAGCAGCAAGAGAAGAGCAGTAACGACGGAAAGCCTGAGGCGCATGAGGAGGCTCCTAGCGGGATGCGGGGAATCATCAAAAGCATATACGGATCAAAGGGTTGGCGAGAGGTGTGGATTTTTCAGGCCGCGTGTGGGCTGGATATTTACTAAACGTTTGCTTGAATGGGGTGGCGGCCAGATTTTTATTGACATGGACTTGGGGCCTGATAAGTTCAGGTTGTTAAGTCTGGTTGAGTGCATATCCGTGGTTGGGGATTTTATTTGACTGGCTTAGTTTCGTGATGATTTGATCATTTCTATTGGTTTACTGTTTAGGAGTCGGGACATGTCTACCTTCTATCTTTTTCGCCGTCGGGGTGGTTTTACGCTTATTGAGCTGCTGGTGGTGATTTCGATCATCGGTGTGCTGGTGAGCATGCTGCTGCCATCGCTGAAAGGCGCGCGGGATGTCGCCCGGCAAGTGCAGTGTCTTTCCCAGCAACGGCAGCTTGCGCAGCAGCATCACAACTACGCAGCGGTCTATAAGGACTATCTCGCGCCGATGCTGGGGTACAACAACGACCCCGACTATTCGCCGAATCCCTATGCGTTCTGGGGCAATGGGTATAACTCCAGTTGGACGAGCCTGGCGACCCCCAATTTTCGTATTCACCAGATGCAGCTGCTGGAGCAGGACATCCAGCGGGTCAATGTGATGCAGCCGCTGGCGTATTGCCCCAGCGAAGCGCGTCCGTGGTACGTGGCGTATGGAAACCCGGTGACGTTCCGGGAGTCGACTTACGCCATCAATGGCTATCTCTCGGGTGTCGCCGGCACCGTGACGGGCCCGTGGGGGTCTTCAGAAGGGACGATGACGACGGCGGCGTTTAACGCATTGCCGGAAGAGCAGCGGGTGTTTGCCACCAAAGCCAGCCGGGTGATGAATCCGTCAAAGAAAGTGTTGATGCTGGAGACGCATCATTCCGGCGCGTATGGCGCTTCCTGGGGCTGGCACAACGTGGTGCCGGGAATGTATGGCTGGTCGCAAATGGTGATGTGGCCCGACACGTACATGCCCTGGGAGCCTTCGGGAGCGATTTCGCCTTCACGACATCAGGATGGGTTTACGACGAGTTGGGTGGATGGGCATGCTGAGTTCGTCAAACGCCAAGGCGGGTTTGCGGTGGGTGACAAATGGCACTGGTATGCGTCGGTCACGGCGATCGATCTGGCCGAGATGGATCAGACGTTTAAGCCGTATGTTCCGTAATTGGTAGGAGTTTGGGGCGAATTGGGGGTCCAACGGGAAGGGGACAGGCCCCGTGAAGAAAGGGACCAGTTCCCGCAGAGGGAGAGAATCAGCGGACGATGATCCAATTCAAGGTGCCCGGGGTTTCGGGTCCTTGCTCGAACTTCACGGTGAAGCCTTCGGGAGTGAGATTGACGATGGCGCGGGCGCTGAGGAAGTTGGTTTCCACGAATGCCGCGTAGAGGGCGTCGGGCTCGGGTTTGGGGAACTTCACTTGGATTTCAGTTACGCCTTTGGGGACGGGGACGTTTAAGCCCCGGAGGTTGCTGGATGAGGTGGCGGTGCCGGAGAGGCCGGTGAGGGCCATGAGGGGACCGGTGACCTGGACGCCGTTGCCTTCGAGCTTGATGGTGCCTTTTTGGGAATTGACGGCGATCTTGGCTTGCTTGCGTTCGTTGTCCGGGCCGTAATTAAAGACGATGGGGGATTCGCTGCTGCCCTGATTGATGACGATGGCGCCCTGGGGGTTTGCGCCGTTGAAGACGATGCCCTGGTTGGCGGGGGTGTCAAAGTCCATCAGGGTTTGGAAGCCGCCTGCGCCGCGGACGGCCAGGACGGCGCTGCGGCCGATGGGGCTGGTGTTGATGATGTCAAAAACGGGGAAGCTGTAGGCGGCGGGGATGACTTCGTTGATGACGGCGCGGAAGGGGACGGGTTGGAACGGGTCTGCGCCGATGGCCTGTTCGACGATATCATTTTTTTCAAAGTCCGCCCGGGTGCGTGCGAAGGGCGAGGGGGAGAGCTTGATGTCCCGGTTGCCGGTGTTTGAAACCGCGTCGGCGACATCGTAAGCGTTGACGCCGGGGGCGATGATGTAGCTGAGGGGTTTGTCGTGACCGTCCCAAGTGTAGTTGTCGTCCTTGTAGAGGGTGGGCGCGCCGGCGGGGCGGGCGCCGTTGAAGTGGCGGACGATCTTGATTTCCTTGATGGCGCCCTGGGCGAAGGGGTCGGCATTGGGGAGCTCGGTGACGGAAGCGATCTGATACCAACGGCGGGTGCGGTTGGGGGCTTCCTTCTTTTCTTTCATGGGAACCCATTCGGAGGCTTCGTCGATGGCGAAGTACCAGCCGATGTGCTCCTTGGTGACGGGTGAGTCGGCCGAGAGCCGGATGAGCCCGCCGATGGTGAGGACTTCGGGGGTGGTTTCAGTGGCCGGAGTGAGAGTGGAAGGGTAGGATTTTTTCTCGAAGGTGGAACTGATGCCGGGGGTGCCGGGCTTGGTCCAGGCGGGGGGACGGACGATGCGGGCCTTGCCCTTGGTGAGCCATTTGATGGGGTTCAAGTTGATGATGGGGCGGCCGTTGCCCAGGGCAGCGCCTTTGCCGCTTATGACGAGGGAGCCGGTGGCGGGGTCCCAGGATTGAACGGTGCCGCGGGGGACTTCGATCATGGATTCGATGAAGGCGGCATAGACGACGCCGTTTTCGTCGCCGCCTGTGGAGTGGATATCGCCCATGTATTTGAAGCGGGCGTCGAGGAGGTAGTTATCGCCCTGAGAGTAGTTTTCGCGGTCGATGAGGATGTCGGTGGTGGAGCCTTCGGAGTGATTTTCGGTCCTGAGATGGAAGGCGTTGACGTGGTTTTTGTTGCTGACGTAGCCGCCTTTGCCAAGGTCGGCGTTGGTGTCGGTGACGAAGTACCAGTTACCTTTTTCCTTGTCGAAGCCGAGTGATTTGACGTAGAGGCGCTGGACTTCGCCCCATTCGTTGGCGTTGATGAAGAGGCCTGGGAAGAGGCCGCGGATGGTGGGGACGTAGACTTTGCGGTCGGTGCCGGCTTTGACGTCGTCGAGGATGGCTTCGCGGTAGCTGTTGCCGCCTCGGAGGATGGAGTTTTCGATAGAGAGGACGGGGTAATAGGACCAGTGGGGGAGGCTTTGTCCGTCGAGAAGTTTGAGTTGGCGGTTGAGCGTGAAGCCGGAGACGGAGGGGACATCCAGCGAGCCGCCGGAGCGGAGATCGAAGACGGTGATGCTGGGGGAGAGGGCCGGGGGCTTGCCGTCGTTGGGGAGGGTGATGGATTGCTGGATGGAAGGGGGCTGGAAGGAGGGGCTGGCGTTTGCGGGGATGACGATGATGCCGCCGCCGGCTTCGTTGGCGGCCTGAAGTGCGGCTTTGTAGGCGGCGATGGTTTCGTTGCCGTCGATCTTGCCATAGGCTTCCAGGGGGAAGATGCCGGTGGGCTTATCGGCGGCCCGGGTGATGGCGGGGGCAGCAAGGGTGAGGCACAGGAGGGCGGCGGCGGCGAAGGTTTTCATATTAGGGTCTGGGGTCTGAGGTCTAGGGGCTGGTCAGAAGGGAGACAGAGGAAGGGGGGGAATTATTTGATCAGGAGCCAGTCGAGGGTGGCGTCTTTGGGGGCGGGTTTGTCGAAGATGACGGTGACGCCTTGCGGGGTTTTGGTCTGGACGGCGTAATTGGTGATCCAGTTAGGCCGGAGAATGAGGGCGTATTCGTCAGAGGATTCGGGTTTGGCGAAGGTGATTTGATGGGTGGTTTTGCCTTCGGGGATGGTTAAGGCCAGGCCGCGGAGATTGCCGGACTCGGAGTTGAGCCCGGTGACGCCGGCGATGGCCTGGTTGGAGAGGGTGACGCCTTTTTGTTCCCTCCCCCAGAATTGAAAGCGGCCGGATTCATCGATGCCGACGCCGGAGGCGGTGGGCTTTTTGTCTTCGCCGGGGAAGGTGAAAACGATGCCGTTGGCGAGGGGTGATTTGGCGTTTGCGGGGGCGGCTTTCATGACGAGTGCGCCTTCGGGGATGGGGTATTGGAAGCGAATGCCGATGGGGCCGCCGGTCTGGAATTGGAAGATGGCGTTGTAGTTGGCGCCGCCGTGGACGTGCATGACGCGGCCACGTGGGATGGGGCCGTTGTTTTGGACGTCCAGGAGAGCGTTGGGGCCGATGCCGGGGACGGATTCAAAGAGCCAGGAGCGGAAGATGGCGGGGTGCCAGGGGTCCGGGCCGATGGCCTGGGTGATGGCGTCGCCGGGGGCGAAGTCCGAGGCGGAGCCGGTGAAGGAGCGGGGGACGATTTTCAGCAGCCGCTTGGGGTTCACCAGGTTCTTTTCAGGGCGTTGAACGGCGTCGGAAGCGTCGTAGACGTTGGCGCCGGGGGCGATGATGATGTTGACTTCCTTGGCGACTTCCTTGCTGGACCAGAGGTTGGTGTAGAGGTCGCCGAGGCCGCGGCCGGCGTGAGCGCCCCACCAGTAGCGCAGGATGCCGATGGAGCCCAGGCCGTCCTTGCGCTTATTGACGTAGGAGATGGGCCACCAGCGGCGGGCCTGGGTGCCGGGGACGCGTTCGGCGGGCTCATCAATGGTGAGGAACCAGCCGGTCATTTCGCTGGTGATGGCGGCATTGTCAAGGATTTCGACCGAGCCCCAGTTGGGGTAGATGTTGGCCTTGGCCTTGACTTGCTTGGCGGGGTTGAGGTTGATGATGGGGCGGCCGGAGCCGAGGGTGTCGGTGGCGAAAGCGCCGGCTTTATAGACGAGTGCGCCGGATGTGGGGTCGAAGGATTCCACCTGGCCTTCAAAGGGGTGGGTGAGCTGCTGGGTCTGGGCATTAAAAAGGACGGTGCCTTTGTCGGGGGCGGAGGGGATGTTGTCGCCCTGGTATTTGAAGGAGGCTTTGACGAGGTTTCGTGAGGAGTTGGCGTAGGTGTGCTGCCAGACGAGCATGTCGAAGGTCTGGTTTTCGTTGTTGGAGAAGGTTTGAAGGTTAAAGGTGCCGGTGCGGGAGATGGATTGAAGGAGGTCGCCTTTGGCGAGGGGTTTGGAGAGGTCACCGGTGGCGGTCCAGGTTTGGGTGGTTTTGTCGAAGTTGAGGGATTTGACCTTAAAGGAGCCGGGGGCGCCCGTGGGGCCGTAGGAGAGGGTGAGGTCGGGGAAGAGGCCTTGGATGGTGGGAAGGGTGATGGTCTGGCCGGCCCCGGCGGGGGCCTGGGAGAGGGATTGCTGGGCGTAGCTGGAGGTGCCGCGGAGGATGTCATGGTTGAGAGAGGCGATGGTGCCCTTGCCGGCGGGAAAGACCTGGCCGTAGGGGAGGCGGATTTTTCGGGAGAGAGAGAGGCCGGAGGTCTGGGCGGGATAGAAGGTGTCGGGGGTGCGCAGGTCGTAGACGCTGATGCCGGGGTGGGTGCCCCACTTGGCGGCGGGGGCCGGGGGATCCGGCACGCGGAGCATGGGTTGGGGCTCCGTGTAGGCGTGCCACTCCTGAGAGGTGGCTTTGGGGATGATGAGGACACCGCCGCCGGCTGCACTGATGATGCCGTCGGCTTTGTCGAAAGCTTCCTGGGCGGATTTGGGGTTATCGATGGGGCCGAATTGGTCGAGCTGATAGACTCCCGTGCCGTTTGCGGGGGCGTTGATGACGGGTGTCTGAGCCATGGCAAGGGAGGAGAATCCAAGTGCGAGAAAGAGGGCTGAGATTCTCAGAGCTCTTGATGGTGAGGTCATGCGGATGCTTTCGGGAGATAAAGTCTGACGGGCGGCATGGAGGTGTCGCCAAGCCAGTTGACGCACGGGTGGCTGGCGCGGTTCCGTGAAATATCATGACAAATAATCATGGCTGATGTCCAGCGAGATTATTTGAAGGAGGAGGTGAAGGTGTGAAGCAACCTTGGTTGAAAATGAATTTCGAGAATAAGTTCAAGGGTTGTGCATAAGAAGGAGGTGGTGACGCGTTAGTGGTGGTTATTCAGGTTGAAGTGCGAGGATTTAGGGGTTTAAGGGGGGATGCGTGGGCAGGCATCGGAGGTGTGGTGACAAGGGCGGGGGCGCCTGGGTATTTTGGTCGAGCTTGGGGCGGGCTTGACCTGAGGGAGCAAAGGCTGGATAAAGGGAACTTTGAGCCGTCTGAAGCATCTAAATAAAACGTTATGACATAATATTGCCGGGCCCGGCGCAGTTGGTTGGGTTCTGAGGCATGAAAGGCAATTTCTAAGCGCCGGATGGACTTGATGATCGGTCAACAAAAGTGGATGGCACGGGCTGGGTGGTCTCTCTTGATTGCAGGGACGCTTGTGCTGTTTGGTGAACGCTCGGCGATGGGCCAGGAAGTGGCCTACCCCAATGAGGCCTTCGCCAAGCTGGACGTGTTTGAGGGGAACAACCTTTCCAAGGCCGATAAAGCTTTCAATGCCAAGCAGTACCGGCAATCGCTGGCGGAATACGATGCGTTTTTGCTGGAGTATCCGCAATCGGCGGCGGTGCCTTACGCGGTTTACCGCAAGGGCCGGTCGCTGCAACTGGACGGCAAGCGGTTTGAGGCCATCAAGCTGTACAACCAGGTGCTGGACTTTTTTCCCAACGAAGTGACATTCGCCTCGGCATCGCTGTTTCAGATCGGCAAGTCCCACTGGGATAACGGGGACCAGGAGAAGGCGAGCAAGTTCTGGATCCGGCTGGCGGACGACAAGCAGTATTCAAAGCAGCCGATCGCGGCGGCGGCGATCAACGACCTGGCCGGGTACCTGATGACGCTCAAGAACGAGCAGACCCGGGCGGCGACGTACCTGGAGCAGGTGGCGGTGGACTTTCGGACGCAGAACCCGCAGGTGGCGAGGTCCGCCATTGCGAGCCTGATCCGGTATTACGTGCGCACCAAGCCGGACGAGCCCAAGCTGCGGGCGATTTACGCCAAGACGCGGACGTTTGACCATAACCCGGTGAGCCAGGTGCCCAAAGAACTGGGCACGGACAAGACGTACTTCAAGCGGTTGACTGCGTATGTGAAGGAAAACGGCACATTCACCAAAGAAGAGGCCAAGGACGCGGAGGCGTACTACCGGTACTGGGCGGGAGTGCTGGACGGGAAGTTCGCCGATGACGACGACTATCAGGTGGATCTGGCCGGGTTCAAGCTTGGGTATGAGAAGGACCAGGCGAAATGGGTGGAGCGGCTGGACAAGCAGTTTGCCGCGTATCAAAAACCGGGAGACTACACCCGTGTGGTGAAGTGGATCGGGCTGTACGCCGGGGACAAGAAAAAGACCGGGGAGTATCTTGCGAAGGTGCAGTTTGACCAGATGAAGCCGGGAGACATCCTGTCGCTGTATGTGATTCTGGCGGATGCGACCAAGGACAATGAGCTGGCCCGGTCGGTGTTTGCGAAGATTCCGCTGGCGAAGTTCACCGACCAGGAGAAGACGGAAAAGATTTTCCCTGAAGTGACGCGCCGGGATGAGAAGCTGGTGGAGGACCTGGCGGCGAGCTACCAGAACAAAGAACTGGGGCGGCATCGGCTGCTGATCTATTACCAGAGCACCGAGGTGTGGCCCAAGGCGCTGGCACTGGCCGAAGAGCTGACCAAGAGCCCGGACTTTTCGCAGGATGCGTACTTCCGGAAAGGGACGATCCTGCAGAGGACGGGGAAATATCAGGACGCGATCACGGCGTACAAGCAGACGGACAATGCGCCGACGAATTTGTTCCGGATCGCGGAGTGCCTGACGGCATTGAAGAAGACGGAAGAGGCCGTGGCGCAACTGCGCGAGGTGGAGAACTTCTTTAAGAAGCAGGCGCCGCAGGCGGCGCTGGAAATTGCCCGGGTTTATAAGCGTGCGGGAAACAAGGACAGGCAGATCGCGTCGCTGCGCGGCGTGTTGGCAAAATACCCCGCCTCGGCTGAATCAAGCGAGGCACATTTGGAGTTGGAAGCCATGGGAATCAAAAAACTTGGGGGCGCTGAAGATGCGAAATAAGACCACTGCGACTCGGATGATGGTGCTTGCGCTGGCGTGTTGCACGCTGGCGGGCGCGGGGACGCGGGCGATGGCCCAGGCGCCTGCGCTGAACCCGGCTGCGGCCGCTGCTGCTGCGGCGACGGCGCAGGCCAACGACATGGCGGCGACGCAGATGCTCGAAGGCGGGCTGGAGCTTTTGAACGGCGGCGAAACCGAGCGCGGGATCAAGAAGATCGAGACGGTGTATGAGCAGTTCCCGGCGAGCATGGTGCGCTACCGGGCGTACCTGGCGCTTGGCAAGCATTACCTGGCCGCCAAGGACCAAGCCAAGGCGATCGGCTACCTGCGCAATGCGCGGACAATGGAAGGGCCGGACCGGACGGTGCCCGACAACCTCAAGGACGTGTACCTGGAGAGCTTCTACCTGATGGGGGTGTCGAACTTCGAGAAGCGCGAGTACGCCGCGGCGTTCCCGCTTTTGAGGCGAATCACGGAAGACTTCCCGGACACGGTGTGGGCAAACCAGTCTTACTACTACATCGGGATGTGCCACTTCGCGCAGGCCAACTGGGCCAAGGCGATCGAGGCGCTTTCGATGGTGGGGACGTTCGTAGCGCCTGACAGCCCGGCTGTGGAAGTGGTGGAATCTGGCCGGCGGTTTTACGTGAAGGTGACCGACGGCGATCTGCCGGTGCTGGTGCGCCTGGGTAAAGAAGTTCAGGTTTCCGTGCAGACCAAATCCGGCGATAAGGAAACGATTACCTGCGTGCCGCTGCCGGGCAGCACGGATACGTTTATCGGATCAATCCCCACGGACATGGGTGTGGCCAAGGCCAATGACGGCACGCTGCAGGTGATCGGCGGCGACAGCATCACCACGACCTATGTGGACGCCAACACGCAGGACGGCAAAAAAGACGTCGCCAAGACATCGACGACGCGTGTGGTATCGACGGGATCAATGATGTTCACGCTGGGCGACATGGAGACGGCGACGTCTTCGGCGTTTGCCGGGCAGCCGGTGTTCCTGGTGCTGCAAGACGCGGACCTGGATGTTTCGGCCGGTGCGGACACGGTGAAGGTGAAGTTGATTTCCCGGGCCAAGGCAAGCAACGACGACGCCGCGGTCAAGGCCGTGGAAGGCGACAAGCCCGCCGGCGACGCGGAACAATATGTGACCCATGACGAAGTGCTGCTGACGTTGACGGAGCAGGGCGCCAGCCCGGTGCGCTCCGGGCGATTCACCGGGAAGGTGGATGTGGCGATCGTGCGAGACGACAAGCCGGCGGAAAAGACCGACGGCGTGCTGCACGCGCAGCTTGGCGATGAAATCGTGGCGGTCTACAACGACGAAGTGCATGCGCTGGGCAATACGCCACGGCAGGTGGAAGCCAAGGCGCTGTTGATCAGCGAGATTGAAAACCGTCCTCGGGCGACGCAGTACATCGTGGATGACCCGGTGGTGTCGGCGAAGAAGAATCTGGTTGAGGCTTCGGCGTTTTTGGAGCTTGCGGGCATCTTCAAGAGCCTGGGGTTGATCAAGAACGCAGGAGCCAAGGCCGATGAAGGCCTGCGGCGCGTGGACCCGATCATCAAGAGCAGCACGAAGCTTCCGCCTTCGCTGGTGGAACAGGCGTTTAAGACCAAGTGGGAACTGCAGCTTGCCAAGGACGACTTGACGGCGGCGGTGTCCACTTGCGAGACGTTTAACCGGTTGTTCCCGGAATCGGCGTTTGTGGACCAGGCGCTGATGGGCATCGCCCAGGTGCGCATTGAAGACAAGAAGTATCCCGAGGCGATTTCGGTGTACCAGCGGGTGCTGGCGCTGCCTCACTCGCTGAGCAAGGCCGAAGCGGCATTTAAGATCGCCCAGGCGTCGGAAGAAGAAGTGAAGTCCAAGTCCAAGGGTGGAGCGCGGGAAGCCGGCAAGGGCCCCAACCCGATGGACAAGGTGATCAGCCAGTACAAGGTGGTGGCGGACCGGTATCGCGACAGCGAATACGCCGGGCCAGCGCTGGCGAAGATGGTCGACTACTACTACGACGTGAAAGACTTCAACCAGGCGAGCGACCTGCTGGCGCAGATTTTCCAGGATTACCCGGACGGGGCGTTCCTGGATGCGATGCTGCTGAAGTGGGCAATGGTTGCCTATGCGCAGGGCGACTACAAGAAGGCCCTGGAGAAGTGCCAACAATTGATTTTCGATTATCCCGACAGCCCGCACGCCAAACGGGCCAAGGAAGTGATGCCGAAGATCGAAGCGGTGATGAACAGGAAGTAATGCGTTTGCCGGTTGTCTGCGGGTTGACGGGTTTAAAGTCCAAACAGCTCTTTTGAGGCGTGAACATGAAGTCTTCATCTGTCCGTAAGCTGGCTCTGGTTCTTGCATTGATGGGCGCGTGCGCGCCCAAGGCAGGCGTGTTTGCACAAGGGCCGGCGCCCGCTGAGGCGGTGGCCGATAAGGCGCAGATGCAGGCGTTTGACGCGCTTTGTGCCAAGATGCAGCAGGAGAGTTCCGGCGCGAGCGAAGACGACGTGCGGAAGCTGGTGGACCTGGCGGTTCAGCTCAACAGGCCGTCGGCGGCGAACGTGGCGCTGAAGAGCTACCTGGGGCGCAACCCCCGGGCTTCGGCCGCCGTACTGCTGCTGGCAGCGGACAACTCCGCGCGGGCATGCGACTACCGGGCGGCAGTGACGCGTTACAAGGCATACCTGCAACTGGCACAGCCGAACTCCGAGAGCGCGGCGGCGTATGCCCGGCTGTGCACAATCACCCTGGATCTGCTGGGCGAGAACGAAGACGCTTACGACACCATTGGGCGCTATGGCGAAAAGTTCCGGCTGACGCCGGCGGCGAAGAAGTTCGACTCCTGGTACCTGCTGGATGCCCGGCGGCGTCTGGACTATGCGGGCGCGGCCAACCGGCTGGCGGTGATCTTCAACGACAAGATGCCGCTGGAACAGGAACGGTTTTACTTCTGGGAAGACCTGGATCTGCTGCTGAACGGTTTGACGAGGTACGACGCCAAGCAGGCCGATGCGCTGCTTGGGGTGAAGAAGCTGGTGCCGTTGATCCGGGACAACCCGATGCGCACGGCGCGCGGGGCATATCTGGCGGCGAACCTTGAGTTCAGGACATCCAGCGCAGGCAAGGATGCGGCGGAGCTGGCGAAGCAGTTTGAAAAAGTAATGGCTGCCGCGGCGCAATATGTGGAGGCTTCGCCGACAGCGGACACGCTGCAGGACGCCTGCAACACGGGGCAGAATGCCGACGGCGGAGTTCCGCCTGAGCAGGTGGAGCGGCAGCGCAAGTTGTTTACCGCGTTGTTCGACAAGCTGCCGGACGCGCAAAAGAGCCTTGCACTGGTCTGGGCGACGCCTTCGCCGTTCTCCTACGCCACGCCGGACCAGTGGTCTGCGCTGGCGCTTAAGAGCCCCGCTGTGTTTGCGCAGGCTCCAGGCACACGGGATGTGCCGTTTGCCACGCCGGCGTCGGACCCGACGGTTTATGAAAAGCAGCTGGCATTCCTGAAAGGCGTGCCGTCGAGCTCCGCGGTGATCAACAACACTTTGGCGCAGGGCGACCTGGCGACCAAGGGCATGCCGCACCTGTTTAAGAACGAGACGTGGTATTTCAACGCGTTCAACGGGCCGTATATCCACTTCAGCAACAATGTGTGGAGCATCTACTCCAACCAGCCCAAGCAGAAGGAACCGTCTTTCAACTCGTCGCAGTACTTTGGCCAGATGATGGTGGCCAACGGGCCGGAGCTGATTGCGCGGTCTCCGATTGCGATTTTCGACAAGACCGCGGTGCGCGACTATGCGCTGTCGGTGTTCAACTATTCAGGGGCCAATGCGGACGACAAATCCAAGGTGGCGGCCCTGCTGCACGAATTGGACTGGGTGCCGCTGAGCGAGAAGGACCGGAAGGAAGTATTCCAGCCGACGTATGAAGAGTTCAAGAAATGGGCGGACCAGGTCCGATCCAAGGTGAGCGCGCAGCGCAAGCAGGTGGACCAGGCTAAGAACCAGGTGACTGCACTGAAGGCGAAGCTGGACGACGCGCAGAAGAAGAAGCGGCCCGCGGCGGAGCTGGACGGGCTGAAGGAACAGATCCAAAAGGCAGAGGCGGCGACGGGGCCGGTGCAGGACCTGCTGAAGGGCGTTGAAGCGCAGGCGGCGCAGATCGCGGCGCTGGAGCCCGAACTGCGTGCCGTGATGGACAACAAGGTGAATGATCCTTCCAAGGCGAAGGACCCGTTGGCCAAAGCGCTGGCAGAGGCAGTGGAAGCGGTACAGAACAAGAACAAGGATGCGTACACCAAGGCCGCCAAGGCGGCGTACGCGCTGGTGCGCGACTACCAGACCAAGAAGACGCCCTACGGCAATGCGACGATCGAATACCTGATGACGGCAAAGGGCGGGATCGAGACTTTTGATCTTCAACTGGAGTTCCTGGCGGACCAGTTGAAGCTGATGGATACGAAGGCGCCCAACCGGGAATTCCAGCGGTATGTGACGATCGTGGCGCAGAGCCGGGGCAGCGGGTTGGGCAACCTCCCGCGGCATGCGCAGGATTCTTCACGCAAGATCGGCCAGATGCTGGCGCAGGGGATCATTGAACAGGCCAAGAAGGATGAATTCTCGCCGGTGGTGTTTGCGCTGCTGCGGCAGGCGAAGACGGGCCGCGAATGGACCGACCCGGCGCTGGGCGCGGAAGCGATGACGGTGCTGGTGGAGAAGAAGCTGCTGATCAAGCACAACTACCGGATCAACAACTATCTGAGCGTTGCTTCGACGCAGTGGGTGATGGCCAATGATTTCCCCAGCCTGACGACCAAGTTCCCGCTGGCGAGCTACTTCGAAGAGAGCATGATCGAAGAAGCGGTGCGCACGGGTACGCCGGACTGGACGTACATGGCGATCAGCGGCGATCCGAGCAAGAAGGTGATCGATGCGGTGTCCAGCAAGCTGCTGAGCCAGTGGGACACGCTTCCGCTGGGCTATGACGCACGGCCGGCCAACCCCAAGGCTTCGCTGCTGGCGTGGTACAACCGGTCTCTGCTGGCCAATAAAGCGGCCAGGGACGGCGTGATCGCCAAGGCCGAGGCGGGGTACGGCAAGACCCGGTTCGACGAATTCGGCGATGGACGCGCGGCGCTTTCGGTGAGCCAGTTTGATCTTTCAAGCGCCGATGGACGGGCGGGGTACTTTGAGCGGATCGCGCAGGTCTCCAAGAAAATGGCCGAGCGGCCCGCGCGTGTGACGCCGGTGTTCCTCGGGCAGTTCACCAACATGGCCGGGCGCAAGATTTCCGATAAGGAAGCCGGCGTGCTGAAGGAATATGCGGAGAATTCCGGTGCGGGGTACTGGCCCCGGGAATTCGGCTACGACGTGGTTGCCCAGGACCTGGGCGCGGCGATGTGGGCCAAGCGCGATGTGAGCGGGCTGCTGGCGCTGGCGCCGTGGTTCTGGAAGGTGACCAAGGACACGCGCGATGCGAACTACCAGCGCGGGCTGGTGCAGTTCACCCGTGAGCTGTCGGACAAGGATCAGCATGAGTTGGCGGTGGCATTTGCGACGGCGGGAACGGAAATCCTGGGTGCCGACATGGCGCAGGAATCCCGGACGGCTTTGACGAGCGTCAAATCCCGGTCGCTGGCGTTTACCGGCGGCGCGGTGGCCGTGCCCAAGAGCGATCCGAGGTACTCGATTTTCGCGGCGCAAACAGACTTCCTGGGTGGCCGGCCCGGTCCGGCGTGGGACAGCTACCTGGCCAAGCCCGACCTTGCGCTGGCGAACCTGAAAGACCTCGACCCGGGCTTCTCCATCTGGCTGATGGGGCAGAACATCGATGCGCGCAACTACGACGCGGCAGACCAGATGGGCAAGCAACTGCTGCTGTGGATCGAATCCACTCCGACGGGCTTTGACCCCGAGGTGCGGGCCGGCGCGCTTTTGGCGTACGCCAACCTTGGCTTTGCCAAGCAGGAATTCCCCCGGGCACGCGCGCAATATGAGCGGCTGATCGCGACGCCGGAGTTCTCGGCGACGCAGGCACGGCGCGAAGCGGAGATCAAGATCGCGGAGATCGACCGGGTGACGAGGCAGTTCGACAAGGCCGTGGAACGGCTGACGAAGCTGCTGCGCAAGCAGGACCGGTTCCTTCAAATCGAAGGCAACTATGAGATGGCGCTGGTGAAGTTCGACCAGGAAAATTATGCCGAGGCCAGCGAATACCTGGACCGGGTGTTTTCGCTGAACCCCAGCCATGTGAATGGGCGCATCCTTGAAGGCAAGCTCCAGTTGAAGATGAACAAGCTGGTGGAAGCGACGGAGATCAAGGTCGGCCTGGCCGGGGACCAGAGGAACATCGTGCCGGGGAGGCCGCTGAAGATCGACCTGGAGGACAGGAATCTTTCGGTGGTGGGCGGCGCGGGCAACCTGGAAGTGCATGCGTGGACGGACGCGGGTGATGATGAAACATTCCCGCTGCTGCCGTTTGGCGATTCCAAGACGAAGTTCTCCGGGCAGATTCCCACGAAGCTGGGGACGCCTGCGAAGAACAACCGGACGCTGGAGCTGTTTGGGAATACGACGGTGTATTACGAACTTTCCGCCAAGGGTAAGGACAAGAAGCCGGGCGACAAGGCCAATGCGCTGTCTGTGAAGGTTGCTTCGGATTCGGAACTGGCGGCGTCCTCCGGGAAGATCCTTTCCAAGGAAGAGATCGAAGAACGCGAGCTGGAGAAGAAAGTGCGCGCGGCGGTGAACATGGGAGCGACCGCGGCGGAGCAGGTGGGTAAGTCTCTGAGCGTGGAGCGGGCTGAGGACGAGATCCGTCCCGGCAACCCCATCTTTGTGCGGGTGACCAACCCTTCGCAGTCGATCGACCCCAAGGGATCGACCGTGCCGGTGACGGTGACGGTTTCGTCAGGCGACGTGGTGAGCGGGTTCATGCTGAAGGAAACGGCGCCGTTCTCGGGCGTGTTTGAAGGGCAGATCCCCACGACCGGCGGGCAGGCGACGGCGACTGCTTCGGACTCCAACGAAGGCAGCGAACCGAACTTTGCGATTTCCCCCGCGGACCATCCCGCGTGGGTGGGCCAGCCCAACAGCCGGAAGCCCAAGGCTTTCAGCGTGGACTTAAACGACAACGTGGCGCTGGGCGAAATGGGCGTGATTGCCGATGTGCCGGGCCGGAAACTCAAGGAATTCCTGGTGCAGGTGTCGGCCAACGGGCGGCAGTTCACGACGGTGGGGGGCTGGCCGCAGTCTCCGGCGCTGTGGACGGGTGCGCCGAAGGTGGATGTGGTTTCCGCAGGCAGCGCGGGCCCGCTGAACACCTATGACGACCTTGACCGGTACATGAACCTGGGCTTTGTGCAGGCGGGCGTGGCCATGGCCTCCATGCCGCTGACGGGCGCGAACTTCGGCGGAAGCCAGCAGGCGAACGTGGAGCCGCTGAGCCGTGCAGCAAACATTCCTTCGGGGCGTGTGTTCGTGGCCCGGTACTCGGGCGCGTTCTACCTTTCGACGCCGGCGGTGAGAACCTTTGAAGTGGTGCCTGAGAAGGGTGCGGGCTCCGGCACGCGCTACCTGGTGGCCATCGATGGGCAGACCTCGGACCTGAAGAAAGAATCTGGGATGAAGGTGAGCAAGTCACTTTCCAGCGGCGCGCACCGGATTGAAGTGTTTGTGGTGGGCGCACGCACCGGCAACAGCAATCAGCAGTACCAGTTCTCGGTGAACACGGACATTCCCGCTGAGCCGTTCATGGCGCCGGTGCAGAATGCGATGTTCGACCCGGCCAAGGAACCCAAGATCCAGCAAGCAGTGTCCATGGGCGTGGCGAAGATCACCCCGGGGCAAGACAACGCGCAGTTCAATATCGCGTTTGAAGGCGCGCCCAAGGCACGCGTGATCCGGCTGCTGATCACGGATTTTGAAACCGATGCGCCGGCGATCAAGAAGGTGAGCCTGACGCGCGCCGCCAAGCCCGGCGAGGCTAAGGGTGAAGTGGTGCTGCCGACCAAGCAGGACTTCCTGTCCATGCGCAAGGACCAGACGGCGCAGATCGCCCCTGGGGATGTGGTGACGGTTTCGTACTCGAATCCTTCGCCGATCCGGAACGACAAGAAGGCGCAGCAAGCACAACTGACGGCGACGTTCAACGATGCGCAATTGACGGCATGCCTGGTGGAATACAAGGTGAACCACCTTGGCGACCGGGTGCCGGAATACGTGACGCTCAGGCGCTTTCGCCCGGGTGACCCGATCAACGTATTCGTGTGGGACCCGGATATGGACACCACCGATGCGCCCGATCAATTGAAGCTGACGGCGCGCGCCGGCGATGGCACCCCCATCGAACTGGTGGCGCTGGAAACCGAGAAGCACTCGGGCACGTTCCTGGCCAAGATATTCCCCACCTCCGGCAAGCCGGAACGGGCGGGGGAACTGCAGGTGATCGAAGGGCAGGAGGTTGTGGTCGGATACATGGACAAGGAAAACACCAACCCCGGCATTCCGTGGATGCGTGAGTTCAATGTGGAGCAGGCGCAGGCGATCCCCGCGCAGATGCGTGTGTTTGAAGTGGTTTCCAAGCCGCTGGTTGCCGGTAAGGACAAACAGGCGCCGGTGGCGCAGGCGCTTTCGACTCAGGACGGCCGGGCCAGCAGCGAGATGATCCTGCCGAGCCGGACGATCACGGCGACGAGGCCGCTGGCGTTCGGCAAGCCCGATTCGGTGGCCAAAGCACCGATCGACGGGCCGCTGATCGTGGAAGTGATCGCGCCTGGGATGGCGGTTTCGTCCCAGAGCAAGGCCGTGCTGTATGTGCAGACGGAATCCGGCCGCAAGCGCATGTCGGGCGAGAGCTCCGGCGCGGCGTTTGACATCAATGTGCCGGGAACGATCAAGCGCGACACGACGCCCGGAAGCATCGCGACGCTGTGGCCGATCCCCGGTTACGCAACGACGCAGGTGGTGGGCGGAACGACGGCGGAAGTGGCGCTGGACCAGGGCCGGTTCACCTTCGTGGTGCCGGTGATGCTGGGCGCGACGCCGGATGTATCCATGGTGAACGCCGACCCCAAGAGCATGGACCCGGCCACGCGCACGCTGAGTGTGCAGGGCAACGACAAGATCTATCTTGGCTTTGAGTACAAGGACGCCTCGGGTAACCCGCAGTGGGTGACCCAGACGGTGGAACTGACGGCGGACCCGTTCCTGGATGTGATGGATCGGCGTTATCAGTCCAATGTGCAGGCCACCCATGTGGGCGAGACCATGTACCTGCGGCTGATCGACAAGAGCAAGGACGTGAGCGACGAACGCGACACGGTGACCGTGGACCTGACGACCAAGACGGGCCAGAAGATGCAGGCGAAGCTTGCGGAAACCTTCCCGCACTCGGGCATCTTCAAGGGCCGTGTGGAGTTTGGTTTCGCGTCTGGCCAGACGTCCGCGCAGCCTGCGGCGACGCAGGCCTCGGCCGGCGGCGAGGTGAGCCTGCCGGTGGCCTATGGGGATGAAGTGACCGTGACCTACCCCGGCGCAGACGGCAAGCCCGTGGTGAGCAGCGTGGTGGAAGTGTACAAGGGCGCAGACGGCGCAGTGCAGGCCTTCACCAAGCAGTTCAAGGACCCCAACGTGGCGGTGCAAACCCAGTTCGCCATTGCCGAAGCGTATGTGGAGCAGGCCAAGAAGCACAGGGAACTGCAATCAGAAAGCCTGGCCCGGCGCGAAATCGCCCAAGGCCGGAAGCTGCTTGAAGAAGCCCTGCGCGACTACCCCAACACCGAACTGCGCCCGCAGGCGGAATACCTGCTGGCGGACCTCTCCAGCGAGTTCGCCAAAGATGCGGTGAATGAACAGATCAAGAAACAGTTCCTGGCCGATGCGCTGGCCCGCTTCAGCGAGCTGGTGGCCAAGTACCCCGACAGCCCGTATGCGCCCAAAGCGCAATACAAAAAGGCGCTGATCCTGGAGCAGTCCGAGCAGATCGACCAGGCGATGGAAGAGTACGTCAAGCTGTCTTACCGGTACCCGAGCAACGAACTGGTGGCTGAAACCATCGGCCGGCTGGGCGGGTACTTCATGGCCAAGGGCAAGGAGTTTGAAGACAAGGCCAACGCCGAAGGCGACAAGCTGACTCAGGAAAAGGCCCGGCTGCAGGCCCGCGAGACGTATAAAATCGCGGCGCAGGTGCTTGGCCGGCTTGGCCAGCGCTTCCCGGACCACCCGCTTGCGGGCAAGTCCACCGTGGTGAGCGCGCAGTGCTACATGCGTGCGATGGATTACGCCAACGCGGTGGCGATCTTCAATAAGATCGTCGAGGAAGGGAAGCTGGATAAGGACCTCATCGCCCAGTCGATGTACTGGGGCGGCGACTGCTACATGAAGCTGCAGGACCTCCAGAACGCGTACCGGCTCTTTAAGCGCGTGACGCTGGATTACCCTGAATCCGGCTGGGCCGGGTACGCCCGCGGCCGGCTGACCGAGGAATCCATGGCGTCGATCGACGAGAGGGAAAAGACCAAGTGAGCCAGGCCGTGGCCCACAACCCGGCGATGACGGCAGGCGAGCAGGCGCTTTTGAAAAAAGCGGCAGGCGAGCAGAAGGTGCTGTTGTGCGTCAAGAGCCAGACACAGGTGGATGTGGGCCTGTGGTGGCGCTGGCGCAGGGTGTGGGTGTGCGTGTGCGAAAAAAGCGTGGTGCTGCTGGCCGATGGCCCCAGGCCGTATTCGCAGACGGTGGGGTACGATCAACTGGGCACCACCTTCTTCAGCCATCGGGCCAGCGAACTGGTGCTGGTGCCTGCGCCGGACCTTATGATCCGGAGCATGGCCGTGGCCCCTGATGACGGCTGGGCGCTTTTATCAACGATTCAACGACTCTCTAGCAAACATTCGGAAGGCAAGGACATCATTCATGCTTCAACTTCTCATTGAAGGCGGCTGGGCCCTGTGGATCATCGCGTTTTGCTCAGTGGTGGCGCTGGGCATCACGTTTGAGCGGTTCATTACGCTCAAACGGGCTGAGGAATCCTCCGCGAAACTGCTGGACAAGGTGGGTAAAGCCATCAAGACCGGCGACGTGCGGGGCGCGATCGCGGTGTGCGAGGAAGTGGAAGGACCCGTGGCGGAAACCCTGGGCGTGGGCCTGCGCAAAATGGTGCTGCTGGAAAGCATCGGCAAGCCGACGGCGGAAGTGGAGTCCGGCATCGTGGAAGCCATGGAAGAACACGGCGGACACGTGGTGAACTACCTGGAACGCAACCTGACGACCCTGGCGACCATCGCGTCGCTGGCGCCGATCCTGGGGATGATGGGCACCGTGGTGGGCATGATCAAGGCATTCGGCACGGTGGGCGCCTCGGGCAACATGACGCCGGAAGCGGTGGCGGTGGGTATCTCCGAAGCGCTTTTGTGCACCGCAGGCGGGCTGATCGTCGCGGCGCTGACGACGGTGGAATACAACTACTTCACGTCGCGGGTGAACCGGCTGATCCTCCAAGTGCAGTCGGCGGCGACGGAGATGGTGGAACGGTTGATGGAGACACGCGCGGATGCCGCGGCGGCCGTCGCGGAAAAGAAGGCCTGAGCCTAAATAAGCAGAACCTGAGAAACCATAAAAGAACACCCTCAACCCAACCCTCCTCTGAGGGGGTAAGAAAACGATGAAGTTTCAACGCCACCATAAAGCAGCTCCCCACGTGCCGTTCATCGCGCTGGCGGATATCGCGTGGCAGATCATCATCTTCTTCATGGTGGCCTCCACGTTTGCACGCAATGAAGCCCTCAAGGTGGACCTGCCCTCGGCGGCGGGCAGCCAGGGGGGGCAGTACGAGAACAACGTGACGGTGACCGCGGGCGAAGCGATGCTGATGCTGGATGGGTCGAACATCGAACTCTCGCAGCTACAGCCGAGGATCAAGGACCTGCTGGCCGGGAAGACGACCGAGCAGGGGAAGATCGTGGTGGTGGTGGCCAAGGATGACCTGACGTTCCAGCGGAGCTCGGAACTGCTTTATGCGATCCAGAAGGCTGGGGGCGTGCCGCTGTTTTCCGATGAGATGACCGGTTCGGGGGGTGGCGGCAAATGAAGATCAAACGCTCAAACAACAAGCCGGTGACGGAAACGCAGCTGATCAGCCTCGCGGACATCGCGTTTTTGCTCATCTTTTTTTTCATGTTCACGTCTCAATTCATGCGGGACAAGATCAAGGTTCCGCTGCCGGAGATCCCCAAGATCCACAAGACGGAGACGGGGCTGAGCGTGGCAATGGATTCCCAGAAGGTGATGTACGTCAACGGCCAGCAAATGGCCAATAAAGACGAGCTGGAAGGCACGCTCCGATCCCTGCTGGCGGATAAAAAAGACGAAGGGCTGGAAGTGCGATTCAAGTGCGACAAGAACCTTGCCTACAAAGACTATAAGCCCGCGTTGGAAGCCATCAGCGGGGCGGGCGGCGTGATCGCCGTCATGCATGAAGTGAAACGTGAATGAGTCTTGAAGCCCGGTGCGTGTGACAAACCTAAATCATCCCTGACGAAAACGAACGCATATGTCCGAAACAGTGAATCTCAAAGCGGCGAAAACCTCCCGGCCAACAGGCCTCAACCAGAAGGACAGCACACTCTTCTGGGTGGGCATCTCCCTGGTGCTGCATGTCATCCTGATGGTGGTGACGAGCCTCGGGTTCATCAATGACACGTGGATCGACCCGGAAGGGGCGGCCCAGCGCAAGGCTGACGCCCTGGCGGCGCAAAAGGCCGCTGCCGCCACCACTGCTCCGGCGACGCAGCCTACAGCCAACAAACCGGCGGCGGCACCCGTACCCACGGTGACGACGGCGGCCCCGGCGGCCAAGGATCAACCCAAGAGCGAGGCTGACCTGGCCAAGGAGCGCAAGGACACGCCGGTGATGAAGAAGGCGACGGAAGTGACCAAGCCATCGGACATTCCCGCGGCGCCGGACCTGGGCTTTGGCCTGGATGACGTGAACGCGCCGCCTCCCAAAAAGAAGTGAACAATTCCGCCGTTGGCCTTGCCTTTGGGTGATTGACGCGAATCAAGAAACCGTAAGACACGCATGACGAAACTGAGCCTGCCACCTGCGCGATTTAGAACCCCCGAGCTCGCAAGAGCCCGATGGGCGAGCGATCGCCCGATGACAAGGTGGCAGCGGATGCTGGAAGACTTCCGGACGGGGGGGAGCGATCCGGTTTACCGCAAGAGCATGATGGCCAGTTGGGCGCTGCATTTGACGATCTTTTTTGTGATCCCGTTCCTGTTGTCGCTGTTTGGCGGCGTGGAGGCGTACAAGCTGCCCAAGGGGTCTGGCGTGGCCGACCCGGCAGGCATGGCGCAGACGACGCAGGAAGTGGTGAAGGTCAAAGTAAAGCCCAAGGCCAAGCCCAAGAAAAAGTTCATTGTGAAGGCGAACTCGCCGATTATTTTCCATGTGCCGGAACTGGATGATTCCACGCTGGCCAAAGAGATGGAAAAAGAGACGGAAGTGACGTACAAGGCCGACCCCAACAAGGCGCACGAGATGGTGGCCGCTGCGGAAGGGGAAACGGCCGGCGGCATGGCTAAGGGGGGTACGGGCAAGAGCAAGGGTAAGCTGGGCGCCGGCGGCGGCAAGGAAGGCGGCTGGCCTGATGGGTCGGAGAATGCGCTGATCCGGTTTGTGCGGCTCAATCACGGCGGCAAGGGCTGGGATGACAACATGAATCCCACGGACCGGTCGGACTTGAACTTCCTGGCGGCATTTGGCGAATACTCGGGCTTTAAGGTGGAGAAGAAGAAGTTCGAGGGATACCCGATGGGGTCCATCGCGGGGATGGATAAGGGGTACAAGCCGCCGTTCCTGTACATGACGGGGACTGGCGCGATTTCGCTGAGCGCGTCGGAAAGAAAGCAATTGCGCGAGTATCTCATGGAAGGCGGCATGTTGTTTGCGGACTGCGGCAGCCCGTCGTTCAACACAAACTTCCGGAGCCTGGCGGACTCGCTGATTCCCGGCGGCCGGCTGGTGGAGATCGCGGATGACGACCCAATTTTCAAGCGCCCGTACAACTTGCCTAATGGAGCGCCGCCGCTGTGGCACCATGGGGGAACCAAGTGCCTGGGTATTAAGTATCAAAATCGCTGGGCGGTGTTTTTCCATCCCGGCGATTTGAAGGACGCTTTTAGAACCGGGCACTCCGGGCTGGACCCGTCAATTGTCAGGTCTGCGGAGCAGACGGGCATCAATGTGATCACATACGCCTTTACCAATTACCTGGAAGCCACCAAGCAGTACCGCAAATGATCCAGACGCTTTGGGATAGTTTTGGGCTTGTGGGGCTGGCGTGGCTGATGGTCACGGCGGCTGTTGGGCTTTGCCTGCTGGGCTATCTGCTTGTGCCTGCGCTGCGCACGGCCAACGTGGCACGCGTGGGGCTGGTGATGGCGCTGGTGGGGATGTTTCTGGGTGGGTATCGGACGGCGCAGGTGGATGAGATCGCGCTGGCCGAGCCGCCTGCGGCGAAGCCGGAGGATATCGACCCGGCCAAGGCCGCGGAACTCAAGAGCCGGGCCGCGAAAGTCCGTTTTGCCGAAGACAGCAAGCTGGATTCTCTGGATATCGCCGGGGCTTCCAAGTCTGAGCTGGAGCCCGAAAAGCCGGAGACCCAGGAGCCCAAGTACGCTTATATGAAGCGCGGCGTTCAGACCCGGGACGGGCAGACGATCGCCCGGTCAGTGGAGGGCAATGGCGAAGATGCTGCGGCCTCGCAGCCTGCGCCTAAGCCGGTGGTGAAGCTGGCAGAACCGTTTTATTCGACGGTGAGGCGGTTGGACCATCTGGCGCTTTCGCTGACGGGAGCGCTTTTGTGGGGTGCGGTGATTCTTCTGCTGGCGGATTACGTGATGCGTACGCGCCGGATGTTTGTGCCGTCAGTTCCAGTGGGGGCGGCGGTGCGGCTGGCCAGGGTTTTCCGGCCGGGCATGCGGCACGCCTGGGTGAACCGGGCCGGGCTGGAAGGGCACCCGCTTGGGGTGCTGGCGGCCATCCGTGCGGTGCAGAAGGACAGCACCTGCTTATACATCGGGCCTGGGGAGCCGTGGTCCGGCAGGAGCATTGCGCGGCTGGTGATTCCCAGCACGGCGAGCCGGATGCCGAGCCTGACCTACACCGGGAAGCCGGGAACGTATACGCAAGAGTTTGTGCTTGAATCCCTGTGGCATGGGCGCGCATGCGTTGCCGTAGTGGGGCTTAATAACGGGCAGAAGCTTCTGGGGCGGCTGCTGCAAATGGTGGAAGAAAAAGAGCTTTTGGCCTATCACGGCAAAATGCTGATTCAGGTGGTGTGGGATTTACCGGAATTGCCGGAGGCCGGGTTGCTGGATGCGCTGATGACTGCTGCCGATAAAGCGGGGCTGGAAGTGCTGATTGTGAGTGAAGCGGGCGTTCCCGCCGGGCTGACCAGGCGTTTTAACGAAGTGCACGAGCAGATGCCGGCATGGGATCTTTCCGCAACACCGGGTGAGCGAGTGCTGATGTGGCTGGATGAGAAGGTGTTTGCGCGGGGCTAAAGAAATTACGAGTTATTGAGTTACGAATCGAAGAGGCTGGAAACGAAGGCTTTCAGCAAGTTTCGGGGCATTGAGCCTAAAAGTTATTCGAGGTCGAGCAGGTCCTGGAGCTGGCGGGCGATGCGTTGCTGGGCGTGCAATGCGCCGTAGGCGATCAGCGGCAGGGGGATGAGGGCGGGGAACCAGCATTCGGGTTCATAAAACATCACAGGAAGCCATGCGAAGAGGACGAAGCCCAGGCCGCAGGCTGTGGCGTGAACGCTTTGGGCGGGGCCGATGTCCGGGGCGTTGTCGAGCGCGTTTTCGGTTTGTCCGGCGATGCCCAGCGTGCTGACCAGGGTGGTGACCAGGCAGAGTGGGGCGGCGACAGCACAAAGCCCGATGACCATGGCGGGCGTGAAGGGTTCCCATGAATAGGTGAAGCCGGTGAGGAGCATGACCGCCATCAGGCTGTAGACGATGCTGGCGATATGCGTGGAGAGACGGGCGGCCTGTGCCCAGAATGAGGTGCCGGTGAATTCTTTTGTGCCGGACCACAGCGGGCTGAGCGCCGGCACCAGAACCAGGGCCAGAAGCAAGGTGGCGATGGCGGAAAGCACCGCGGAGGTTTTAATGGCCAGGGAGAGGGCGTAAGGCAGTATCTGCACATGCGCGCCGGCGCTTAAGATGCCGGTGGTGATGACGCCGGCGAGGACGATGATCTGGTAGGCAATGATGAGGCGGGCATTTCGAAGGCCGGTGGCGAGGTCCTGCACGCGGGCTTCGGAGGCGGCGGTCGATGGATCAACGGGCATGCTGCGGTTGAGTTGAAAGACGGAGCGGTTTTTACCGTCGTTGCGACGGGCGCCGGCGACGAGCGCGAGGTCTTTCACGAGGACTTTGGAAGGGGATGGCTGATTATTGATGCCGTCGAACATAAGGCACCTCATTGCTCGGTGTGGAGAATGGTTGACCCGTGAACCGAAGCGTAGTGCCGGTTTTGAGTTTTGCAAGAAAGTGGGTCTGAAAGCCGCAAGGTTTTTTGTGCATGCGGATTCATGGTATTTGCATCCAAAATGTTGACACTCAGTGGGGCGGGATTAAACTCCCATGTGGTTAATCGTTTGGGATCGATGTAGTTTCCCTCACCCAGCTATCTTGAAAGTTTTGCCATGACGCTTACAGCCGCTTTGCGTAATGTCCGCGTTGGTACGTGTTTTTCGAGCGTGTCCACTCGGCTTGCGGGATGGCTCAAACGATCGGACCGGGCTGGTTCGGAGGGATTGGAGGCGCTGGAGGGCAGGCAGTTGCTGTCGGCGCCGCACATCCGGCCGGTGGGGCCGGAATTGGTGATGGCGACTGAGGTTTCATCGCCGGTGGCGGTGAGCACGGCGTTTAACGTCAGCTTCGCGCTGGCCTGGACGACGGAGACGGAGGATGGGCAGGGGATTCAGGCGCGGTCTTATTTTCCGAACATGGAGCCCCAGTTTGCGACGATGGATGTTTCGGGATTCGTGGAGACGTGGACGCCTTCTTCCCCGTCGATAGCGGCGGTGTCGGGTGATGGTTACCTGGTGGCGTGGAGTCAAACAGATTCGGAAGACCCGACTAATGATTCGGTGATCCTGGCGCGGCGTTACCTCCCCAACGGTTTTCCGCTGGGCGGGCCGGTGGAGATCGGCACCGCGGCGCCAGGTGGAAGCTATGCGCCCAAGCTGGCGGTATTGCCCACGGGCGGCTTTGTGGTGACGTGGTACCAGAAGGTGCCGGATGAAGAAAATCCTGGCCAAATGCTGCCCGGCGGCGTGTACGGGCAGCTTCTGGATGAGACCGGGGCGCTGGAAGGCGATGCATTTTTGGTCAGCACCACGGTGGATGAGCGGGAGATCGTTTCGCCGACGGTGAGCGTGGGTCTGCTGGGTGACTTCACGATTGCCTGGATGCAGTATGACCTCAAGGCGGAGCAGACGACGATTTTCGCGCAACAGTTCGGAAACGACGGCAGCAAGAGGGGTTCGCAAACGGAGGTGGTGACCGCGCCCGCGGTGTTTGAGCAGATCGGCGGTCATTACGCCACGTATTCCTTTGATATCGATGGCGACGGCAACTACCTGTTTGCCTGGGATCAGGCGAAAATGGGGTCATCGTGGAGCGTTGAAGGCCAATACTTCGACAATACGCTGACGGCCGTCGGCGATGCGTTTTCCATCAGCGAGGAGACGAACAGGAGCCAATACGACGCAACCGTGGGGTTTGCCGCGGATAACTCCTCAGTGGTGATCTGGCAGACTTCGCAAACCATTGAAGACAAGAGCGGCTGGGTGGTTGTGGGCGCGCGGTATGACTCGGAAACCCGGGAATTGGTGGATACGTTTGACGTCAGCAGCACGCTGGATGGATCGCATGTGGATTTACAGCCCACACTGAGCATGGACGGGACAGGCGGATTCACCGCGGCGTGGAATGGCTTTGGCGGTCTGGAAGGCACCCCGTCTTTGATTGCGCGGACGTTTGAGCGGGTGTACATGCCGGAAATCGAAGTGACTTTCAATGACATTGTGATCGAGAATGGATCGACGACCACATCGACGGCCAACGGAACGGATTTGGGCTGGGTGGGCAAGGGCTATGGTCCGCTGATTCAGATATTTCACATCGTCAACAATGGTGACGGCATGCTGGATCTTGGGGAAATCACGGTACCCGAAGGGTTTTCAGCGGTGGTTACGAACGACTCTCTGGAACCAGGCGAGACGGCCTTCCTGGAACTTTCGCTCCTGAGCGATACTTTGGGCAGCTACACGGGTGTGGTGTCCATCCCCAATAATGTGGATGGCGCGGATCCCTTTACGTTCACCGTCACGGGCGATGTGCGGCTGGATTCGATCACGTTCAACAAAAACACGAAGGCGGCCGACCGGACGTTTATCGATGACCAGGGGAACACGGTTGTGTTTGGCCTCACCGGGCCGGGCAACGGCGTGGTGCGCTACGACCCGGACACACATGAGATTTTATCGCTGGATGTGATGGACAGCGCCCGGACGACGAACCTGACGGTGGACGTGACCAAGACCAAGGGCGTGGGATCAGGCACGACGGTGATCGATGAGATTCATCTGGAAGGTCCGCTGAACATGCTCCGGGCGGCAAATGTGAATCTCTTTGGCGATCTGCATATCCACGGCGGCGCCGCGACGGTGATTCTGGGCGATGTGTTTGGCCCCGATTCGCATGAGATCATTATCGGCGGGTCGGTCAATACGCGTACGGACTTCACGTTCAAGCGGATCAACGACCTGGACCTGGAGACCAATGGATACATCGGCTCATTCACGGCGGTGGAATGGCTGAACCTCAATGAAGGCGACGATGAGCTGCAGACCGGCGGCATCGGCACAATGAACATCACCGGCCAGACCAAGACGGCAACGCGGCCTTATCTGGCTGGTGATCTGTCGGTTGATCTGGATGTGTACAACGCCGGTCATCCACAAGGACAGAATGCCATTGGCTCGCTACGGGTGGCCGGCACGGTTTATGGCGGGGAGTGGAATGTGTATGGGCATTCAGGTTCGATTGTGCTGGGAGGCGCGGACGGCGCGTCAATGATGTTTGAAGATGGCCTGGATTCGTTTACGGTGAAAGGATTGGCCACTGATCTGAATCTCCTGGCAGGGTATGAAAGCGAAGATCAACCGGAAGGGTTTGTCGGCGGCAGATTCGGCACGGTGAAAGTCGGTGCGTGGGACGAAGGCACCATTCGTGCCAACAGCATTGTCAGCTTCACAGCGGGGGGCTTTGTTTTTGATGAGCCGCGAAGCGTGGTGGATGATCTGGAGATGACCATCCTGGGGGCTGACCTGCCGGATAGCGCGCTGGCTGTGGGTTCCATGACCGTAATTGGCGATCTTGAGGATTCGGAAATCTGGTCGGGTGGGAATATCGGGACAGTGCGGCTGGGATCGGTGTCGGAGGATTTTCGCCTCAGGGGTGACGGCAAGCTCAATTCGCTGATCGTGACCGGCGCCGTGGTGGATACGGATGTGCGGTTTGATCTGGGGATCGGGCTCATTCAGGTGGGAAGCTGGGATCGCGGGTCCATCGAGGCCAAGAACCTGGGACAACTGATTTCCACCGGCCTGGCCAAGACGGCGACGCAGCCGGCGCTGGCGGGCGACTTTAACGCGGAACTGGCGCTGCACGGCGACCTGGATGCGCCGGCCAGCCTCACGCTGGGCACGGTGCGGATCGCCGGAGAGCTGGCTGGCGATTCTGAACGGACGATCGATTGGGACGTGACGGGTTCGGTGGGGAATGTGACTGTGGGTGCGTTGTACGACCACGCATTCTCGATCAATGCCTACTACGGGACACAGACCAAGCTGGGGTCATTTACAGCAGGGCAAACCTTCTTCTGGGACATCACCGCGCCTGGGGTGGCGGTGGGGTCCATCACGGTGGCGGACTGGATTGAGGGTGACCTGATCGCTGCGAAGGTGGGCACGCTGAATGTTCGTGGCCAGGCCGCTAAAGCGGGGCATTCGGCGATCGTTGGAAACTTCACGGAGAGCAGCATCAAGTTGGGCGAATTGAGCATTGGGCCCAGCACAGGCAACACTTTGGGCTCTGCGACAATCGCCGGCCAGATACGCGACTCGGAGTGGGATATTTCCGGCAATGTCGGCAGCGTAATCGTTGGATCCGCGAATGATTTTGAGGCCAGGATTTCCTCGGGCAATTTGGGGTTATTCACAAGCCGTGGCGAGGTGCTTAACAAGACAATGCTTTCGGTTGAGGGTGTGATCCAGGGCATTCGCAGTGTGAACTGGCTGATGAGCGAGATTTCCGCTTACAAGATCGGAACCATCAACCTGACGGGAAGCGCCAAGACCGCGACGACGGGCACGGTGGCCGGTGACCTGTTTGGCGGGGTGTATGTATCGGGGACCAATCAAGGCACTAACGCGATGCTGCTGAGCAGCGTGACGGTGGCGGGGGAGATCCGCTCAAGCTTTATCTCCAGCGCGGGCAATATCGGCACGGTGACGACAAGTTCGCTGTTCAACAGCAGCATTTTTGTCGGTCTTAACGATGAATTCCCCCAACGGATGCTTCCTGAAGACAGGGCGGATTTTGTGAATCTGACCGCCTCGCTGGGGTCCCTGGTGGTGACGGGCGCAGGCAAAGCCGCCAATGAAGCGTCGTTCGTGAGCAGTTGGGTGGCTGCGCCGACTTTGAAGAATGTGTCGATCAAGCTTGTCGATCAAGGCGAAAGCGAAGAAGTCTTCTCCGGCTTCAGCGCGGCGGTGAGGATCGGGACTTATCGTCGGCTCAAGGCAGTTTCCGGCGGCACGCAACCGGTGGTGGTGACGAATCAGACATTGGCCAACACTTACGATCAGCAGGATTCGTACGTGCTGAAGATCGTGCCGCCGACCGTGCCGGTTGGTTGAGCGCCGGGATTGGCGGATTAAAAAAACCGGTCGGCCCCTAAGGGTCGACCGGTTTTTGTTTGTCAGGGGATGATTGGAGAAAGCGATTCAGTCGTTAATGCCGATGGTGCCGGAGCCGGCATGATTGTTGCGGCCGATGAAGGTGAGGCCGGTTTTGTAGTAGCCCATCAGGAAAGTGCCCGTTTGCCTTTCGACTTCGACGACGTGTCCGTCGGTCATCACGAAGTTGCGGCGTTGCTGATGGAGGTAGTCGTAGATGCGCACAGCGTTCCAGGTGGGGACGATCTGGTTGTAGCCGACGCTTTCGGCGTAAAGGGGGACTTCGAAATGGCGCATGGCCAACTGGCGGCTGTCGAGCCGGTTGGGGTAGTCGATGGTGACAGCGGTGCTGGGCTCGTTGGTGAGGTTGACGTTGATGGCGTAGGAGTTGTAGCCCCACATCTCAAATGCGCGCCAGGTGGAGGGACACTGGAGCACCTTCATCATGGCGGCGGGCGCCTTGATCCAGTTGGCTCCTGAAGCCGGTGAGGCGTAGATGGGCAGCATCTGGTTTTCGCTGGGGCCGTTCAAATAGCTTGAGAGCAGGAACATCCAGGCCCAGTTGCCGTAGCTGTTGGCTGAACTGACCAGAGGCGCGTAGCCCTTGTTTTCGCTGGAGTAGGCCGTGCTGGCGATGGCGACCTGGCGAAGGTTGGCCTTGCAGCGGATGTTGCGGGCGAGCTCCCGGGATTGGCTCAGCGAAGGGAGCATGAGAGAGATCAACAAGGCAATGATGGAGATGACGACCAGAAGCTCAACAAGGGTAAAACCGGGGTTACGGTTGGATGAATTGCGTGCTTGCGTCATGGCGAGGCTTTCTGACGTGAGAAGTGTAAAGTGAAAGTAGCCGGATGAAATACGGCGAGAAACAGGAATAAATCAACGCGGATAAACGCGTCAGCCCGAATTATATGTAACGATCTCTAGTGTGTCGATAGAAAAATCAGCCGTGCGAAAAATACGTACATAATCACGGCCATGAAGTGGCCGTATTCCCATGATGATGAGATATGAGATCAGGGTTTACTGTTTAGCGGCGGACTTCTTGGCGGGGGCATCGTCGAGCTTATCGGCGATGATGTCGACGAGCTCGTCCTGAAGCTGTTTGACGGGGACGCCCTTGGTGTTGTTGAAGATGAAGCTGAAGGCCGCGGTGCGTTCGTTTTTGCCTTCGCCGACGGTGACGAAACCCGAGAGGGAGGAGACGTTGTTGATGGTGCCGGTCTTGGCGCGGATGAGTGCGCCGCTGGTGGATTTGAAGCGTTTGGTGAGTGTGCCGTCCTGGCCGCCGACGGCGAGGCTGTCGGCGAAGACGGAGGCGAGCTTGGGGTCTTTGTAGAGCATCTCAAGGACCTTGACCATGAGCTTGGCGGTGACGCGGTTGTGCTTGCTGAGGCCTGAGCCGTCGGCGATGACGGCGTCGTTGGCGTCTGCACCGATAAATTTGGCGAGGGTGGTGACGACGAGCTTGCCGTCAGCCCAGGCGCCGGGCTTGCCGGTGATCTCATGCAGGGCGCGCTTTAAGAGGCATTCGGCGTAGAGGTTTTGGGAATCCTTGTTGCAGCGCTTGAGCACTTCTGCGATGGGCGTCTGGATGACGTGGAGGGTTTTGCCGGCGGGAAGTTTGTCATCCATGGTGGGGCGTGCGATGGCGGCGACGCTGATGCCCGCTTCGACCAGTCGGTTGGCCAGGAGCCTGCCGAAGTAGATCGAGGGGTTTTTCATGGTGACGTTCATGGGCTCTTCGTGAGCCTCTTTCAAGACGCCTTGAATGGTCATGTCGTTGTCGGGAGCGACGACGACGCCGAGCGTTTCCTTGGAGCCGGTGACGGCTTTGTTGGTGATGGTGAGGAAGGGGGAGCGGGGCTCCACCTTGATGCTGGGGGCCTGGCCAGCGCGGGTGGGGGTGCCGGTGACATCGAAGCAGTTGGTGTTGATGTTGAGGCCGGAGACGGGCGCGCAGTACCAGCGGTCGAGCTGATCGGCGGGCCAGTCGGGATGGACCTGAAGGCGTTCAAAGACCCGGTCATCAATAATGAGCCGGTCGACCTTGGTGACGCCGGCTTTCTTGACCTGATCGACCCAGAGTTTCAGGAGAGCTTCGAGGCTGGTGCCCGCGGCCTTCAAGACTTTTTCGTCGCCGAAGGAAGGGTCGCCATCGCCTTCGACGATGAGCGTGTAGCCGTCGGTGGGTGTGGTGACGGAGGAGCCTTGCGCGACGTTCTTCCAGTTTTCGGGGGAGACGAGGATGAGCTTGGTTTTAAACGAGTAATCGGGTCCGAGGGTTTTGAGCGCGCAGCCGGTGGTGATGATCTTGAGGTTGCTGGCCGGCGTGACCTGGCGGTCCGCGGAGAAGCTCATGAGGACAGTGCCGGAAGTGACTTCCTCGGCGTAGATGCCGTAGTCCGTGCCTTGAACGAGCTTTGCGCTGCTGATGAGCTTGCGCGCCTGTTCCTGAAGTGGCTGGGCGACTGCGGTGGCGCCAAAGAGCGCGAGGCCGGCGAGAAAAGTGATGGACCGGGCCAAATGGCGCTTGGATGAGGTGACAGGCACTGGAAAGACTCCTTTCGCGGACACAGCCGGCATCCTGCCTGGCTGTTTGCAACGTGCATATTGTAGGGCATCAGGCGTGGTGGCGCAGGGCGATGGGGGCGAGAGTTTCCACGAGCTCCCGCACGTTGGCCGGCTGAGAGCGCGCGGCAAGGAACTGGTCAGGCCGGATGAGGCACCAGGCGGGGTCGATGCCGACGCCGTAAAGGGTGTGGGCGACGTTTTGCGGATCGCGCACCCAGCGGAGATTTGGCGTGGCGGGAGCGGGGGGCTGGTAGCCGGGCCAGATGCCGATGACGTTGGCATCCGGGCGCATCACCTGCATGGCTTCGGCAAGCTCCATGACGGTTTTGACGTTGGCTTTTTCATAGGTGGTGCCGGGGAAGGCGAGAAGCGTGTAGCGGCCGGAAAGGAGCATGGACCAGAGAGAGGCGGTTTGCCCGTCGGTGGTCTGGACGGCGGCATCGCGCGGGCGGGAGCCGGGGACGAAGCCATCGCCCGCGCCCATCCATGAGCCATGGTGGCGGATGAGCCCGGAGTGGGCGTATTCGATGTTCAATTCGGAGAGATGGGTGGCGGCAAAACGCTGGAACGCGGGGATGTGGGTGACAATGGAAAGGGCGGTATCGCGCATGAAGCGGACGAACGGCGATGCTTTCAGGCCGGTGCGTAGAAGCTTCGCGGTGCCTTCGACGACGGTAACGGCGACGGGGTGGCGTTCTTCCTGGTAGCTCTCGGCGACGGCGTTGGGATCGGCTACCCCGTCGACAAGGAGCTTGAGCTTCCAGCCGAGGTTGTAGGCGTCCTGCATGCCGGTGTTCATACCCTGGCCGCCTGCGGGGCTGTGGATGTGGGCGGCGTCGCCGGCGAGGAAGATGCGGCCTTCACGCATGCGGTTGGTAACGCGTTCATTGATGCGAAAGGCAGAGAGCCAGGTGGGAGAGTGGGGCTTGAGGTGATCCATGTTGGATTTTTCAAGCCGGTGGATGAACTCCAGAAGTTTGGGCGGGGAGGCGTCTTCGAGGTTTGCCCGGGTGGTGAAGAGCCGCCATGTGCCGTTTTCAACGGGGAAAATGATAATGGGGCCGTCGGGGCTCCAGTTGATGAGGGCCTGGATTTTTTCGGGCGGGTGTTCGAGGGAGACGTCGGCGAGGATCATGTTGGTTTCGACTGTGACGCCTTGAAACTCAACGGGGATCAGGTGGCGGACGGCGCTTTTTGCGCCGTCGCAGCCGACGGCGTAGCGGGAGGTGACGGTGAAGGGGTCGCCGTTGATGGGCTTGATCTGGCTTTCAACGCCGATGTCGGTCTGGGTGATGCCGGTGAGCTCAAGCCCGCGTTCGATCTTGTGGCCGAGGGCTTCGAGCGCCTGGGTCAGCAGCGCCTCGGTGGAGCGCTGAGGGAGGAAGATCGGGTGAGGGTAGTGGGAGTGAATGCCTTCGTTGGGATGGACCACGCCCAGGCGCTTGCCCATGTCGTGGAGGACGAGGCCCTCAAACTGCATGCCGGCGGCCAGGAATGATTCCACCACGCCAAGGCCCGCGAGCGCTTCCAGCGTGCCGGGCCAGACGACCAGGGCCTTGGAGTACGGGGAAGGCGATGCGAGCTTTTCGATGATCCGGAAGGTCAAGCCCTGACGCGCGCAGGCGAGGGCCAGGGTGAGCCCGACGGGGCCGGCCCCGATGATCAGCACATCCAACTGGGAGGTTTGGTTACTCATGGGTATGCTCCAGTTAAAGGGGACGCCGCCAAGTGAATTATGCCCTATGATTTCGACGGCGATGTGCCCTTGGAAGATGTTTTTTGCGTTTTGACGGAGACAGCCATGACGACCCCGAGGTTCAAGGCAGGATATACGGCGGTGCTGGTGATCGACATTCAGGAAAAGCTGGTGCCTCACATGCATGACCCGCTTTCAGTGGTGGGAGGGGCCGGAAAGCTGATCGACGGCGCCAACGCGCTGAAGCTGCCTGTTCTGGTGACGGAGCAATACCGCAAAGGGCTGAACCAAACAGTGCCGGAACTGGCGGAAAAACTGACGGGCGCGGTGTGCAATCATGAGAAGATGAAGTTTTCCGCGTGCATTGACCCGATTAAACAGGAACTGGCGAGGCTGGGCGTGCGCAGCGTGATCTTGTGTGGAATCGAGGCGCATGTGTGCGTGCTGCAGACGGCAATCGATTTGTGCGATCTTGGATACATCACGGGGGTTGCGGTGGATGCGATCGGGTCTCGCAGGAAGGTTGACCAGGAGGCTGCGGTGATGCGCATGATCCAGGCGGGGGTGCTGCCGACGACGGTGGAATCCGCATTGCTGGAGGTGGTGCATGAAGCGGGGACGCCGGCGTTTAAAGCTGTGCTGCCGATCATCCGGTGAGGGTGGAATTGTTTCTGCGGGGGCCTGGTGAGGTAGATTTTCCTCATCAGACATGCATCGATAGATTGCATCCTATGCTTGTCAGGTTTTCAGATCACGCTCTCTTTTAAAGGAATCCCATGGACAGCGCCTATCTGTTTCACACCATTCGGGTCAATGTCGAATACGCGGGCATGCAGCTTAAAGATGTGCCGGATGAGAAGCTGGCGACGCAGTTTGGTGATTTTGTGAATCACCCGGCATGGAGCCTGGGGCACCTGGCGGCGATCGCGGATTTTTCAGCCGCCAAGTTTGGCCGTAAGGGCGTGGTGGACCCGGCGTGGGGCGGGCTGTTCATGAAGCAAAAGCCGTCCCCGGACCGGTCGCTTTACCCCGGCAAGGACGTGCTGCTGAAAGCGGTTAAGGAATCGCACGAGAATCTGATTGAAGGCGTGAAATCAGCGGACGAAGCGATGCTGCAAAAGCCTGTGGAAGGGTTCAACCATCCATGGTTTCCCAACCTGGGGTCGCTGGCGCACATGATCGTGCTGCACGATGCGAGCCACCTGGGACAGGTGACGGCTTGGCGGCGGTTGATGGGGTACCCGATCCTGTTTTAAGGATGGGTTTACTGGTTAGACCAAAAGAGTGAACTGCCGGAAGTGGTGATGAGCGTCGTGCGGGAGGTGTAACGCACGCTGCCGTCGCACATGAGGGAGTTCCAGCCTTGCTGGTGGTTGGTGCGGGCAACGGGGGTGGAGCCGCCTTGGCCGACTTCCAGGTCATACCACATGGCGTTGGCGAGGGGGCGCACGCCCGAGTAGGGGGCGCGGAACATGGTGGGAGAGGTCCAGAATGAGGTGGTGAAGGCGACGCTGGCGCCATAGTCGGTGGCGCCGGTGGCTGCGGCGGGGGTTTCACCCATGAGAAGAACCTGGGAGGCGGAGCGGATCTCGCGGTCGCGGAGACGGTCGTTGATGACCGGGCCGCCTGGGGTGCCCGAACCCGTGAAGGGGATGATGCCGCCGTTTAACCCATAGGTGGGGCTCATGCCCTGGGCGGCGGAGACGATGGGCGGAATCCAGGGATTAGCAGGGCACCAGAGGACCTTGGGCCGGAACGTGGAGATCTTGTATTGGCCGAGGTAGTAATTGATGGCCACGACGTAGTTGCTGGCGGCTTCGGTGGGGAGCGTGCTCTGGTAGTTCCAGGCGTAGGGGTAACAGCCTTTGAAGTCGTTGTTGTAGCCGGTCATGGCGATGGCCAACTGGCGTTGGTTGGAGCCGCAGACGGTTTTATGGGCAGTCTCCCGGGCTTTTTTAAGGGACGGCATCAGGAGTGCAAGCAGGACGGCGATGATGGCGATCGTGGCCAGGAGCTCAATGAGGGTGAAGGCGTATTGACGGGCTTTACGCATGGCGAAGTCATCCGGATTGGGTGTGGAATTCAGACCAAGAAGCAGGACTTGAGCTCGGATTTTAAATGTTATGACTAAGTCTAGCGGGTGACTGCAAAAGCACCAATACATATTTATCGCCGAGGATGATCCACAACACGGATTGACCAGGTGATTCCACGCGTGGCGGGGATACAATTGCCTCCATGGCCAACCATTACGCCCACCTGCATCTGCATTCGGACTATTCGCTTCTTGACGGCGGCAACGCGGTGGATGAGCTATGCAAGCGCGTGAAGGCGCTGGGGATGGACGCCGTGGCCGTGACGGACCATGGAAACCTCTTTGGCGCGGTGCAGTTTTACAACGCGGCAAAGGATGCTGGGATCAAGCCGATCCTGGGGATCGAAGCGTATGTCGCGCCAAAGGCGCGCACGCTCAAGGAGAGCACTGGCGTGGCCGACGGCGGCTTTCACCTGGTGATGCTGGCGGAGAACAACACCGGCTGGGGAAACCTCCTAAAACTGTCGAGCGATGCGTTCATCAACGGCTTTTACTACAAGCCCCGGATGGACAAGGAAACGCTGACCAAGTGGGCTGACGGCATCATCGCCATCAATGGGCATCTGGGGTCGTCCCTGGCGCATATCCTGCTTCGCTATCAGGCCACCAAAGACGCCAAGGTGTGGCAGGAAGCCATCGATGAAGCACGATGGCATGAAGCGACGTTCAAACCCAACGAAAAAGGCGAGCCGCGTTTTTATCTTGAGCTGCAGAAGCACGCCATCCCGGAGCAGGAGGCGCTTAACGAATACATCATGCGCCTGGCGAAGGAAACCGGCATTCCCGTGGTGTGCGACAACGACTCGCACTACCTGATGGAAGACGACTGGGATGCGCACGACACGCTGTGCTGCATTTCCACAGGCAAGCTCAAGAGCGATACCGCCAGGCTGCATTACTCCAAGGACCTTTACGTCAAGAGCGCGGATCAGATGTCCGAGCTGTTCAAGGAAGTGCCCGAAGCGGTCGAGAACTCCAAAAAGATCGCAGACCGATGCAATGTGTCGCTGAACTTCAAGGCCAACCATGCGCCGGTGGTGAAGCTGATGCGCGAGCCCTCCAAGCCCAGGAAACCGCGGCCGGAGCTGGCGGGGATGGACCCCAGATGGATCATCGATACGCAGGAACCGGTGGGCTCCACGGAGTGGTTCAAAACGTATTGCTCGCAGTTTAAGCTGCTGCCGTTTGATGCGGTGAACGACAAGGAGATCAGCGCGGCGACGCTTAAGGAGCAGTGCGATGCGGCGCTGAAGGATCTTGCGGAAGCCGGCGCGGTGTGGCGCTACGGAGTGGAAGGGATTACCGATGACCACCGGGCGCGGCTCAACCGCGAACTGAAGGTGCTTTCCGACAAGAATATTTCGGCGTACTTCCTGATCGTGTGGGACTTCGTCAACGAGGCGCGCAGGCGCAACATCCCCGCGATCGCCCGTGGATCGGGCGTCGGCACCATGGCGGGTTATGTGCTGGGCCTCTCCAACGCGTGCCCGGTGAAGTACGGGCTGCTGTTTGAACGCTTCACGGACCCGGACCGGTCGGAATATCCCGATATCGATATCGACATCTGCCAGGATGGGCGGCAGGAGATCATCGAATACGTGAAGCAGAAATATGGGCACGTGGCGCAGATCATCACCTTTGGAACGCTCAAGGCGCGCGCATGCATCCGAGACGTGGGGCGAGTGCTGGGCATGCCGCTGCCGGACGTGGACAAGCTCTGCAAACTGGTGGGCGAAGGCCTGGACACCACGCTGGAAAAGGCGCTGGCGCAGGAGCCGGACCTCAAGAAGCTCTACAACGAAGACATGCTGGTGAAGAAGGTGCTGGACACCGGGCTGCGCCTGGAAGGCCTTTCGCGGCATGCCGGCGTGCATGCCGCAGGCGTGGTGGTGGCCACGCGGCCGCTGGATGACATTGTGCCGCTTTACCGGCCTGCGAATACGGACATGATCGTGACGCAGTGGGAAGGGCCCATCGTTGAGAAGGTGGGCCTGCTGAAGATGGACTTCCTGGGGCTGCGGACGCTTTCGATCATCGAGCGGGCCAAGAAGATCATCCGGGAGACATTAAAGCCGGATGTGATCAAAAAGACGGTCCATGAATCGCGCAAGGCGCAGGGGCTGCCGATCAGCGATGCCGATGTGCTGGACCTGGACCGGCTAAGCTTCGATGACCCGAAAGTACTGGAGCTTTTCAAGCGCGGCGAAACCGCGGGCGTGTTCCAGTTTGAATCCGGCGGCATGCGCAATCTGCTTTTGTCCATGAAGCCTGACCGGTTGGAAGACCTGATCGCGGCCAACGCGCTGTACCGGCCGGGGCCGATGGACCTGATCCCCTCGTACTGCGACCGGAAGCACAAGCGCGAGCCGGTGCCGAGCGTTCACTCCGTGGTGGATAAATACACGCAGGAAACGTACGGGATCATGGTGTATCAGGAGCAGGTGATGCAGGTGGTGCATGGGCTGGGCGGGATTCCGCTTCGCGCGGCATACACGCTGATCAAGAACATCTCCAAGAAGAAGCAGAAAGAGATCGACGCGGTGCGCCCGCTGTTTGTGGAAGGCGCCAGCAAACAGGGGCTGACCAAGGATCAAGCCGGGGAGCTGTTTGAGCTGATCCTGAAATTCGCCGGATACGGCTTCAACAAGAGCCACTCGACGGGGTACGCGATCGTGGCGTATCAGACGGGTTATCTCAAGACATATTTCCCTGCGCAGTACATGGCTGCGGTGCTGACGTTTGAAGCGGTCGACATCAAGAAAGTGACGGAGTATCGGGAAGAATGCCGGAACGTGCTGCGGCCGGGATCGACGCCCAAGGCGCAGGTTCGCGGTGTGGAAGTGCGCCCACCTGACATCAATCTTTCGGACAGCAATTTCACGGTGGTGTTTGATAAGGGTGAGGCACGCGATCCCGACCATGGGCACATCCGATTCGGGCTCACCGCGGTCAAAGGCGTGGGCGAGAAGGCCGTGCAGGCGATTATGGATGTGCGCGCCAAGACGGGGCCGTTTAAGAGCATCTTCGACTTCTGTGAGCGCGCGCCGATGGGCGCGGTGAACCGGGCGACGATCGAAGCGCTGGTGAAGTGCGGCGCGTTTGACGCCATTCACGGGCGCGAGGCGCGGAGCGCGGTGATCGAGGCGCTGGAATCGGCGATCCAAAACGGCCAGCGGCTGGCGGCGGATCGTGAATCGGGCCAGATGAATTTCTTTGAGTCACTAAGTGCGGCTCCGGCAGCGGCAGGCGTTGCCACCCCGGCACCCGCGGCGCAGCTTCCCAAGACCAAGGCGTGGACCAATGCAGAAGCCCTGGAATTGGAGAAAGCGGTCCTGGGTTTTTACGCATCAAGCCACCCCCTGGATGACCATCAGGCGGCCCTGGGCCGCTATGCGACCATCAGCGTGGCGGATGTCCACAAGCTGGAAGCAGGTGTGGAAGTGACCGTCGGCGGCATGCTTACCCGGGTGCGGACGACGATCACCAAGTCCGGCAAAAACCCGGGGCAGAAGATGGCGATGCTGACCATCGAAGATAAATCGGGGTCGATCGATGGAGTGATTTTCTCCAAAGCGTATGCGATCGCAGCGCCGGTTTTGGAAGAAGGGAAGATTGTTTTCCTCAAGGCCAAGGTGGATAAGTCCCGCGAGACGCCCAACATCTTTGTTGAGGAGGTGACGCCCATCGAGCAGGCCGACGCACGCCTGGCACGGGCGATCCGGGTGAAGATCGACAACGTGGGAGAGACGCCCGACCTGGTGGGCCTCAAGCAGCTTTTTAAGACCGCACAGGCGCGCGGCGGCGAAGGCCTAGGTGTGATCCTGGAAGTTCGTCAGGACGGCAAGGTGGTGAGCCTGCGGCTTAACGACATCCGGGTGATGGCCCACACGGGCCTGGCGCAGAATGTGGGGCAATTGCTTGGCCGGCCCAATTGCGCAGAGCTTGTGGGTGCGGACAAAATCCCGATCAGTAAGAAGAGTGCGCCGGTCCAAGCGCCGCCTGCGCCCAAGCCGGCGGAGGTGCTGCTGGACGGGGCGGATGCAGCGTGACGGTTCAGCGTTCGTAGTATTCCCAGAGGTTGATGTTGGCGGTGCCGGCGTCGCCGTAGTAGGCGTAGCCGGAGTTGCCGTTGTTGACGGCATTGGTGGTGGCCCAGCCGGCTTGTTCGCTGAAGTAGACGTAAGGCTTTTTGCCGCCGATGTCTTTGGCGCCGAACTTGGCGGAGCCGTCATGGAACTGGATGTTGAGGCCGTTGCCGTGAGGGTCTGACATGCCGTTTCGCCAGCCGGCGTCGTAGACTTCCATATCGACGGCGGCGGCCCAATTGGGGCGCCAGTCGCTGACGCGCTTGAGGGCCGCTGCGGCGCCTTTGGCGGCGAGCACGCGGCCGTTGGCCCAGCCGCGGAAGGTGTAGTCGATCCTTGGGTAGGGCTGGCAATCCCAGTTGCCGGTGGTGGTGTAGCCAGGGTAGGGAATGGTGTCGCGCCGGGACAGGGAAAGGGTGGCGTTGCTGTACCAGAACAGTGAGCCGACCTCATAGGACTGGATGTAAGTCTTATTGCCTTGTGAGGGCCAGAGTGGGGAGTCGGGGCATTCAAAGAGTTTGCGATCCTGTTTGCCGCCTCGGGCCAGGGGTGGCACGTAGCCTTGCCAGAAAAAGAAGCCGTAATTGACAGGGTAGACCCGGGTGCCGGGAAATTTAGAGGCCATGGGGCAGGTATCGCCGACTCCGCCGTTGCTGATGACGGCGATGGCGGAGCCCGTGTTGAAGGTGTTCAAGGCGAGCCGGTGGGGCGAGTTGGGCGTGGGGATCATGTCGGTGGAGTCAGCGGCGTACATGCCGAGCATCACGGCGTGCTGACGCATGTTGCCGGCGCAGAGGGCGATGCGCGCGACGACTTTGGATTGCGTAAGCGCTGGGACCAGGAATGACAGGAGAACCGCAGTGATGGCGATTACCACGAGCATTTCAATGAGCGTGAAAGCCGAGCGATCCGTTGGACGGACGTATGAGCGCATGGAACCCCCTTATTCCTGTCCATTATTTGTAATGACATTAAAGGGGGAAGTCCATGGAAATTTGCAGATGTAAAAGAAAACCGACCCGGTTTTGAGCCGGGTCGGTTTCAGGATTGATTTTGGTTGAGGTGTTATTTGCGCAGGGTGATAAAGTCAGCGTCGGTCAGATCGATGGTGAAGGTGACGCTGCCATCTTTGTATTCAAAGGGCAGGTTCTTCTGGAGTTGGGTCGACCAGACTTTGCCGGGCTTGAAGGTGGACTTCACAGAGACCTTGAGGCCTGAGACCTTGCCGTCATCGTTCCAGTTGATGAGGGAGACCAGAGTGCCCTTTTCGTTTTCAGTGAGCAGTGATTCCACGCGGGGCTCGGAGACGGTGACTTCGGGGGCGATGTCCTTGGTGTTGTCGATGCCGAGGCGGGCGAGCTTGGTGGACTTGGCGTCGACGTTGATGGGGGTGTAGAGGTTGAGGTAACCGCCGCGTGCGAAGGGAACGGGGCGTGTGGCGGCCTTGATGTTCGCCGAGCCGGGGAGGCCGGCGACGGCGTAGGCTTTGCCTTTGCCCAGCTCATTGACGGTGACGGCGGCGGAGCCGTCGGACCAGGTGCCGATGACCTTGGCGGAACCGGGGGTGAGCTTTTCGGTCATGGCCAGGGCTTCGAACTTATCACCGCTCATGGTGATGGAGTCGACGGGCTTCATCACCGGGAGCTCAAGGAGCGTGCGGTATTGGATTTCCCGCTTGGCCATATTGATGCTCTTGAGGCCGAGCACTTCCAGGAGCGAGGTTTCGGGCTTGTTGAACTGGTTCTTGTGGCCCATGCCTGCGGAGGCGTAGAGCACGCCGCCGTTTTTCACCCATTCGCTGATCTTGGGAACGGCTTTGTTGTCGACCCATTCACCGGCGAAGTAGACGGTTTTGTAGTTCTTAAGGATGCCGTCCTTGATGTCGTCTTCGGTGATCAGGTCCACCTGCTGTTGTGCCTGGCGGAGGCTCAGATAGAGCATCTGGGCTTCTTTGCGGCAGAGTGTCTGCTGGAATTGGCTGCCGCTGAAATCCGCGGTGGCCTTGGCGGCGAAGGGATCGGACTTGGGATCTACGGGAAGGTGTTTCTCGTTGAAGTCCGTCGCCTTGGAGAGGACGACGGCCACCTTGGACTGGCGGCGCTTGCCGGAGACGGAGATGTCCTCGACTTCACCTGCGTCGTAGATGGATTCGTGGAGCACCTTAAAGACGTCGGGGTAAGCCCAGGAGACGAAGTTTTCCGTGAAGGCTTCGGCGGGGCCGACCCAGAAGCTGTCGATGTCCGCCGAGCCGGAGCCGACGGCATAGACCATGCTCTTGCGCAGGTAGCCGGGGACCTGGCCGGGCGCATGGGGCATGACGTAGAAGTGGATGGGGGTGTTGTGGTACTTGGCACCGGCATGGGCGGTGGCGAACATCCAGGAAATGATCTGAGGCGATTCGGGCACGCTGAAGATGTAGTCTTCGGTCCAGAAAGCGCTCATGCCCTTGTTCTTGAACATGTCGACCCACTGGAAGATGGGGCCGTAGTACTGGGGCGCGCCGTGGGGGGAGTAGTTTGCGCCGGTCCACACGTTGGGGCCAAAGGCTTTTTCAGCGGCCTTGGTGTTGAGGTTGAATTCCTCGAAGGCTTTCTTCTCGCTAAAGAGCGTGGAGTACCAGGTCAGCTCGGGAGACTTGGCGGTCTTGGGGTCCAACTCGATGGTAGCCTGTGCGGGGTCGGTGCCGCCCAGGTCTTTGGCGGTGAGGCCCTGGCTCGAGAGCCATGTGCGGAATTCGGCGATGTTCTCGGCCTTCTTGGCGTCGACGGCGCCGACGTGGATTTCATCGCCGAAGGAGACGATGCGGAAGTTTTCACGCTGCTGGGGGGTCAGGCCCTTGGCCAGGCCTTCGATGGCGGCGACGCCGAAGGCGTGCTGGTGGTAGCCATCGCGCTTGAGGTGGTCGTAGGTGTCGGGGAGCAGGGTGTTATAGCCCAGCGCATCCTTGAACTGATCGACCCAGGATTGGTCTTTGGGGTTGGTGGCGCGGAAGGCGCCGTAGATGGCGAGGATCTGCGGCTTCTTGCCGCCGTTGGCTGTGCGCCATTGTGTTTTGGCGAGCTTGATGATTTCCTCGGCGTGCTGCCGGGAGGTTTTCACCACGGAATTCTTGTTCCACACAATGTCGATGGGGAGGATGATCGCTTCGCCGTTGGCGACGACCATGCGGCCGACGATGTCCTTGCCTTCCGGGTCGCGGGAGACTTCCACATCAAAATTGGGACGGGTGTTGGCATTCGCACCGGTGAGGGAGAGCCAGACGCCTTCTTCATGAGCCAGACGGCAGATGGAGGCGATGTTGAACCAACTGCTCCACTGGCCGGGGGCCACCGCGGCGGCGGGGAAGGTGCCGGATTGGCCGCCGTACATGGGCTGCATGTGGCCGGCGGTGGTGCCGGTGACCTGGGTGGGGACGGTCAGGGTGTTCTTGAAGCGGGCATAGAGCTTGGTATTGGCGATGGCTTCAATCATAAACGGGCTGCCGGTGCCGTAGGGCTGGTAGCCTTTGAAGGTGTCCGCTTTTTCAGTGGTGAGCACGACAAAATCGATGAAGCGGTCGCCGGCGGGGGCGGGATTCTCGGTGGCGGTGATCCTGATTTGGGCTGTGCCGGCTGCGAGCTCCGCGGCCGCTGTGGGCGCTTCTGCGGCGTCATGGTCGACACCCCAGAACCACCAGACGGCGGGCTGAGGCTTGAGGCCGTAAGCTCCAAAGAAGCTGTAGAACTTGGGGGCCAGTTCCTTGCCGTAGTCATAGGTGAAAACGGTTTTGCCGTTCTGGATCACTTCGATCTTGTGGGCGTAGTTGAAGTATGGGGGGGCCTGGTACTTGGACCAGACGCGGTAGGAGCCGGCGACGGGGATGTTGACGTCGAGGGTGGCGACTTTGCCGGCGGATTTGGGGTCAATGCCCAGGAGCCCGCCGTTGGAGACCCACATGCCGCCGTAGGTGTGGCTGGCGAGGGAGTGGTCTTGATGGGTGGCTTTCCAGCCGGTGCCCTGCGGGGTGAAGAACTCACCCTCAGCGACCACGACGGTGGGCTCCGGCGCTTTGGCCTGAGCGAAGATTGTGCTTGCGGTGACGAGCCCAAGGCTCATAGCGGTGAGGAGCTGCCCGATCCGATTCTTCATGTTTGCCTCAGCAAAAGGGGGTGGAACGTCCAAGGTACGCACCAGAACGACGTATCAACCGGGAGCGAGTGGAGAGTGACCACCAGCTCCGGCGATGGTTTGACGGCCTATCCTACTAATTGTTCCATTGAATGGAAAAACGTTTGAGATGGGTGTCCTTCTGGTTACATCTTGGATCATACCTTTTCGCGGACGCTTGCGCGCCGGCAAACGGCGACCAATTCCTTGATGGCGGCTTTGGCGGATTCTGGGTCGATTTTCTGCTTGATCAAGCGTTCGGCCCGGCTGGCGGTTTCGGTGATGGTGGGGAACCCGTACATGGTGCCGGAGCCCTTGAGGTGGTGGGCCATGACGCGGGCGGCTTCAAGCTCACCAGAGGCGACAGCGGCCTCAAACTTGGAAGCGTATTCGGCGAGGCCGCGGACGTAGTCGACGATGAGGCCGGCGACGCGGGGGTTGCCCGAGAGGGTGCTAAAGAGCGGGCCCGTGCCGGTGCCGGCGCGAATGCCGACGGGGCGGGCGGGAGACAGAGGGGCTGCGCCGATATCGATGCCGAAGTTGGCTTCCGGGTGAGCGGGCTGGCCCTCGTGCTGCTTGGGTTTATTGATGGCGACGAAGTCCTTGATGGACCTGATGAGCCGGATCCGGTCGACGGGCTTGGTCTGGTATTCGTTGCAGCCCGCGGCGAGGCAGCGTTCGCGTTCGCCGAGCATGGCGTGGGCGGTGAGGGCGATGATGGGGCCGCGCCAGCCGTTGTTGCGCAGGGTACGGGCTGCGGTGTAGCCGTCCATGACGGGCATCTGGATGTCCATGAGGACAAGATCAACGGGGGTGGTGGTCTTTTGGGAGAGCATGACATGGCGAACGGCGTCCTGGCCGTTTTCGACGCTGTCGACCTTGGCGCCGGCTTCCTCCAGGATGAAGGTGATGAAGCGCCGGTTATCCGGGCCGTCTTCGGCCAGGAGGATGCGGACGCCAAAGAGGGCTTCGCGGCCTTCGCTGAAGATCCGGATGGCGTCGCTGGTGGGTGCTTCTTCGAGCATGACCTCGGCGCCGGGGCCGTCGTGGGAGAGCACGCCTTCGGGCTCCTGGGCGAGGATGGTGAGGGTGAAGGTGGAGCCGATGTTGGCTTCGCTCTTGACCTTGATATCACCGCCCATGAGTTTTGCCAGGCGGCCGGAGATGGCCAGGCCAAGACCGGTGCCGCCGAACTTCCGGGTGGTGGAGCTGTCTGCCTGGGTGAAGACCTGGAAGAGCTTTTCGACCTGTTCGTGCGACATGCCGATGCCGGTGTCGTGGATGTTGAACTCAAGCATGCAGGGGCCGTCGGGGCGCGCTGCGGGGAGGTAGCGGATTTCGATATCGACGCCGCCTCGCTCGGTGAATTTGATGGCGTTGGAGACGAGGTTGATGAGGATCTGGCGAAGGCGGGTGGGATCAGTCTTGAAGGTTTCGGGGACGGGTGTGGCGTATTCGACGCGGAGGTCGATGGCCTTGGCGCTGGTGCGCACGCGCATGAGGGTGATGACTTCGTCGACGATGTCCCGGGTTTTGCAGGGGATGGATTCCAGGTCCATCTTGCCGGCTTCGATCTTGGAGAGGTCGAGGATGTCGTTGATGATTTCCAGGAGGTGCAGGCCGTTGCGCCGGATGGTCTGGACGCACTCGGCGCGGACTTCGGGGGAGACCGCGGGGTCTGAGAGCATTTCGGCGAAGCCGAGGATGGCGGTCATCGGAGTCCGGATTTCATGGCTCATGTTGGCCAGGAATTCAGACTTGGTGCGGCTGGCGGTTTCGGCGCGGACGCGCTCTGCCTCGATCTCGCGCTTTTGGCTCATGAGCTCTGACTGCTTCACCTCCAGGTCATGGGTGGTGGCCATGAGTTTTTCGGTCTGCTGGCGAAGCTGGGCTTCGGTGTTGCGGACGCGGGTGATGTCCTGAAGCGTGCCGGAGAGCTCGATGACCCGGCCTGAATCGTCGCGCTTGGCGCTGCCGCGACACCAGAGGAAGCCGATCTGGCCGTCGATCCGGGAGATGCGGAATTCAAAGTCGAGGCTGGTGCCTTCGACGAGCGCAGTCTCGATGTTGTGCTTCCAGTGCGCGTAGTCTTCGGGAAGGACCTGGCGTGCGTGTTCGTCGAAGGTGGGAGGATGGTCGTTGGAGGGGTCCATGCCAAAGAGGCGGAAGGTTTCCTTGGACCAGACGAGTTCGCCGGTGCGCACGTCGTAGTACCAACTGCCGAGCATGGCGATGCTTTGCGATTCGGTGAGCATCGCCTCGCTCTTTGCGAGGGCCAGGTTGGCCAGCTTGGCCTGGGTGATGTCGTTGAGGGAGCCGGCCATGAGGATGGGGTCGCCCTTGTCGTCCCAGGTGGCCTGTCCGGTGGCGCGGAACCAGCGGTAGGTGCCGGTTTTGCCGCGGACACGGTATTCGAGATCAAAGGGTTTGCGTTCGGCGAGGTGTTCGTTCAAAGCGCGCTTGAAACGGGGGACATCATCGGGGAAGGCGAACTTGAGAATCCCTTCGATGCCGGAAATGCGTTCCGTGGGAGAGATGCCCATGAGCTCGCACATGCGCTCGGTGAAGAAGACTTCATCGGTCTGGATGTTCCATTCCCAAATGCCCTGGCGTGTGCCGCGGACGGCGAGCTGGTAGCGCAGCTCAGAGCTTCTGAGGGAGCCTTCGACCTGGCGTTGCACGGTGAGGTCGTGAATGACGACAAGGCCCATGGGCTGGCCGTCGAGCTGGATGGGGTTGATGGCGACAAAGCCGGGGATGAGCGTGCCGGACTTGTGTTTGAAGTTCCATTCAAAGCGTACGGGGTGGCCGCGTGCGATCTGGTCCCATTTTTCGGTACAGGCATCTTGAGACAGGACGTTTGGCGCCTGGTATTCGGGAGAGAATTCAGATTTTGAATGCCCGACGATTTCGGATTTCTCAGCAAGGCCAAGGAGGTCGAGCGCGGCCCGGTTGGCGTCGATGACATGGTCGTGATCGATCAGCAGGTTGGGCTCTGGGGAGGTCTCAAAGAGAGTCTTGAAGCGTTCCTGGGCGAGCCTGCGGTCGTGGATATCGCCGATGGTGCCGGTGACGCGCAGGGGTTTGCCGGCGTCATCGCGCGCGGTGACCATGGCGCGGCCCAGGACCCATTGCCATTGGCCGGATTTGTTCTTGAGCCGGTGTTCGAGGTAGTACCGGTTGCTTCTGCCGGAGAGGTGATCGTCCATGGCCTTAAAGGCGTTGGCGCGGTCGTCCGGGTGGGAGAGCAACTGCATGGCGTTGGTGCCGGGAGAGAAGTCCCCCGGGGCATAGCCAAGCATTTCAAACCAGCGCGCGGAGAGGTACATCTCGTTGCTTTGGGGGTTCCATTCCCAGAGGCCGTCGTTTGACGCCGCCATGGCGTGTTCCAGCCGGGTCTGGCTGATGCGAAGCTCCTGCTGGCCCAGGACTGCGGGGGTGACGTCGATGCCGACGGCGGCCAGGCCCAGGCGTTTGCCGGTGGCGTCCTCCAGCGGATAGTGATGGAGCAGAAGCCAGAGGCTGCCGGCGTTCTTGTGCTGGATCTTGACCTGACCTTGAAACTCCTTGCCTTCCCGGACGGCGTCGCGCAGCTCGTTTGCGCTGGGTTCCTGATTCAGAGGGGAAAGCAGAACTTCAACGAGCGTCTTGTTCTTGATTTCGTCGAGGGTGTAGCCGGTCATTTTCACGAAACCGTCGTTGATCCACTCGTGCTTACCCTGGGTGTCGGTGAGGGCGACGAAGTTCATCGGGTTTTCGGCGATGGCGGCCAGCTTGCGGTTTTGAATGGTGGTCAAGTCCAGCCGGGCGGCCAGCCTGCGGGCCGCGAAGACGATGGGGACGGTCAGCAGGGAGGTGCCAATCACCAGCAGGGCGATGGCCAGCAGTTCCTGGCGCAGATGCATGCTCTGGTGTTCAATATTTTCCCGTTTGACCCATTCCTGAACATGGTCTTCCAAAAGGCCGAAGTCTTTGAGGATGGGGCTTTGGGCGGCGCTGAGCTGGTTGATGATGACCCGGGCTTCATCGGCGGAAACCGGAGTGATGTGGTTGCGCTCGGTGATGGTCTGGTAGATCGCGCGGATGGGTTTGAAGTTCTCGTTGATCTGGCTGAGCTGGTCGTTGAACTGCTTGCGTTCGGCGGCGGTGGTCACGCTCAGGGGGGTGAGATCGATAGGTCCTTGAGTGGGGGAGTCGAGCGCGGACCACTGATCGACCAGAGGTTTAAGCTGGGCTGCACTGTCGGCGCGGACATCCGGGGAGAAGTCCATGAGCACGCGCACGGCCAGCCTGTGCATCTGGGTAAGGGCGCCGAGGCGGTGAGCCATTTCCAGTTCGATGTGGTTGATGCTCTGCTGGTGGGTTTCCTGAGTTTTATTTGAATTTGAGATGATGGTGATGGCAGCCAGCGATAGCAACACCAGCCCGCCGATGAGCGCGATGCTCAGCAGCAGATGCGCATGCTGTCGTCCTTTAGCCACGAGACTTTGAAGCATAGCGGTCTCGACAAAGAGCAAAGAAGGCCCGTGCGCATGACCGGTTTTGAGCGAGCGCGGCTTCGTGGGGTTGCAAGCGCAAAATGGGTCCGGTCAGGCGTGTCTAGAAATGTATTCTTTATCCTTTATAGCTGAAAGCACCGAGGCTTTCCAGAGTCTGACTCATGGCCTGTGTACCGTTCTTTCCCGCGCCCTGGGTTTGGGCGGCGCGGAAGTAAGTTTCAGCGAGGCTGGTGCCGGCCAGGGGGACGCCCCGTGCGCGCGCGGCTTCGGCGACGATGGCGAGGTCTTTCAGGACCAGGTCGATCATGAAGCCGGGGGCCATGTCGCCCTTGGCGATACGCGGGCCGAGGTTGGCAAGCTGCCAGGAGGAGCCTGCGCCGCCTGCGACGACCTGGATCATTTTTTCAACGTCGAGCCCGCATTTTTTGGCGAGGGCCATGGCTTCGCACGCGGCCAGCAGGTTGACGGAAACGGCGACCTGATTGCAGGCCTTACAGACCTGGCCCATGCCGGCGGGGCCCATGTGGACGATGGATTTGCCGACTTTTTCGAACATGGGTTTGCAGGCTTCAAAAGCGGCGGGGGAGCCGCCGACCATGATGCTGAGGGTGGCGTTGCGTGCGCCGACATCGCCGCCGGAGACGGGGGCGTCGACGAATTCGACGTTCTTTTCGCTCAGGCGTTTTGCGAACTCCTGGGTGGCGACGGGGTTGATGGTGGAGTGGTCGACGATGATGGGGGCGTTGGCCAGATCAATGCCGGCCAGGACGCCGTTTTCGGAAAAGAGAATGGCTTCAACGTCGGGGGTGTCAGTCACGTTGATGCAGATGACATCGGGCTTGAGTTGGGCGAGGGCTTTGGGGGAGGCTGCGGCTTTGCCGCCGAGTTTGACGACGGGTTCGCATTTGGCCGCGGTGCGGTTCCAGACGGTGACCTGATAGCCGGCTTTGAGAAGGTTAGAGGCCATGGCGGTGCCCATGATCCCCATGCCGAGGTAACCGATGTGCTTGATGGTCCGGGTGGAGGAAGGGGTGGACATTTGTACAAACTCCCTGCGTAAACGGATAACAACTCAAATGCAAAAACCTGCCTGCCAGGAAATGCATGTGGAAGGTGGTCAGGTAGTGTAGCAAGCGCGTCAAGGGGGACCGGTCCTATAGATGAAATGACACCGGGGCGCTGGGTTGGGACAGGGCCGACACGAGGGGATCATCCGAGGAGTTGGGATCAAAGGGGACGAAGGTGACGGGGTTTTCGCGGGTGTGCCAGGCCGACAAGCCAAGGGCCGCAGCGCCGTTGGCGGAGGCCATTTTGATGAGAAGGGCGGGGTTAGTTTTATCCCGGTGGAAAAGACGCTGAACAGCGGCCCAGAGGCCTGCGGGGTCCGGCGAGCCGGGGGATTGGCAGATGGCGGAGTCCGTACCCAAAGCCACGTTAACGCCGGCCTGGAGCATTTCCCGGTAGCGGTGGTTTTTGTGCCCGAAATATTCGCTGGCGATGGGGCAGTACGCGATGCTTGCCTGTTTTTGCGCGATGCAGTGGATGTCGTCATCGCTGACATAATTGCAGTGAACCAAAAGCCAGTCCGACCAGCGGCTGGGGACGTTTTGCGCGAGCCATTGGACAGGGGAGACGCCGGGGGGAATGAAGGTTGGGTCGTACCGGTTGAATTTAAGGAGCAAGTCCCGGCAGGGGCCGGTGCCATCCATGAGGAACTGGGCTTCTTCAAGGGTTTCCGCCAGATGGGTGCATCGACGGACGCCGCGCGGCTGGTGTCGGCGCCGATAGAGGTGGGCGTTTGTGGTGTTTGGGGCGTGGGGTTCGATTCCGATGGCGGCGCAGGAGTGCTGGAGGCTTTGGAGGGCACGGACTTTCTGCCGGAGGTTTTGCGATGCGATGGCGGCGCGCCACTGAGGGAAGCCCAAAGCTTCCAGATAAGCGACGCCGGGAGTGGTTGATTCCAGGAATGCGCGCGCGGCCTGGGTGGTTCCGGCGATGTCGCCAACGGCGCAGATTCCCCCCTGGCGCATGGCCTGGAGGCCAGCGGCGACACTGTCTTGTGGGGTGAAGGGGCTTTGCCTCCGGGCCGTGGCCACCATGCCAAGCCATTGGGCGAAAGTTCCCTGGTGGGATTTTGGTCCGATAAGAAAAAGGTCCAGATGAGCGTGCGCGTTGACCAGTCCGGGGAGGGCCAGGAGCGTTGGGTGGTGATGGAATTCAAAGGGGCCGGCGTCTTTGGCGAGCCTTGAAATCTCATGAAACGGGCCGATTTTCACGGGGCCGACGGGGGGGAAATAGACCCCCGCGTCTGGGGCCGCGTAACGGCCTGGGCCCGTCTGCGTGGCAGGGGAGTGCCATGCGCCGGCCCTGATGAGCCGGGCTGTGGGCGTATTACTCTGCGAATTTTCGGGCTTGATTTGTTGATTTTTCATCCGGTTTGGGTAGCCTATCAGCTGGATTTACATCTAAACACCCACGGATGGGAAGGATACGCCAATGAAGACTTCATGGATGAAGCTGTCTGCAATCGGTATGCTCGCTGTTATCGGCGCCGGTTGCGTACCCCAGAACCAATACGACGACCTTCAGACACTCTACCGAAAGCAGGAAGAGCAAGTGGCCAATCTGCAATCGCAGTTGGCTGAGTCTCAGGCCCGGGCCAAGACGCTGCAAGACGCAGCGACGGCGGGCGGGACGAAGGTTGTGGAAGTAACCAAGACCGAGAAGGTGACCGACCCGGCAACCGCTGCCGAGCGCGATCGCCTGGCGGCGCAGGTTTCCACGCTTGAGCAGAAGCTGCGCGAAGCGGGCAAAGTGGGCCCCGTGCTGCTGGAAGCCGAAGTGGACAGCGCGCTGCGCGACCTGGCCAAGTCTGACCCTGACCTTTTGACCTACGACCCCAAGCTGGGCCTGGTGCGCTTCAAGAGCGACATGACCTTCCCGCTGGGCAGCACGGAAATTTCCAAGAGCGCGGCTGATGCGCTGAAGAAGCTGGCTGAGATCCTCAAGAAACCCGCTGCCCAGAAGTATGAAGTGCGCATTGTTGGCAACACCGACAACGTGAGAATCGGCAAGCCCGAAACCAAGCTGCGCTACGGCACCAACTGGCACCTGTCCGCTGGCCGTGCGATCTCCGTGAAGGATGTGCTGGCTGATGCCGGCATCAATCAGTCGCGCATCATGATCGGCGGGCACGGCGAGTACCGGCCTCTGGTTCCCAACGCAGCCAAGGGCGGCGCGGAACAGAACCGGCGCGTGGATATCTACCTGGTGACCAACACCTACACCGGCCCGGGCCTGCCTGCTTCCCAGGCGACTCCGACTGAGAAGCCCGTGATCGTCGACCCTGCTGCGGCCAAGACCGCAGCGCCCGCGGTTGAACCTTCGAAGTAAATCGAAAATTGAATCTGGATTCATGAACAACCCCGGTTAAATGCCGGGGTTGTTTTTTGAGTTGTTGGAAGATTTTTGACTGGGATTAAGAGGATTGAAAATGATTAAAAGGATGAGAAGAAGAGGAAGCGAAGGTGATTTTTGAATCGTTCAGGCGGGGGGGATTGTTTGTGGACGAGAAGTTGGGGTTGAATGTACTGGTATATCAGTTATGATTCGGGCACAAAAGGAATTCAACCATGGCCTATCAAACTGTCTCCGAAGGTTTTCTCTGGCAGCGCCCCAATAAAGACGCCCTTGTGGCGGCGGGCGCACGGTTGGCTGGTTTGCCTTCGGGGAAGATTGTTTGTTCTTTCATGCAGCAGAGCAAGATCGGGATCAACGATTTTGTGCCGGTGCTTTCAGAGTCCAGCGATAACGGGATGACGTGGTCGGCTCCGAAGGTGATCTGGCCTCATCTGACGGCGAAGTGGTCGATTTTTGGTTCGGTGAGCACCGGCGGCGACGGGCTGCTTTATTTCGCAGGCAAGCGGATTCCGATCGATGTGCCTGGCGAAAGCTTCTGGTCCGACGCCAATCATGGCATCAAGGCCAATGAGCTGATCTGGGCGCGCTCCAGCGATGGCGGCAAGACGTGGACTGAGCCGGCGCTGATTCCCATGGCCATCGCGGGCTCTGCGGAAGCTGCGGGCCCGCTTTGCGTGACCAAAGAGGGGACGTGGTTGTATTGCTATGCGCCGTACAACACGTTTGACCCGGCTGTGAAGGTGGACCGGAACCAGCTCGCGGTGATGCGCTCGACGGATCAGGGCAAGACGTGGCAGTATCAGCCGCTGATGCGTTACGCGGAACCGACATCCAATTCCGCGGAGGCGTGGGTGATTCAACTTTCGGATGGGAAGCTGCTGAGCTCCTGCTGGCACACAGACTGGCAGACCAAGAGCGATTACCCCAACCCATACGCCGTCTCCAGCGATCAGGGCAGGACGTGGACACCGGTGCGGCGCGTGGGCACACAGGGACAGACGGTTTCCCTATTGGCCGTTGACGGCGGCAAGGCTTTGATGGTGTACAACATGCGGCGTTCGGATAAGCCAGGCGTGCGGCTGGCGGAGCTTTCGCCCAAGGGCGACGGGTTTGAAGTAAGCAGCGACCAGGCGCTTTGGTATGCGCCTCAAGCGACGCAGAACAACTCCAGCGCGGACCATGACAACTGGACGAGCTTTGCGTACGGCGAGCCTTCGATCGTTCACGCGAAAAACGGCGATCTGCTTGCGGTGATCTGGAGCATCGAGCCCAAAGAGCACGGCGGGATTCGGTTGATCCGGTTGAAGAGGGCTTGAGGGTTTTCGAGCAAATGGGGCGGCCAACGGATTCCGGGACAGGTTCAGAAACCAGTTCCAGGCATCCATCAAGTTATGGCGAGGAATGAGTATTTCTCGTGAAGCAGAGCGCCGGTTTGGTGGTGTTGCTTTGTTGGTGATTCAATTGTCAGTGGGTGTGGGGCCTATTGCAGGGACCGCAATAGAACGTAGAGCAGGAGAGCGTGATCAGGATTGAAGACGGAGTGGGAGGAAGAGCACCGGTTTGAGGGTGTTGCTGTGTTGGTGATTCAATTGTCAGTGGGTGTGGGGTGCGGCGTGGTGGGCCTCGAGGACTCGGCGCCACCCTACGGGAGCGGATTATTTTTTCTGGCCGCGGACGAATTTGCGAAATTGTTTGAGGCGGCGGTTAAGGTCTGCCCGCTGGGTGAGCTTGCGGAAGTCGGTCATCTGGGTGGCGGCACGCATGGGGGCCATGACGACTTCGAGCGTGTTGGAGTAGAGGTTGCCGGAGATGTAACGGAAGGCGTCGCGCGTGGGTGCGGCCTTGGGCTCTTCGAGGTTGATGATCGCGGCGAGCGAGGCGTAGCGCAGGCCCGTTGAAATGAGAATCAGCGTGGCGTGGTAGGTGAATTTGATCTGGGTGCCGGGGACCGTCCAGGTGATGTCGTGGCAGAGCTTGGCGATGGCGGCAGCCAGAAGGCCCGCGGTGAGCCCGCCCAGGGCAACGGATGCGGAATTGACGGCGACATATGCCGCACCGCTTTGCTTGCCGGAATTGGCGTTGGACATATTCAGCAGCAGATTGAAGTTTGAAATCTCCACCCCTGGCCAGAAGAAGCACGCAATCATCGCAAAAACAAACCCGGCGATGGAGACGGAACTGATCGATGACGTCACCCACGCCAGGTGCCACTCCGGCGTGATGGTGGGGAAAGGAACATCGACGGGCCAGATGCCGTGGCCGACGATGACCCAGGGAAGCGCGCCGGAAGCCACGACAAACCCGGCGACGATGAGCACGGGCTTTTTGCCAACCCGGTCGATCGCCTTACCCCAGAAGGCGTAACCCAGAGCCATGATCACCAGGGGGCAGGCGACCAGCATGGTGTTGGCCTGCATGTCGGTGACTTTCAACTCCTTCAGAAGGTAAAGCCAGATGTACTGTCCGACCATGCCGATGCCGAAGTTAAAGAGAAAGCTGAAGGTGACCAGGCGACGGAAGTTTTTGTTCTTGAGGGATTCTTTGATGGTCCGTACGACCCCGTCGGGGATTTGGGCTTTTTCGGATTGCTTGTCGGGCACGCTCTTGAACAAGAGAGGGTCGAGCATGCCCATGAGGCCGGCGATGCCGATGATGGCGCTGGTGGCTTTGAGGATGAGTTCACTGTCGCCGGATTTATTGATGTAGGTGAGGATGTAGCCGATCAGGAGGGTGGCGATGAGCCCGATGATGATGCCGATGCGGCTGCGTGTGGCGAAGTACCGGCCTCGGACTTTGTGGGGGATGACGTCCGCCATCCAGCTCATCCAGGCGGGGGAGCCCATGTGGTTAAGCGCCCAGGCCAGGAAGATACAGGTGGCCATGAGGATCCACCAGATATCGGGGTGGTTTGGCAGCACCCAGGGGATGGCAGCGGCGACGCACCACATGAACCTGGCGCTGGTGACGGTCCAGAGGAAAAATGTCTTACGGCCTACGCCGGGCCGCTGGGCATAAAGGCCGACCATCTGGGCCAACGCAGCGACAAAGGGGATGGCGGAAAGGATGCCAAACCCCCACTCGGGGGTGTGGAGTTCAGTGGCATAGCGGGTGAGGGCGGCGCCGGAAACAGTCCACAACCAGAAAGCGCCAAACACCCAGGTTAAGGAGATGGTTGCCAGGTGCGGACGCACATCGATCTTGGGGATCGGGGGAGCCGGTTGAGGCTCGGGTTGGCTTGGAGAAGAGTCCATGACGCCTAAAAAGGTGCTCATCGAGAGATTGAGAAGGCGCGGATTCTATCAGAGCCGGGGTGTTGACGGGTTTTGGCTTGAGCTGGGTTTATCCGTGCCCGCCAAGATAGGCTTCCTGGATTTTTTTATCGTTAGCCAAATCCTTTGCCGGGCCGTGCATTGCGACACGGCCCACTTCCAGCACGTAGGCGACATCGGCGGCGGCGAGGGCCATGTGAACATTCTGCTCCACCAGCAGGATGGTGACGCCCTTGTCACGGATCTTTTTGATGATGGAGAAGATGAGTTGAACGATCTGAGGAGCCAAGCCAAGAGAAGGCTCGTCGAGGAGGAGAAGCTTTGGCCGGGAGAGGAGGGCGCGGGCGATGGCGAGCATTTGCTGTTCGCCGCCGGAGAGAGTGCCCGCGGGCTGGGCGAGGCGTTCACGCAGGCGGGGAAAGAGGGTGAGGACTTCCTCGGTGTCTTTTTTGATGCCGTCTTTGTCGGACCGGGTGTAAGAGCCGATGGCGAGGTTTTCGGCAACGGTGAAGGTGGGGAAGACGCCGCGGCCTTCGGGAACGTGGGCGATGCCCATCTGGACCAGCTTGTGCGGGGCAACCTTGTGGATCGGGCTGCCGGCGCAGAGCACGCTGCCGCGGGCGGGCCTCAAGAGGCCGGAGATGGTGCGCAGGGTGGTGGATTTGCCTGCGCCGTTTGCACCCAGGATGGTGACGATCTGGCCGGGCTCAACGGTGAGGGAGACGCCGTGGAGGGCCTTGATAGCGCCGTAGCGCACTTCGACATCGATCAATTGGATGATGGGGGGCAGCTTGGAGCTCATGCGCCCTCCGGGGTTGCGGTGGTGGCTTCGGTGCCGAGGTAGGCGGCGATGACTTTCGGGTCGGATTGGACTTCTTTGGGCGTGCCGGAGGCGATGACGCGGCCATAATCCAGCACGGTGATTTTTTCGCAGAGGTTCATCATCATGCCCACGTCGTGGTCGATGATGAGGATGGCGACGCCAAAGCGCTGGCGGATGGATTGGATCATGCGGGCCAGGTCGGCTTTTTCGCCGGTGTTCATGCCGGCGCCGGGTTCGTCCAGAAGAAGAAGTTTGGGGCTGGTGGCAAGCGCGCGGGCGATTTCCAGCCGGCGTTGTTCGCCGTAGCTGAGGCCGGAGGCTTGCTGGTTTGCGCGTTTCTGAAGCCCGAAAATTTCCAGGAGCATGAGGGCGTGCTCGGTGATCGCTGCTTCTTCGCCTCGCTGCCAGGGGAGGCGCAAGAGGGTGGAGAAAAGCCCATGCCGGGCGCGGAGGTGGCAGCCGACACGGACGTTATCAATGACGGAAAGCTCGGAGAAGAGGCGGATGTTTTGGAAGGTGCGGGCGATACCGGCATAGGCGATTTTGTGGGGTTTGAGGCCGAAGATGTTTTTGCCTAAAAGGAGGCCGGAGCCTTTGTCAGGCTTATAGACGCCGGAGATGAGGTTGAAGACGCTGGTTTTGCCTGCGCCGTTTGGGCCGATGAGGCCCTGGACATCACCGGCGTGGATGGTGATGGCGAAGTCTTGAACGGCTTTGAGGCCGCCGAAGGAGAGGGAGAGATCGTGGACTTCGAGGATGGGGGCGGAGGTCATGGGGCCTCCTGGGTGGTGGTGGCGGATGAGCAGAGGGAAGACACAGCACTGCTTCGAGTTGCAGAGGAGGATTGAGAATCGGGGGGCCAACGGGAAGGGGGACAGGTCCCTTGAAGAAGGGGACCAGTCCCCGAAGAGTGGGTTGGTAGTTGGCGTTGGGGTGTTTTTTGTGGGGTTGGTGGGAGGTCGGGCTGCGCCCGAATACCCTCGCTTGCGCGTCGGGCTAACGGTTTTTGGGTGTGAGGTGGGTTGGCGGTTTTTTGTTGGCGTGTGGAAGACACAGCACTGCTTCGGGCCTTGCTGTGCCACCCGGAGTTGGGGGTTGGGGGGGCTTGGTTCACCTTACGCCTCCGGCGGGCCTGCCGCGGGCGGGGGAGCGGGTGTCGACGGCGAAGTGGAGCAGGCTGCTGCCGACGATGGCGAAGAAGATGACGTCTACCCAGCGGCCTTTGCCGGCGAGGTCTGCGGCGTAGACAAAGGTGGGGATGCTCAGGAGGTAAAGGGGGATCCAGAGCCATTTGAAGATGAGGGTTTTGATGGGCCGATGGTCAACCGAGGGCGGCGGAGCGTCAGGATCGGCGGGCGGAGCCATGCGGGTCATGCGGCGCTGGGCGTAGGCGAAGTGAGCGGCGATAAAACCGGTGAAGATGATGGTGCTGGTGAGCGTCCAGCCGTTGCCGATGAGCCAGTAGACGCCACGAAAGAGCAGATACCCCCCGACGAAGCAGCTGAGGCCTTTGTAGAGCCAGCCGAGCTTGACTTCCCATAGCTCGCGCACGCCCAGAAGACCTTTGGGGCGCAGGAGCATGATGAGGATGAGGGCTGCGGCGTAGGCCAGGAGGGAATATTGCTGGAAGTCGCGAAAGCGTTCGGGAAGGATGGTGAGGATGATCGCGGCGATGATGGTGCCGGAGATGGACCCGGTGCCGCCCAGCACGACGAGGATGACGATTTCGATGGATTTGCCGAAGCCAAGTTCGCCGGGAGAGAGGGTATTGCCGAGGTTGTGGGCGAAGAGTCCGCCTGCGATGCCGGCGAAGAATGCGGCGACGACGAAGGCGCGGACCTTGTAGCGCGTGACGGGGACGCCCATGGCCTCGGCGGCGATTTCGTTTTCGCGGATGGCCAGGAAGGCGCGTCCCTGGGAAGAGAATTTGAGCCGGTAGGCGACGACGACGGTGATGGCGACGAAGAGCCAGATCCAGAAGATGCGGGTGAAGGAAGGGGGGCCGAAAAAGCCGAGGGAGCCGCCCATGTATCCGGGGAGCTTCCACCAGGGGACTTTGTCGATTTCCTCCTTGGTGGAGAGGACGGGCTCGGAAAGCTGGATGATGCCGGAGACGATTTCGCCGAAGCCGAGAGTGACGATGGCGAGGTAATCGCCTCGGAGTCGGAGTGAGGGGAGGCCGACGGCGTAGCCGGCGATGGCGGCGACGAGCCCGCCGACGAGGAGGGCGGGGATGAAGAGGAGGTGTCCCTGGGTGAAGGTGGAGGTGAGGTCGGTTTTATAGACGTCCCCCCAGATGTAGAACGAGCCGTAATAGGTGATGGTGCCTGCTGCATATCCGCCTAAGGCCATGAAACCGGCGTGTCCGAGGGCGAACTGGCCGGTGAAGCCGTTGACGATGTTGAGCGAGACGCCGAGGATGACTGCGATGCCGATGCCGGCGAGGACCTGCCGGTAATACGCGGCGCGGCCGGCGAGCTCCGCGATGGGGGCGTAGTTGACGCCGTGGGCGTCAAGCCAGTTAAGCCCATAGTGGAGGAAGAGGGCCAGCAGGATGCCGACGACGGGGGCGATGAGCGATTTGGCGGTGCTGATCAGCCAGCCCGGAGCAAGGGCTTTGGCCCTGGCATGGAGGTGGTTGAGTTCTGCGCCGGGGGTGGACATGTCTTAGACCTTCTCCACGACGGGTTTGTTGAAGAGGCCAGACGGGCGCACCAGCAGGACGATGATGAGTACTCCAAAGACGTAGACGTCGCGGAGCTGCGGAGTGAGGTAGCCTGCTCCAAAGAGCTCAAGCATGGCGATGAGGAGCCCGCCGACCATGGCGCCGCGGATGTTGCCGATGCCGCCGATGACTGCGGCGACGAAGGCCTTGAGGCCAAGGAGCGTCCAGGTGGGGTGGGCGGGCTGGTTGATGCTGAGGGTACGCATCACGTAGAGCTGGCCGGCCATGGCGGCCAGGCCGGAACCGAGGATGAAGGTGACGGCGATGACCCGGTTGGAAGCGACGCCCATGAGGGAGGCGGTTTTGGTGTCGTGAGCGACGGCGCGCATGGCGAGGCCGGTTTTGGTTTTATGGACAAAGCGGTCGACCAGGAACATCGCCGTAAATGAGCCGACGATGACGATGACATCGATGAGCCGGAGGCTGACTTCACCGACGGTGAAGAGCTTCATGTCCGGGATGAGCCGGGGGATGCTGGTGGGTTCGGTGCCGAAAAGGAATTTGAACTGGCTGAGGCGTTCGAGAAAGATCGAGATGCCGATGGCGGTGATGAGGGCGTTAAGCCGGGGCGCATTGCGCAGGGGGCGGTAGCAGAGAAATTCGATGAGGAGGCCGAGGGTGATGCAGACCATGACGCTCACAAGCATCATCATGCAGGCGGCGAAGATGGGGGAGTGGGGCTGCGTCCAGCCGGTTTTGTTGAGGAAGAAAAGCCCGGTCCACGCGCCGATCATGACGATGCTGGCGTGGGAGAAATTGATGAACTGGAGGACGCCGTAGACCATCGTGTAGCCAAGGGCGATGAGCCCGTAGAGGCTGCCCACGGCGAGTGCGTCGATGAGGATCTGGAGGAATTTATCCATTGCTTCCTGGGGCGCCGCCGGGGTATTGGGCTGTTTTTCGCCACTTACCGTCGATGAGTTTCATGACCAGGCCGGGCTTGTCTACGGTTCGGCCCGGCCCCATGGAAAAAGTGCCGGTGGCACTGGGGAAGTTTTTGGTTTCGGCAATGGCTTTAGCGACCGCAGTGCCCTGGGTGGTGCCGGTGCGCCGGATGGCGTCCAGCAGCACGCGGGCGGCGTCCAGGCCTTGCACGGAGGATGCGCAGGGTGGCTCGCCGGTCTGAGTCTGAAAGTTTTTGGCGAAGGCCTGGCCTTCAGGGGTGGTGTCGCCATCGGCGAAGAAGCTGGTGGCGTACCAGCCTTCGGCGGCGCCGCGGGCGACCTGGCCAAAGTCAGGGGAATCCAGACCGTCCCCGCCGAGCGTGGGGAGAATGAGTTCCTGCTGCTTCATCTGCTGGGCGATGAGGGCGGCGTCCTGGCTGTAGGCGCAGATGTAAAGGATGTCGGGCTTGGCGCGGCGGATGTTGATGATCTGGGGGCCAAACTCGGCATCGCCCGTGGTGTAGCTTTGCTCGACGGCGATTTTGCCGCCAAGGTCGGCATAGGCTTTTTTGAAGGCGTCGCGGAGGCCGACGCAGTAGGTCTGCTTCTGGTCGTAGAGGATGGCTGCGGTTTTGGCTTTGAGCTCTTCAAAAGCGAAACGCGCGCCGATGGCGCCCTGGAAGGTGTCCACGAAAGCGACGGTGTAGACCATGTCCCCGATCTGGCTCACCTTGGGGTTGGTGGAGGTTGGGGAGATCATGGGGATTTTGTATTGCTGGGCGATCTGTCCGCCCACGATGGAGAGGGAGCTGGAGCATTCACCCAGCAGGCCGACGACTTTGTCGCTGGTGACGAGCCGGATGACGCCCGAGCCGGTGAGGTCCTGCTTGCCGCGGGTGTCCGTAACGATGAGCTCCACGGGGCGGCCCAGGAGGCCGCCCTGGGCATTGGCTTCGCTAATGGCCAGATCAAAGCCGAGCTTGAGCTGACGGGCCTGCTCCGACTGCGAGCCGGTGATGCTGAGGAATGCGCCGATCCTGATGGGCTCAGCGGGTTGTGTGGCGGGTGCGGTCGGGGTGGCGGAGGGCTTGGGTTTTTCCTCGGACTTTTGATCACAGCCGACGAGGGTGCCCGCGGCAACAACGCCAAACCCGACGAGGAAGCCTCGTCGGGAAAGGTTTGAAGATGGGTTGTTGGTTGAGGTCATGCGTGGGCGGCCCTCATCCTGGGCGGAGAAAATCGGAAGATCAATGCCATGCCCCGGCGGCCCTCACCCCGGCCCTCTCCCAAAGGGAGAAGGGCAAGGAGGCTGCGGATTACTTGGCCTTGGGTTCAACGTTGGTGACGAACTTCCACGCGCCGTTTTTCATACCGAGGATGACCGCGGGCTTGGAGGCGTTGCGGTTTTTGTCCAGGGTGATGGTGCCGGTGATGCCTTTGAAGTCCTTGGTTTTGGCGATTTCAGCGGCGAGGGCTTTGCCGGAGGTGTTGGGGGCGCGGTCGAGGGCTTCCATGAGGATGTTGGCTGCGTCGTAGCCGAGAACGGCCATGGCGCCGGGTTCTTCGCCCCACTTGGCCTTGTAACGGGCGATGAACTCTTTGACTTCGGGGCGAGAGTCTTCATCGGAGTAGTGGTTGGAGTAGTACCAGCCCTGGAGGGAGTCGGCGAACTTGAGGGTTTCGGGGGAGTCCCAGCCGTCGCCGCCGGTGAAGGGGATGTTGAGGCCCAGTTCCTTGGCCTTACGGGAGATGGGGCCCAGTTCGGCGTAGTAAGCGGGGAGGAAGACGGCGTCGGGCTTGGCGTCACGGATGGTGGTGAGCTGCGCGGTGTATTCGCTGTCGCCGGATTTGTAGGACTGGACGGTGAGGACCTGCCCACCCATTTCGGTAAAGGCCTTGATGAACTCGTCCTTGAGGCCGGTGGAGTAGGCCTGGGACTGGTCGTACATGACAGCGACCTTGCGGGCCTTGAGGTTGTCGTAGAGGAACTGCGCGTTGACGGGGCCCTGGAAGGAGTCGGTGAAGCAGGCGCGGAAGATCATGTCGCCTTCGAGGGTGACTTTGTCGTTGGTGGATGCGGGGGAGATCATCGGGACGCCGGAGGCCTGGGCGATCTTGGAGGCCACGATGGACCGGCTGGAGGCGACTTCGCCCAGCAGGGCGATGACCTTGTCCTGAGCGATCAGGCGCTGGACGGCCTGGCTGGTGATGTCGGTTTTGCTGCCGGTGTCGAGGGTGGTGAGTTCGACTTGTTTGCCTTTGACGCCGCCTTTGGCGTTGCGTTCCTCGATGGCGAGGCGGATGCCTTTATTGGTTTGCTGGCCCCAGGTGGAGGAGTCGCCGGTCATCGAGGAGAATTCGCCGACCTTGATGGTTTCGCCGCCGGTTTTGGTGGCGGTGCCGGATTCGGGTTTGGAATCGCAGCCTGAATTGAGAAGTGAAGCGCTTGCGAGAAGCGTGAGGCCAATGCACCAGAAAACGGATTTGGTTAAACCCATGGGTCGATCTCCTTATCGGCTCAGAGTGATTTTGAATTGAGGTCGGCGTTCCGTGCTGACCGAGTGGCCGGGGGTGATTTATTGTTCAGTTGAACAAGTTATCAGCATGCCAAGGGGGATTATAGCGTGAGTTGCGCGGAGTTGAGGGGAGATTTTGGCAAATAAGAGAGCGGGGAGAGTGGGATTTACGACAAAGGGGGAATTTATGAGAGGAGTTGAGGCGTTGGCGCGGGCAAGACACAGCACTGCTTTGGGCTGTGGCTGCGCCATCCGGAAATTAGGGAAAATATCAGGCGAGGAGGTCGGTGAGCTTGATTCGCGAGACGGTGAGCCGGTCGAGGACGCCTTGGGTGGTGATGCCGCCTGAGCAGTAGGCCAGCAGGACCCAATCGCCGATGAACTCAACGGCGCAGTAGCAGTAGCCGTGGTTGGGGTCGGGTTCGAGCAGCTTGTGCTTTTTCCAGGTTTTGCCGTCGTTGGTGCTGATGGCGCAGGCCAGGGGAGTGCGGAACTTGGCGATCTTCGCGGGTGTGCCCAGGTTGTAGCGGTCGGAGCGATCGTTCCAGATGGCGAGGAGGGTGTTGGTGCCGGGGATCTTCCGGAGCGACATCGGGCTGGTTGGGGAGACGAAGTGCTTCCAGGGTTTGATCTGGCTCCAGGTCATGCCCTGGTCAGCGCTTGTGGCGTACCACTGATGGCTCATGGTGCCTTCCGGGCCGGGGGGAATGCCGGCGCGGGTCCACATGAGGAGGCGGCCGTCGGAGAGCTCCACAATGCCGGGCTCCTGCAGGCCGCGGCCGTTGGGGAAGCTGACGAAGCACTGGTTGACGGATTCAAACCAGTGCTGGGTGTCGTCGGAGAAAAGCATGCTGCACATGGCTGAGGGGTTGTACACGACTTGAGTGCGGGTTTGGCCGGGTGGGAGGAATGACTGCGTCCGATAAGTATGGACGCAGAGCGGGATGGCGATGCGGCCTGAGGCGAGCTGGATGATCCGGTCGTTGTTTACATTGAAGTAGCCGGGAGCGTGAAGGATGCGCTGGGCGGGGGTGAAAGTTTGAGCTTCGTCGGTGCTGTAGCGGACCCAGATGGAACTGGCGTAGTTGTCGTCGACGCCGGCGTGGTCTTTGCGGAGGTTAACGAGCGCGATGCGGCCGTCTGCCAAGCGCAGGAAAGAGGGGCACATGACGTTCGTGTCGCCTTCCATGGGGACGAGAATCCGGTCATCGGTTGACCAGGTCAGGCCCTGGTCATCGGAGTATCGGCTGGCAATGACGGCGGGGCCGTGGTCGGATTTGCTGGAGCTGAATTTGCAATAGGCAAGAAGGACACGCCCGGATTTGAGCGTGACGAAAGTGCCTTCGCTGTTGCGCTTATTTTCGGGAGTGGGAGGGAGATCGAGGGTGCGTTGCAGCATGCGCGGAATGTTACCAGTAGAGGTAATGGTATTGACGGCGGAAGCGGTAGGTGGTGGCTTCCATGGGTTTCCATTTGGCGGAGAGGTCAGCGGACATGAAGTTGCCGCCTGCGGAGCGCTTGAGAGGGTCGTTGTCGGTGAAGTGGTTGGGGGCGACGTAGGGATGAAGCACGCCGTTGATGTCGCCGTAGCGGACGTAGAGGCCGGGGGTGGTGGGGGCGTTGGTGATGGCACCGCGGGTCATGTCGGACATGAGGGGGGTGTCGTAGGGGAGGTTGGTCATGGTCCGCTTGGGGAGCGGGCGGTGGGTGGGGAGGTCGGATTCGGAGGAGTAGGTGTAGCCATACCATTCGGTGGGGCCCGCGGCGCCGTAGCCGCCATTGTAGAAGTAGCTCATGACGAGGGTGGGGTCGCTGCCGTCGAAGTGGGCTTTGTAGTCGGATGTTGGGCAGGTGAGTGCTTTGAGATTCCAGCCCAGGTCTTGAAGGTCTTGCCAGAGGCGGCCGGTTCGGGGGATGGAGGTGATGACATGGAACTCGCGCTGCGAGCCCATGCCGGGAAACCATTCCTTGTTGGCGTCTGCGTACTGGGCGAGCGTGATGCCGGATTGGCGCAGTTGGCTGGCGCAGATGGTGCGCTTGGCGTTTTCCCGGGCGCTTGAGAGGGCCGGGAGCATGACGGCCAGGAGCAGCGCGATGATGGAAATGACAACGAGCAACTCAACGAGCGTGAAACCCCGGAGGCGTGTGGAGGGGAGGGACATGATTGAAGGCCTCGAATTGGATTAAGTGATACGGGAGATGGTGCGAAGTGTAGTTCTGACAGGTTAGTGGCTTGTGAACGCGTTGCAAGAGGTAAAGAGTTAAAGATTTGAAGGTTACGTGATGGTCTGGCCGCGTTTTATCGTGGCTTTTCCATGTTTTGGAATACCGGTGGCGACAACATACCGGAGGCTTAGGCCCGAGGTCTGGTTAACTCGTACAAGAAGACCGCGGCGGCGATGGAGATGTTGAGGGAGTCCGTGCCGTGGTGCATGGGGATGGTGACTTTGGAATCCAGGAGGGCCAACTCTTTGGGGCCAAGGCCCTGGGCTTCATTGCCCAGGAGGAGAGCGGTTTTCACGGGGGGCGTGAATGAGGTGAGGGGGGTGGCCTGGTCGTCGAGAACGGTGCCGACGAGTTGGTAGCCGTATTGGTGTTTGAGGGCGAGGAGGTCTTGTTTGATGTTTTTGGATTGGTAGATGGGGAGGGAGAAGACGTTGCCCATGGAGACGCGGATGGAGCGGCGCCAGAAAGGGTCGCAGGCGGTTTCACCGAAGATGAGGGCCTGAGCGCCGAAAGCGGCGGCGATGCGGATGATGGAGCCGGCGTTGTCGACGTTGCTGATGTCAGGGCAGACGACGATGGTCTGGGCGGCGGGGTGGACGGGGGTGCCGTGAATCTGGGCGAAGAGATGTTGGAGGGTGAAGGTGGATTTTCTGCGGCCACAGGCGAGAAGGCCGGAGTGGAATTTGAAGCCGATGACGGATTCAAGGGTTTCGTTGGAGCCGACATAGACAGGGACGGCGGGCGGAACCTGGGGTTCGATTTCCTTCAGGCGCGATTGCGAGAGAAGGACGGAGACGGTTTGGTAAGAGGAGCACATGAGCCGGAGGGAGGTGTTCAGGCCTTCGGCGATGAAGAGATCGCCCATGGCGGCGAGCTCGCGGTCTTTGAGGTCGCGAAAGCAGGCGACGCGGTGGTCGTCCATGGAGGTGATGGGGAAGATGCGGGAGGGGTCGTGCATGGGATGGTAGATGGTAGATGTTGGGTGGGGGAAATGAAAGAGTCCCGCGTCCAGCGTCCAGAGTTTGGAGTTTGGGGTGTTGGGATATTGCGGCGGTGCGGTGTATTGTTGGGGAATTGAAAGTGGAGGTCCGGGATGGGTGTGACGCTGGAATGTGAATCAAAGTCGTGGTTTAGCTGGGAGTTTGATGTCCGAGGCGCTGCATCGGGTGACGGAGAGGTCCGCGTAAGCCGCTGGACTGAGACGGGCAGCCTTGTTTTAGGAGGCAAGGAATATGAAGTGGTGAAACATGGAATGTTCAGTGGGACATGGACACTGGAGCATGATGGAGAAGTGGTGGCGACGGCGATCAAACCCAACCCCATGACCCGGCGCTTTGCCGTGGAAATGGAGCGCGGCGGCGGGTTTGTGGTGTGCGCGCGGAGTGTGTTTACGCGTGGGTTTGATGTGATCAAGGACGATGAGGTCGTGGGAAGCATCCTGCCGGCGGGGATATTCAGCTTGCGGGCCACGATCGAGTGTGAATCCAAGGCTATTCCGGAGATCGGTCTGCTCTTTTCGTTTTGGTTATATCTATTGATGCAGAAAAGGAATAAGAATAATTGTTAGTGGTTTTATTGAGGGTTTGAAAAGATTTTTTCCGGGTGAGGGAAGTTTTTGGGCGGGGATTGCAACCAATAGGGTGTGAGACAGGATCGACCGACCGGTTGTTGGAGACCCGAAGTTGGAGAACCAGGGTTTGCAGCCAACGGATGGAGAGCTTGTCGAGCGTGCTCAAGGCGGTGACCTGAGCGCTTTCGACGTGCTGGTGGACCGGCATGTCAATGGACTCTACGGGATGGCCTTCATGATGGTTTCCCGAAGAGAAGACGCCGAAGACATCGTTCAGGAGACGCTCCTGGCGGTGCACCAGGGCCTGGGGAAGTTTGAAGGCCGGTCGGCTTTCAAGACCTGGGCCGTGGGGATCCTGATGCGCCAGGCGGCAATGCACCTGAGGAAGCGGACGATGAAAATCGGATCGCTTGAAGGGGTGGAGCCGATGGACAAGGGCGCAGGGAACCAGGCCAGGCAAGCCGACGCCAGGATCGACCTGGCGCAGATCCTGGCGAAAGTGAGCGTGGAGCACCGGGAAGTATTGGTGCTGCGCGAGATCCAGGGCCTTTCGTATGACGAGATGGCCCAGGTGCTGGAGGTGCCCAGAGGGACGGTGGAGTCCCGGTTGTTTCGGGCCAGAGCGGAGCTGAAGCGGGCCGCAGGACAAGGGGATGGGTAAGAAGGCTGGATGAATACCGGGGCCGGACAAGTCCGAGACGCAGTGAACAAGACGCAGGAACAGGTGGATATATGAATGAGCATCCTGAAAAAACAACGCTGATGGCTTACCAGGATGGTGAGCTTGCGGGCCAGGCGCGCACGGATGTGGAACGGCATCTGGAAGCATGCGCGGCATGCCGGGGTGAAGCGGCGGGGATGAAAGACGTTTCCGGGCTGTTCAGCGATGCGCGGGCCATGCAGGCGCCTTCGGGCCTGGCGGGAAGAATCAAACTGGCGGCGCGCGAACGCGGGGCCGCAGTGGCGGAAGTGGAAACAATCAAGATCGCCCGGTGGCTGACCTGGGCGTCGGCTGCGGTGCTGGCGATCTCCTGCGCGGGCGTGTGGATGAACCCGGTGACGCAGCAGACGCAAACCATCCGGACGTCCGTGGCCAGCGGGCCGGTGCGCTTTGACCCGGCAACGGTGCTGATGGTGGCTGACGCCGCTGCGGTGGCGACGCCGGGGAACGAGGACCGGCAGTTTGCACAGTGGATGGTGGCAGACCTTTCGGGCCGGCTTTCGCTGGCGGGAGAGACGGGCTCACATGATTAAGACACGCATGACATTGACGCTGATGTTTATCGCGGCGTTCGTCGCAGGCATCTCGGTGGGGATCTTCGTCGAGCAGCGCACGGGCGAGCGGCATGGCCCAGGCTTTGGCCCAAGAGAATTGGGCCCTGGCGGGCAAGGGAACGGCCCTGGCCCCGGAGGCCCCGGCGGCGGGCGCGGCGCATCCTGGCTGACGACAACGCTGTCACTGACTCCGGCGCAGGAGCAGGAAACGCTCAAGATCTGGAGCGGGCTGGAGCGCACGGGCCGGCAGGAAGAGTTTGATAAGCGCAAGGCTTTGCAGAAACAGCGTGACGATTCGGTGAAGGCACTGGTGCCCGGGGACAAGCATGCAGAGCTGGAGAAGATCCATGAGCTCTACAACCAACAATCCAATGAACTCAGCGATCAGCGGCGCAAGGCCTTTGACGCCGCGGTGGAGAAGACCAAGGCGATCCTGACCGCGGATCAACGGGAAAAGTACGAAGAGATTCTGGCTCGCAGGCCTGGCCCCGGCGGGCCAGGCGGCCGGCGCGGCCCCGGACCCGGACCCGGAGGCGCTCCCGGCGGCGGGCCCACGACACGGCCCGCGGAAACGCGCCCTGCTGCGGGAGAGCCGTAAGAAGACATCAAGACATGCTCACGCAGACGAGAGCATGGCAGCACGAGTTTCGGGAAAACGCATTTGTCTGGGGGTGGGTGATCGGCGGCCTATGTTGGGCTGACGAAAGTGTTTGAAGAATCAGTTTGGACCTTTTGCAGGAGATTGATCATGAACAAGGCGCAGAAAATGGTGTTGGCACTTGCAGGCGTGGGCCTGATGGCCATTGGCAGCAGCGTGCTGGTCGCCCAGGATGGCGGCGGAGGCGGCGGCGGCGGTGGCGGCGGTCGGCAGGGCGGCGGTGGCGGCGGCGGGCGCGGGAACTTCAACCCCGAAGAAATGCGCAAGCAGATGACCGAACGCATCAAGGGCGAACTGGCTGCAAGCGACGAAGACTGGAAGGCGATCGGGCCTGCGGTTGAAAAAGTCATGAAGCTCCAGCAGGAGAACATGATGGGCCGCTTTGGCGGCGGGCGCGGCGGTCGTGGCGGCGGTCCCGGCGGCGGTGGCCCCGGTGGCGGCGGCGACAATGCCAACCGTCCTCCTGAATCCGAAGTGCAGAAGGCCAAGAACGAACTCAACAAGCTCCTGGAAGACAAGGGCGCAACCAACGAGGACATCAAGGCCAAGGTGGCTGCGCTGCGCAGCGCGCGCGAAAAGTCCAAGCATGACCTGAGCAAGGCGCAAGCCGACCTCAAGGAACTGCTGACTCCCCGCCAGGAAGCCGTGCTGGTGAACTCCGGCATGCTGGAATAAGCGGCTAAGACCCAAGCCGGTGACGTGCCTTGCGGCGCAGCCAGGGCTTGGAGGCGGAGGGAATCACGGGTGTCCCCAAAGGCGTGAAAGCCTGAAGGCGAACCGGATTCCTGAGCCTCTAAGCCTTGGGGGGGAGATGCGGGTTTGATTGATTGAAGCTCTTATGCAGAGAAGATTTTTTCAGCACCCATCGAGGGGGCTGAAAATGAAGAAGAAGAAGCAATTAAATGATCGTTGACCGGGGGCTGCGCTCGAAGACTCGCTGACCCCCGGCTACGTGCCATCGCCCCGCTGGGGCGCAGAGAGATGCCCGATGCGCAAACGTGAAAATGCAAGCGAGTCTGCAACGTTGCTACAGATTCGTTTGACCGCACGATAATGTTTCGAGCCTCGACCGATAACCCTGAGTCACATCATGAGCAATCTGCTGGATAAGTTGAAGGAGCAAGGCCTGCTGGACGCTTCGGGCGTTGAGCGGGCCGCTGCCCTGGTGGGGCAAGGGCAACCGGTGGACGACGCGGTGATCGCAGGGGGCGGCGTGCCCGAAGCGGCGCTGATCGGGCTGCTGGCGGCGGAGTTCAACCTGCCGGTGGCGGACTTGAGCAAAGAGATTCCCGAGAAGGCATTTTTGAACACGTTTCCAGTGCGGCTGCTGCTGAGGCACAACGTGCTGCCGCTTTCGGAAAAGAACGGCGTGGTGCGCATCGCCTCGGGCCGGGCGCTTTCAAACCCCGGGGTGGCGAAACTGCGCCTGGCGACGGGCAAGCGTTTTGAGATCGCGCTGGCGCCGCGCGAGGAGATCGACAGGAAGCTCAAGGAACTATTGGGCGTCGGCGCGGACACGATGCAGTCGCTGGTGTCCGACTCGGACGCCGACGGCATTCAGGTGCTGTCGGATGAAGAATCCGACGGGGACCTGGAACGGCAGGCGGAAGACGCGTCGATCATCCGGTTTGTGAACCAAGTGCTGACGGAAGCCATCGAACTGCGGGCGACGGACGTTCACTTTGAGCCGTTTGAAGCCCGGTTCCGGGTTCGATACCGGGTGGACGGCGAACTGGTGGAAGCATCGATTCCGTCGGAGGTGAGAAGGTTCCAGGCGGCGATTGTTTCGCGCATCAAGATTCTGAGCCATCTGGATATCGCAGAAAAACGGACTCCCCAGGACGGGCGCATCAAGCTGAAGATCGCGGCACGCGAGGTGGATGTGCGCGTGTCGATTATTCCGATGCTGCATGGCGAAGCAGTGGTGCTGCGGTTGCTGGACCGGAGTTCGCCGCTGCTGGGCATGGAGCGTCTGGGGATGGCCAAGCATGACCGGGACCATATGGAACGGGTGCTGGATTTGCCGCACGGGATCGTGCTTGTGACGGGCCCGACGGGTTCGGGCAAGACGACGACGCTGTACGCGGGGCTGGCGAAGATCAACGACATCAGCCGAAAGATCGTGACGATTGAAGACCCGATTGAGTATCAGCTCGACGGGATCAGCCAGATTCAGGTGCAGGTCAAGAGCGGGATGACGTTTGCGGCGGGGCTGCGGGCGATTTTGCGTCATGACCCGGACGTGGTGCTGATTGGTGAAATTCGCGACTATGAGACGGCGGAAATCGCCGTGCAGGCGTCGCTGACGGGTCACCTGGTGTTTTCAACGCTGCACACCAACGATGCACCGGGCGCGGTGACACGTCTGGTGGAAATGGGCGTGGAGCCGTACCTGGTGGCATCGAGCCTTGAACTGGTGCTGGCGCAGCGGCTGGTGCGGCTTTTGTGCAAGGAATGCAAGCAGGAAGTGGAACCGACGGACCTGGAATGCCGGGAACTGAAGGCTGAGTTTGGCAACCTTGCGCCCAAGAAAGTATGGAAGGGCATGGGGTGCCGGGCGTGCCGGGGCGCGGGGTTCCGCGGCCGGCAAGGCGTGTTTGAGGTGATGCCGGTGAGCGACGAAATCCGCGGGATGGTGCTCAACAATGCGGCGGCGAACCAGATCCGGAAGGTGGCGGTGAAAGAGGGGATGAAGAGCCTGCGGGAAGACGGCAAGCGGCTGATGCTGGAAGGCAAAACCACTCTGGACGAAGTGATGCGGATGACCAAGGAAGAACTGACCGCAGGGGGAATGAAGCAGTAAACGATGGCGAACTTCACTTACAACGCGATCGACGGCCAGGGAAAAAGCGTGCAGGGCAAGCTGACAGCGGACACGCGGTCGGCGGCGCTGGACGACCTGGCGCAGCGCGGGCTGATGCCGGTGTCCGTGACGGGGGGCGAGAGCCGGGAAGCCGAAACGGGCGGGCTGGGCGCAGGGCTGTTTAAGCAAGGCGTGAGCGGCACGCTGGTGGAGAGCTTTACGCGCGACCTGGCGAACCTGCTTTCAGCGGGTGTGCCGCTGGCGCGGGCGCTGGCGATTTTGTGCCGGGAGGCTTCCAACCCGGCGGCGAAGGCGCTGTGGACGCAGGTGCATGAGGATGTGACGGGGGGCAAGCCGCTGGCGGAGGCATTAGGGAAGACGCCGGGGGCATTTCCGCCTGTGTATGTGGCGATGGTGCGCGCGGGTGAGACGGGCGGGTTTCTGGATGTGGTGTTGAATCAGATCGCGGATTTTCGGGCCCGGGAGACGGAGCTTAAAGGTCGGGTGAAGTCCGCCATGGTGTATCCGTGCGTGCTGGCGGGGCTGGCGGTGGCGGTGCTGGTGTTTCTGATGACGTTCTTCATTCCGAGGTTTGCGCCGATCTTCGCCGGGTTCGGCTCGGGACTGCCTTATCTGACGCAGGTGATCATCAACACCAGCAATTTCATCATGCACTATGGCATTTTGATTGTGCTTGCGCTGGTGGGACTGCTTCTGGGACTGCTGAATTACCTCAAGACGGATGCCGGACAGCGGATGCGCGAGAAGGTGATTTTGCGCACGCCGGCGGTGGGGATCATCACGGCGAGGTTTGCGCTGGTGCGCTTCGCCCGGATGCTGGGAACGCTGCTGGGCGCGGGTGTGCCGCTGGTGACATCACTGAAAGTGGCGCAGGAAGCCATCGGCAACCAGACGCTTTCGGATGCGGTGGGAAATGCAATCAGCGAAGTGAAAGAAGGCGGATCACTCTCCAAGAGCCTGGGACAGTGCAGAGACCTGTTTCCGGCGTCGGTGGTGGAGATGATTGCGGTGGCGGAGGAATCCGGCCGGCTGGATAAGGAACTTTTGCGCATGGCGACGACGTATGAAGCGGAACTGGACCGCCGCCTGCGCATGCTGGTAACGCTGGCGGAGCCGGCGCTTTTGATTGTGATGGCGGGCCTGATCGGCACCATCGTGGTAGGCATGCTGTTGCCGATCTTTAACTTACAGGAGTTGATCAAATGAAGATGAATCACAAAAAGTACAGACTGAAGAACCGGGCGCGCATGAGCGCGTTCACGCTGATTGAACTGCTGCTGGTGCTGGTGATCCTGGGGATCCTGGCGGCCATCGTGGTGCCGAAGATCGCCGGGCGCGGCGAGCAGGCGAAGGTGACCGCGGCGCAGACGAACATCAAGGCGATCGAGACGGCGCTGGATATCTTCGAGACCGACAACAGCCGTTACCCGTCGTCTGCGGAAGGGCTTAAGGCGCTAGTGGATCAACCCGGCGACCTGCAGAACTGGAAGGGCCCTTACCTTAAGCCGTTTCCTGAAAAAGACCCGTGGGGCAACGCGTACATCTACAAATTCCCGGGTGACCACAACACCTCGGGGTATGACATTTCATCCCCCGGGCCCAATGGGCAAGAGGGTGATACGGACGACGTGACGAACTGGAAGTAAGCGGGTTTTCATCAGCCAGAGGAAGAGCATCTTCACCCCAGCCTCTCCCTGAGGGAGAGGGGGCCGGAAAGAGCAGAGGCGATTTTGATGATTTTTGGTGATGTCAAGGCGACTCGGCCGGCGCGGGCCCGAAAGGGCCTGGGCGCACGCGGCTTTACATTGCTGGAACTGATCCTGGTGCTGGTGATCCTGGGGATGTCGGCGATGATCGCGGTGCCGGCGATGGCGCCGTTTGCCCGGGGCCGGAAGATGACGGACACCAGCGGACAACTGCTGGCGCTGACGAAATTCGCCCAGGACATGGCCGTGACCGAAGGCAAGAGCGTGCGGCTGGAGATCGATACGGCGGCGGGCGTGTTTGCGCTGCTGGCGGAGAAAGACGGCGTGTACGCGCCGGTGGAATCCGGCGTGGCCAAGAGCTTTGCGGTGGGCGAAGGCGTGAAGCTGGCGTGGGAGGGGCAGTCCGACGCTTCCGGGCAGGGGTACATCCAGTTTGATGCCGACGGTGGGCACGATGTGGCGACGGTCCGGGTGACGGGAAGCGACGGTCAGACGCTTTTCGTTGGGACCGATGGGCCGACCGAAGGGTATCGGATCACCACGGCCGGGGGGGTGCTATGAAAACTGAATGCGGGAAAAAAATCCGAGGTAAACGAGGGTTTACGCTGGTGGAGGCGCTGGTGGCGATGGTGGTGATCGCGTTGGTGCTGCCGGTGGTGCTGCAGGCGGTTTCGCTTTCAATGCAATTGGGCGCGGATGCGAAGCTGCGCGGGGAAGCGGCGCAACTGGCCAAAGGGAAGCTGGATGAACTGGTGGCCACCACGGAGTGGCAGGGCGGGAAGCTGGGCGGGGAATTTGAAGGGCAGACGCAGCCGTTCACCTGGACGGGGCAGGTGCAGGGATGGGGTGACGCGGGGCTGAGCCAGCTTGACGTGACCGTGAAGTACAAGGTGGCCGGGAAAGAGAAGTCCGTCACGGTGACAACCCTTGTGAACCCGGAGGCGCAATAAGCCATGGGACGCAAGCGGATACGAAAAAATGGGTTCACGCTGATCGAAGTCATCCTGGCGATGGCGATTTTCGCATTGCTGATGGCACAGGTGGCGGTGACGATGTTCGTGGCATTTAAGGCGCGCAAGGCCGGTGAAGTGGGCGTGGAAGAAGGCCGGGCGCTGCGGTATGCGATGAACACGGTGGGCCGGGATATTCAGATGTCCTTTCTGGCCAATGGCACCTATCTGCAGCCGACGCTGGGGACGGATGCGACCTCAGGATGGGGGACGGATTCAGATACGGTGAGGCTGGCGACGACGGCGGACCCGGTGCGGCCGTTTACAGGCGGTGCGGACTTTGCCGAGGTAACGCTGGCGCTGATCGATCCGTCAGAAATGAACCTGACGGATACGGCATTGACGACTGCTTCGGCGGGGGTGGGGAAGTCAGAATTTTTAGAGAAGAGCGTGGATACGGGTGACCCTGTGCTTTCCAATCCGGAAGGTGGAAGCGCGCTGCTGACGCCGCCTGCATTGTCCAGCAATGGCGAAGGCGTGCTGGTGCGGCGGGTGCGCAGGCGGATGATGTCCCAGACCGATGACGTGACGGTGGACCAGGTGATCTGCCGGCATGTGAAGTCCTTCAACATCCGCTATTACGACCAGGAACAGGGGCTGTGGGCGGATGAATTTGACGCGCAAACGCTGGGATACAACCCGGTGGCGATGGAAGTGACGATTGAACTGGCCGTCAAAGACGGCTCGCCGGTTCGCAAGATGACACGCGTGTTCAACATTGCACGGTCCACATTGGGCCGGGTGACGATGGAGGATGCGCAATGAGAAGCAGAAATGGAAATGCGGTGCGGAGGCGCGGAGGCGTGCTGATCGTGGTGCTGGTGATGCTGGTGGTGCTGACCAGCCTGGTGCTGCTGATGGCGCAGTCGATGCGGACGGAGGCGGCGGGGGCGTCGAATGAAATGGCGCGGCTCAAAGCCGAAGCGGTGGCCGACGGAGCGGTGGTGTATCTGCGGGCGCTGCTGGCGGCGACGCCTGGGGTGCTGCCGCCTGATGCGTCGCTGCAGCGCGAAGCCGTGCGGGTGGGGGACGGGTATTTCTGGCTTCTGAAACACGATGTGACCCAGCTTCAGGGGGGATACACCTTTGGCATCACCGATGAAGCAAGCAAACTGAACATCAACCGCGCCAGCGGAGATGCGCTTTCGCGGCTGCCGAATATGACGCAGGAACTGGGATACTCCATCGTGGACTGGCGCGATCCCGATGAGGAAATGGGGATCGGCGGGGCGGAATCAAGCTATTACCTGTCGCTTGCGCCGTCGTATGGGGCCAAGAACGAATCGTTTTACTCGCTGGATGAGCTGCTGATGGTGAAGGGATTCACCCGGGCGGTGCTGTATGGCGGCGACAAGAACCGAAACATGGTTCAAGACCCGGGTGAGACGGCGCCTTCGGTGACGGGGGGGAGCAATTCGTTTCAGGCGGCATCGCAGATTTCAGGTGTGGCGGATTATCTGACGGTGTATTCGGCGCCGTACGTGAGCACGAGCACCACCACGGGGACGACACCGCTTATCAATGTGAATGGCGGGTCGGGAGAGTTGATGGCTTTGATTTCACAGACGGTGGGGGATCGCGCCGGGACGGTGATGGGGAACATCATCCAGGGGCGGCCTCACCGGAATTTGTTGGATTTCTATGTGAAGTCGGGCATGACGCTGGAGCAGTTCAAGTCGATCGCAAACAAGCTGACTGCGGCGATGCCGGGGTCCAATGCGACGGTGGCGGGGCTGGTGAACCTGAATACAGCGTCGAAAGAAGTGCTGATGACGCTGGGCGACATGACGGAGTCCGACGCGCAGACGATCGCGGGGAGGCAGGCGGATGGGACTGGGTTTTCGAGCATCGTGGATCTGCTGGATCTGCTTCCTGCGGCAAGGGCGGTGTCGATCGGCGGACTGGTGGATGTACGGCCGGGCGGGGTCTCAGCGGACATCGTGGCGGTGGATGGATCGGGCCGGGGATTCAAACGGATGAAGGTGGTGATGGGGATGAATGGCAATGTGGCATTTGTGCAGGACCTGACGGGGCTGGGATGGCCGCTGGACCCGGCGATATTGATGGAATTGAAGGCTGGCCGGACACCGCCTGTGACGGGTGGGATGGCGCGTGTTTCGGGTACCGGTTCAAAGGGGAATCAATGATGCAGGGATTGGGCAACAGGAAATTTTTAGGCGTGAGCGTGGGCGATGCGTCGCTGACGGTGGCGCAGGTGCATGCATCAAGCGCAGGGGCGCGCGTGGGCAAGACGGGGGTGTTCACGTTTACGGAGGGGATGACGTGGGAGAAGCCCCAAGAGATGGGCAAGGCGTTTGGCGCATTTTTGAAGGAGCGGGGTTTTTCAGCCAGGCACGCGGTGATCGGCCTGCCTTCGCACTGGACGCTGGTTGATGCGCGCATGGTGCCTGATGCGTCCGAGGTGGTGGTGCAGGGGGTGATCCGGATGGTGATCGAACGGGAATACCAGCCGGAAGGGAAGGATTGGATTTTCGATTATGTGCGTAATGCCCCAGTGGAAGGGCGCTTTGAAGTGGTGCTGGCGGCGACGTCCGCTCAGCGGGTGGAGCGGGTGAACCAGATGGCGCTGGCGGCGGGGTTCAATAAACCTAAGGTGACACCCACGCTGCTGGCGCTGATGGCGCAAGTGCCCAAAGACCCTGTAAAACCGATGCTGGTGGTGCATGCGCGCGCCGAAGGCGTGGAGTGCGGGGTGGCCACGCGCGCAGGCGTGCAGGCGGCGGAATGGCTGGGCGCCGGGGTGGAAGAAACCGCGGCGCTGGCGGACGAGATCAAACGGTTGGCGGCCTCGCGGCTGTCTTCGACGCCGTTCAAAGGCATTGATGTAGTGGCGTATTGCGCGGACGTCAAAGGCGAAGCCGGGGTGCGCGATGCCATGGCGCGCGCCGGGCTGGCAAGCGGAGACGCCGATGACGGCCTGACGGGGCGGATGGTGATCAAAGCCGGGAGCGAAGCGGTTTATTCCGCAAGCGTGGCGTTGGGGGAAGTCGCCCTGGCAGGCGCGGGCGGGATGGTGGATTTCGGGAAGTCTCGCCTGTTGATCGATACCGGAGCGGTGGCAAGGCGCAGGCGCATGCTGGCCGTGCTGGTGGGGTCCGTGGTGCTGGCCACTGTGGGTTACTGCGCGATCGACTGGTACCAGCAAAAGGCGGAGCTGGCCGTGAAGACCGCGGAACTGGCGGGGTCCAAGGAGCGCCTGGCGCTGGAGCAGGCGAGGATCGACAAGCTGGAGAAGGCACGCGGGTGGCTGGATAAGCGGCCGTCGATGCTGGACCAGGTGCGTGCGTTCACCATGGCCATGCCGGGGGCGGGGCAGGTGTGGGCGACGAGCATCTCCATCCGTGACGACAAGACCGGGACGTTCATCGGCAAGGCGCAGTCCGAGAAAGGCGTGATCGAGCTGTTGGACAAGCTCCGGGGGACGGGCCGATTCGTGGACGTGAAGCTCCTGTACCTGAGGCAGGCCGACCGGACGGGCAAAGCGGTGTCTTTTGCCTTGACTTTCGCCATCAAGGCGCAGGAGTAGCCGTGCAGTTATCCAAACGGGAAAGAATGATCATGTTGGTGGTGGGCCTGGCGGCGGGAGCGTTTGTCCTGGACCGCTTCGTGGTGACCCCATGGAGCGAAGGCCTGGACCAGATGCAGGCGGACCGCAAGCGGGTGGACGATAAGCTCAGCGAAGCGGAAAAGACGACCAAGAAGGGATCGCTGGCGACGCGCAAATGGCGCGAGGTGCGGGCATCAGGGTTGCCGCAGGACCCGTCGATGACAGAGAGCAAGCTGCTGAATTCGATCCGCGGGTGGGCGCAGGAATCCGGCATGACGCTGGTTTCACTCCGGCCGGACCGGACTTCGTCCAGCAAGGGGCTGAGCCAGCTTTCGTTCCAGGCGACGGGGACAGGCTCGATGCGGCAGATCACAAGCTTTTTGTATCGGATCGAGACCGCCAAGATGCCGGTGAGGATTCATGAAGTGCAATTGGCCAGCAAAACCGAGGGGAGTGACGACCTGACGCTGCAGTTGCATGTGAGCTCATTGTGGGAAGAAGCCAAGACGGCGGAGGCTGCTGCACAGACCCAGCCCAAGGAGGCGCCGTGAGGGATTTTTTGAAAATGAAGATGATTGGCGCGGCGCCTGCAACGGCGGCGTGCGTGGCGCTGTGGTGCTCCGGCGCGATGGCGCAGGAGACCCAGCCGACTACCCAGCCGGTGGTTGAACGGATGGAGACGGTTGCTACGCAACCGGCGACGATGCCGTGGACTCATCCGACGACGCAGGCCGCTACACAACCGAGCACGCAGCCGGCGACTCAACCGACAACGCAGCCTTCGACACAACCTTCCACTCAACCGTCTTGGCGGTCCGGGCGGTCGTCGTCCACGCAGCCAGCGACCAAGCCCAGCGGGGCAACGACGCAGCCGGCCACGGCGCTGCAGCCTCTGGCGCCGGTGAGGCCGGCGTGGGATCACTACCAGGTGATTTACCAGCGGAATATGTTCACGGTGCAGCGGTCCGGCGGGGGCGGGTTATTTGGCAGCGATGGACAGGTGTCCCGGCCGCCTGCGACGGAGTACAGGCCGCCTGTGCAGGCCAAGCCGCTTTGGATTTTGACCGGGGTGGCGCTGCTTGATGACGACAAGATGGCGTTTGCGGAGAACATCACGTCCGGTGGGACGACACGGGCGCGCATCGGCGACAAGCTGGGGGACGGGAAAGTGGTGAGCATCGCCGCAGATGGCGTGGATATTGAACACGACGGCAAGACGACGAAGGTGAGCGTGGGTGCTTCGCTGGATGGCCGGAGTGTGGATGGAGTGCTGCAATCCGGGGTTGCCCCGGTGATGCAGCCGACGGAGGGGACGGCACCGGGCACGGGGACGCCGAGCGGAGGGGGAAGCTCTTCAGCCGGTGCGGCCACGGGTGCGCCAAGCGCGCCGGGTACGTCGGATGAAGCGGCGATCCGGGAGCGTCTGAAGCGCCGTCGAATGGAAGAGGGCGGGAAGTAACTGAGAGATTCAAAGATCACACCGGGCTTACAAGCGCCGGCGAAAGGCATATGGAAATGAAGAATCACAAGAGCAGGTTTGGGGTACTGACGGCGAGCGGGCTGCTGCTGGCGACAGCAGGGCTGCTGATGGCGCAGGATTCGCCGACATTCACACCGACGCCGGCGGCCACCCAGCCGACGACAGCGCCGGCGACATCGGCCCCGGCCACGCAGCCCGGCGCGGGGGTGACGGGGTTGTCGGCCATCCCTGCGGGAGCGCAGGTGCGCGGGGACAGGAAGATCGTGATGAACTTCCAGAACGCGACGGTGGACTCGGTGCTGGCCTATCTCTCGGAGCTGGGTGGCATGACGATCTTGAACGACTACAAGATCGAAGGCCGGGTGAATGTGATGAACAAGCAGGCGATGACCGTGGATGAAGCGGTGGACGTGCTGAACTCGATTTTGAAGGCCAAGGGATATGCGGGGGTGAAGACGGGCAAGACGCTGAGGATCGTGCCGCTGGACGCGGCCAAGAAGGCGACGATTCCGGTGAGGACGGGGAACGACCCGGCGCAGATCGCCGAGACCGACGAGGTGATCACACAGGTAATTCCGGTGAGGTTCGCCGATGCGACGCAGCTTAAGCGCGACCTGGGGCCGCTGATTCCTTCGTATGCCGATCTTTCCAGCAATACGAGCACCAATACGCTGATCATGACGGACACGTCGGCCAACGTGAAGAGGCTGGTGCAGATCATCCGCGCGATGGATACGACGGTATCGACAGTGGCGGCGGTAAAGGTGTTCAACCTCAAATATGCGAGCGCTTCGTCCGCGGGCCGGCTGATCACGGAAGTGTTCAAGCAAGACACGCCCGCGACGGGGAACGCACAGAACCGAGGGCTGGGCGGGTTTGGCCGGTTCTTCGGGCAAGGCGGCGGCGGACCGGGCGGGACGACAACCGCGACGGATGACGGGCAGGGCAAGCCGCAGACCAAGGTGGTGGCATCGGCCGATGACCGGACGAATACGCTGGTGGTGAGCGCGCCGCCTGACGTGCTGCCGGTGATTGAACAGGTGCTGGAGAAACTGGACGCCAATCCGGCGCAGGATCAAGCGGTGTTCACGTACCGGCTTAAGAATGGCCAGGCGGCGAACGTGGCCAACGTGGTGAACAGCATCTTTGGGACAACGGGCGCGACGACGGGCCGAACCACAACGACGGGGAACGCCACCAATCGGTCGATCACCGGTGGCGCCGGCGCGGCCAACACGGCCAATACGAGCCGGATGGGGTCCACCTCGGGCGGCACGCTGGGGTCGTTCACGAACAGTACTTCGACTTCCACGACGGGGAACCGGGCGACGACGAACACGAATACGAACACAAACCGGGCGACGACGGGCACAACGGCCGCGCCGCGGCTTTCGGCGTCGGGTGCGCAGACGGCTTCGGATCTTTCGGGCCAGGTGTATGCGGTACCCGATGCGGACACCAACTCGGTGCTGATCATGACCGCTTCGACGAACTTCGACCGTGTGAAGGCGCTTTTGGGTGAGATGGACAGGCCGGTTCAGCAGGTGCTGATCAAGGTGTTGATGGCGGAAGTGACGCATTCGGACAACAAAGACCTGGGGGCGGAGTTCTCATCGCTGAACCTGAAGAACAGCAAGATCTTCTCGGACTTTGGGCTTAGCTCGGTAACGACGGGCGGCATGGTGGCGAAGGTGGTGGAGGCGGACTTCTCGGCGACGTTCATCGCGCTGGAGAAGATCGGCAAGGTGGAAGTGCTGTCGCGGCCTTACATTTTGACGAGCGACAACCAGACGGCGTCGATCACGGTCGGCCAGACGGTGCCGTTCATTTATGACTCGCGCATCACGGATACGGGCCAGACGATCAATACGCTGCGGTACCAGGACATCGGGATCATTTTGAACGTTACGCCCCACATCAATCCTGATGGGCTGGTGACGCTGGATGTGGCGCCGGAAATTTCGTCGATCGCGACGGACCTGACGATCAAGATATCCGACGATGTGAATGCAACGGTGTTCAACAAGCGCGCGGCGCAGACACGTGTGGCGATTTCGGATGGCCAGACGATTGTGATCGGCGGTCTGATGCAGGACGCGAAGGTGACGGATCGGAATCAGATCCCGTGGCTGGGAGACATCCCGATCCTGGGGATTTTCTTCGCTCGCGACAGCACGACGAAGTCCAAGACGGAATTGTTGATCTTCCTGACGCCTCACGTGGCGGTGGATCAGGCGCGGCTCAATGAGATTTCGGCGGGCGAGAAGCAGGGGGCGAAGTATGTGCCCAATGCGGTGGGTGAGGGGGTGTATCAGGATCACATGGATGCGATGGACCGGAGCAAGCCCAAGCCTCCTGCGCCGCCGGCACCGCCGAAGCAGGAGCAGCCGCCCAGCGAGCCCCGGGATCTTCCGCCGAAGATGAAGCAGGAGGATTTCAATACCGGGGGTGGGATGTAAGGGTTTGGGAATTTGAAATGAAAGAGAGGCGAGGGATTGATCCTCGCCTCTCTTTTTTGGATTTTTGTTGGCACATGGCCCGGACACAGCACATTTCGGGCCGTGCTGTGCCGCCCGGAATTGGGGTGCTCAGGGCGTTATTTGTTGCGGTTGGGAGTTTTCTTTTTATCCGGGCGTTTGACGGCAACGGATTTTTTGAGGTCGTGGACTTCCTGTTCGCTCAGGAAGCGCCAATCCCAGGCCTGAAGGCCCTTGAGGGTGAGGGGGCCGATACCGACGCGCTGGATTTTTTTGACCTTCAGGTCGATGTGGGCCAGGAGGCGGCGGATTTCTCGGCTTTGGCCTTCGTGGAGGGTGATTTCCACCTTGGTGTCGGCCGCTTTGGTCTGGTCGCGTTGAAAGCTCAGGAGCTTGACGGACTGCGGGCGTATGAGTTTTGAAAGGTCGGAGACCTTGCGGGTGTCAGGGTTGGTGGCGGCGGGCTTCTCACGGCCTTTGTCGATGGCCTGGTGGAGCCGGTGCATTTCTTCCTCGTTGAGCTTGCCTTTGAAGGCCACGTGGTAACGGGTCTGGATGCCGTAGCGAGGATGGGTGAGCTTCTGGGCGAGGTCGCCGTCGTTGGTGAGGAGGATGAGGCCGGTGGAGTCCACGTCGAGCCTGCCGACGGGGAAGATGCGGGCCGCGACGGAGTGGGGTACTTTCACCAAGTCCAGAACGGTGGGGCGGCCTTCAGGGTCGCTGGTGGTGGCGACAACCTGGCGGGGCTTGTAAAGGACGATGTAGGTTTTTTCGAAGAGGCCTTTGCCTTCAGGGACATAGGGAAGGGCGTCTTCGTTGCCTGCGTTCTCACGGGCGATGTGGCGGATTTTCTCAGAGCCCTTGGGGCGGGGGAGCATTTCGCCCCGGACTTCGATGTCGTCCACAAAAGGGTTGACCCAGGCGGGGAGTGCGGAGACTTCCTGGCGGTTGACCCGGACGAGGCCTTCGGCGATGAGCTGCTCGCAGAGCCTGCGGGAGCCGACGCCGGCTTCGGCGAGATACTTCTGGAGGCGCACGCCGCGGTTGGCGTCTTTGAGCTCATCGGGAATGGTGCCGCCTGAGCGCTTTTTGGTGGCCGGGGAAGGCTTTGGGGGGCTGGTGAATTCAAAGGTCTGGCCGGGACGGGCCTGGCGCTTGAAGCGTTCGGATTTTTGAGGACCTGCGGGTTTTTGTTGGAAGCGTCTGGCCATGGGAGTAGGGTCTGTGTGCTGGGGGTGCAGGGTCTGGGGAAGGACGGCGGAGGGTGTATGGAGGCGCGGATCAGCCGGCTTGGGCGGGCGTGTCGAATTCGTCGCCTTTAAAGAGGGAGCCGGTGTAGCGTTCTTTGACCTGTGCGTTGTTGATGACGTCTTTGGGGGAGCCTTCGGCAAAGACTTTGCCGTCAAAGATGACGTAAGCGTGGTCAACGAGTTTGAGGGTTTGGAGGACGTTGTGGTCGGTGACGAGGATGGAGATGCTGCGCTGCTTGCAGAGGGTGCGGATTTCGCGCTGGAGTTCTTCGACGGAGACGGGGTCGACGGCGGAGAAGGGTTCATCGAGCATGAGGAGGCGTGGCTCGGTGACGAGTGCGCGGGCGATTTCGAGTTTGCGTTTTTCGCCGCCGGAGCAGCGCCAGGCCATCTGGTTTCGGACGTGGATGAGGTTGAATTGCTCCAGGAGGGCCTGGGCGCGTTTTTTGCGTTCGGTGCGGGTGAGACGGCGGGTTTCGAGGATTGCGTGGAGATTGTTTTCGACGCTGAGATTTTCGAAGATGCAGGGTTCCTGGGCGAGGTAGCCCATGCCCAGTTGCGCGCGCTTGTACATGGGGAGGTTGGTGACGTTGTGGTCGTGGAAGAAGACGTTTCCGCCGTCGGCCTGGATGCGGCCGATGGTCATGTTGAAGCTGGTGCTTTTTCCAGCGCCGTTTCGGCCCAGGAGGCCGACGATCTGTCCTTCTTCGACTTTGTATGAGACGTCATCGACAACGGTGCGGCTGCCGTAGCGCTTGAAAAGATGTTCTGCGCGGAGGGTGGTCATTGGGACATTGTACTTGGGATAGAGGATGTTAGACGGGAGATGTTGGAGGGGAGGCCAGAGTCAGGGGGAGATTGATGACGAAGTCGGTGCCGCGGCCGGGTTCGGAGTGGACGGTGAGGCGGCCGTGGTGCTCTTCGATGATTCTGCGGGAGGTGGGCAGGCCTAGGCCTGTGCCGGCTTTTTTTGTGGTGAAGTAGGGCTGGAAGAGCTTTGCGAGGGTGGCGGCGTCCATGCCGGGGCCGGTGTCGATGATGTGGATCTGGGCTTCATCGTGGCCCATGACGCGGGCCTTGGTGGTGCGGATGATGAGTTCATTGCAGCCGCCATGGGGCTTGTCGGTGGCGCGGGCGTCGTTCATGGCCTGGGTGGCATTTAAGAGGAGGTTAAGGATGGCTTGCTTGAGGAGCGGGCCGTCGGCCTCAAGAAGGATGTCGTCGGGCTCGAACTGGGTGCGAAGCTGGATGCCGGCGGCCTGGGTTTGGGGGGAGTAGAAGTCGACGAGCTCATCGACGAGCTGATTTAGCCGGGTGGGGGCGGTGTCGAGCTTGATGCGGCCGGCGAAACGGAGGAAGTCTTCGAGAATTTCCTTCAGTCGATGGACCTCCCGGGTGATGCTGTCCATGCGGCGGTGGACCTTGTCGATCCGATCGCGCGGGCGCTGGTCGTCGGGGAGTTCGCGGATGATGTCGTCGACGTCTTCGCGCAGAAGCTGAACATTCAGGTTGACGGTGGAGAGGGGGTTTTTGATTTCATGAGCAAGACCCGAGGAGAGGGTGCCCATTTCAGTGACGCGTTCGCGGGCGACGGATTTGCGCTCGGAGAAGCGGGCCCGGTGCGCCCATTTTTTAGCTAAAAGGATGGCCGGGAGAAGGGCCAGCAGGAGACCGAGGATGAGGCCGAGGAAGAACATAGGGGCGTGCGCGGGGTTCTGGGTGAAGAGACGAGTATCGGGGACATTGCATCGCGGATGGCCCTTACCCTAATCCTCTCCCGGGGGAGAACGATTGGAGGGCGGGGGTTACTTCCAGGCGAGTTTCCAATCGATGGGGATGATGCGCTGGGCAATGGTTTGGCCCTGGGCGATGCGGGTGATGAGGGCGACGGCGTCCTGGATGGACTTCTGGAAGTTCGATTCGACTTGCGAGACGGGGAAGTCAAAGCGGCTTTGTGGATCCGCGGAAAGGATCATGGGCTTGATGGGGTGGTCCGGGTTGTTGAGCTCCAGGCCGGCATCAAGGAGGGCGTGGAGGATGGTGGAGCGGGAAACCAGGAGGCCGCGGGGCATGATGCGCTTGATCTGGGCAATGCCGGCCTTGAGGCCGCGGCCATCGGGCCGGATGCGGATGATCTGCCCGCGGCGCAGGCGAAGCTGGCGTTCATGATGGGCGAAGCGGAAGCCCAGGCGCTGGCGTTCAAGCCCGAGGTTAGGGATCCGGTATTGCATGAGAACCAGGGGGCCGCCTGTCTGATCAAGGAGGCCTAGGACGGACTGGCGAGTGGTTTCCAGTTCGTTCATCCAGATGCAGGGGAGGCCAAGGTCCGCGTAGGTGTTGCCAAGGACGATGGTGGGCTTGGACTGGCCGGCGAAAAAGTGCTGAACGGCGGGCGAAACAGAGAGGAGGAGGAAAAGATCGACATCCGGGTTATCACGCAGGATGGCGGGCGCCTGGCTGGCTGAGGAGACGTTGAGATTGACGGGCTCAAAGCCGGCTTCCTTGATGCCGTTAAGGAAGGCGCTGACGGTGTAGGACTGGCTGCCGGAGATGTTGCCGAAGGTGAGGAGCCCGATTTTGTTGATTTTGGGCGTGTCGACGCTGGGGGTGGAGTTATCGCGGATGAAATATCCGCCGCCTTGGCGTACGACGACGAGGCCGTCGCGGACAAGCGCCTGAAGGGCGTGGCGGGCGACGCGGCGGGAGATGCCGAAGCGTTTGGAGAGATTCCACTCGCTTTCGATCTTTTCACCAGGTGCGCCGGTGGCGAGGGATTGCATGAGGAATTCACGCACGGGGCCGAGGATGATGGCCCTGTCGGATGAGCGTCCGGGTTTTTGTGGTTCAGGTTGGTCTTGCGCCGACTTGTTCATGTTTCTACTATAGTTCGTACAACTTGTTTACGAAGGAACGCTTGTCATGCAGATTATCGCCACAAAGTACCAAAAGCCGCTGTCCCAGGAGTTGGTTAAACAATACCGGGAGGACGGGGTGGTGGTGTTGAAGGGATTTTTCACGCCTGAGGGGCTGGCGGCGGTTCGGGGGGAACTGGCGCGGTATACGCGCGATATCGCGCCGAAACTGGGGCGTGGGGAGGTGTTTTATGAGAAGGACGGGGCGACGGTCCGGAACCTGTGGAGGCTGGAGCAGCATGATGCGTGGTTCAAAGCGGCGAATGACCAGATCACGGGTTTGCCGCTTTTGAAGGAATTGCTGAACGGGGACCCGGAAGCGATGGGGGTGGAGACATTCAATAAGCCGGCGCGGGTGGGGAGCGCGGTGCCGCCCCACCAGGACAATGCGTACTTTTGCAGGAAGCCGGGGGATGTGCTGACGGTGTGGGTGGCGATCGACGCGGTGACGAAGGCCAACGGGCCGGTGAACTATGTGAAGGGGTCGCATGTGGGCGGGGTTCGGCCTCACAAGCCTTCGGGGGTGGTGGGGAACTCAATGGGGCTGGCGGAGACGGTGGACCAGAAGTCGCCGGATTTGTTGACGCCGCTGCTGGAGCCGGGCGATGCGATGATCCACCATTGCGAGACGATCCACTTTTCGGAGCCGAATGTGTCTGAGTATTCCCGGCTTGGGTTCCTGGCGGTGTACCGTGGGGCGCACACGGTGGATGATCCGACGATCAAGGCGCGCTATGACGAGGCGCGGGCGAAGATGATGGCGGAGATGAAGTAAGAAAAGCGTCTCGTGTCCTGTGTCTTGCGTCCCGGGTCGAAGAGAAGAGGTTTAAGACGGGGGGGAGTTGTTATTTGGTGGTGGGTTGGAGTTTTTGTTGGTGCGCGCAAGGCACAGCACTGCTTCGGGTGTGCGTGTCATCCGAAATTGAGTTTGAGGTTACTTGGCGGCCTGGGTGAGGGCTTCGGAGAGGGCTGAGGGGGTGTAGGCATCGCTTTGGAAGACGGGGTTGCCTTGCTTGTCGAGCACGATGAGGAAGGGGATGGTGACGCGGCCGTATTTATTCAGGAGGTCGTTGCCTTCGGGGTTGTTGCCGGTGAGGTCGACCTTGATGGGGATGACACCGGAGGACTTGAGGGCGGACTGGACAGGGGCGGAACTGAGGACGGTTTTTTCCAGGACTTTGCAGTTGATGCACCACTCCGCGGTGAACTCGATCATGACGGGTTTGTGATCGGTTTTGGCCTGGGTGAGGGTTTGGGGGGTGTAGTAGACCCAGGCGATGGGGCCGGGGCGGGTGAGGGCGTAGCCCATGTAGAGGCCGGCGATGATGGTGAGGCCGCCGAGTGTGGCGAAGAGGGCCTTGGTGGGAACCGCCTTGGCCAGGCGCAGGGCCTGGATGAGCGTCCAGAGGCCGGCAAGGGCGATGAAGCCGGCGACGGCCCACCAATAGGCGGTGGAGGCCGGGGCCGGAGGTTTAACGAGAAGGCCTGAGAGCCCGGTGCCGATGAAGAAGGCGGCGGCGGCGAGCATGAGGAGGCCCAGAACCTGTTTGAGGGTTTCGCTGCCGGGGCCAGCCTTGGGCATTTTCTTGGCCAGGGAGGGGAATGCGGAGAGGGCAAGGTAAGGGGCGGCCATGCCGGCGCCAATGACAAGGAAGACCAGCAGGGCGCGTGCGGGGCCAAGGGCGGCACCAGCGGCGGCGGCGGAGCCCATGAAAGGCCCGGTGCAGGGGGTGGAGAGGACGGCAGTCATGATGCCAAAGCCGAAAGCGCCGTGGAGGGAATCCAGTTTGGGGGCGAAGTTATAGACGCTGGAAGGGAGATTGATGAGGAAGACGCCGGTCATGGCGATGGCCATGACGGCGATGACAATGCCGACACCGATGGTGAACCACGGGTATTGGAAAAGCTGGTTTGTGGAGGTGAGGAGGGAGAGGGAGGCGATGGCGATGCCCAGGACGAGCCAGAAGAAGACGACGCCGGAGGCCATGACGAGGCCCAGGAGGAGTGAGCGGGAGCGACCGCCTTGCTCGGAGGCGTGTTTTTCGAGGCTCATGATTTTGAGCGGGATGACGGGGAGGACGCAGGGGGTGAAGTTGAGGATGGCGCCGCCGACGAAGGCGAGGGCGAGAAGGGAGATGAAGCCCAGGGCGGAAGTGGGGTCTAAGGTGAAGTCCAGGCCGAAAGCGCCAATGGTGGTGGAGGCGGAAGAGCCGGGCGGGGGCCCGGTGGCGGTGACGGGGGCATGTCCTTCAAGAATGCTGGGGGCCATGTCGGCGAAGTGGGGGTTAACTGGGGCTGCCACAGCGGGAGAGGCGGTGATTTCAATGGGGATGTTGAGGGGGATATTGCGCGCGGGGGCGAGGCAACTGGTGGCGTCGCATGCCTGAAAGGTGACGCTGAGGGCGAGGGTGTATTGCCCGGGCTTGGCGTCCTTGGCGATGCGGACGGGGACATAGGCGACGGCGAGGCCGTCATAGACGGTGTAGGCCTCGGGGGCGTCGCCCATTTCGATGGTGATGGTGTGGATTTTAGGCCACTGGATGTTGTCCAGAAGGGGGGTAAAAGGGTCGTCGGAGGAGGGCGTGGTGCTGGATTTGGCTTTGATCTGGGTTTTGAAGATGGTGACGTCCGACAGGGATTTGGGGACGACAGGGTCTGAGGTGTGGATGTGCCAGCCGTCGTCGTGATCAAAGATGACAGCGATGGGGAGGATGGAGCCGGGAGTGGCGGTGGGCTGGTAAGGGATGGCGGAAAGTTTTACGTGATCGCGGGAATCGTTGAAGGCTGCGGGTTTGGCGGGGGCAGAGGCGGGACCGGCTGTGCCGGGCTGTGCCTGGGCGGTTGAGAGGAGGCACAGGAGTGCAACGGCGGTGAGCCATGCAAAGAGAACGGCGGTGGTGCGGGGGGAGTGCGTCATGGGTAAGTAAAGATAGGCGGGAAGCCAGGGAGTGGGAAGGGGCATGGGGAAGCAGTGCGATATTCGTTGATTGTGATGATTGGACACGGAGGGTTGGGTGGTATGCTGGCTCGTGAGATTCGCCGGGAGGTGC